>NZ_BAAAZE010000003.1:153098-221869 GCF_039536745.1 Actimicrobium antarcticum
CGCGATACCCCTGCGAAAAAAAACTCTGACCCCGGAAACTGGCTTTTGCAGCTTGCCGTCTCCGCACCATCTACACCATCCGCTATTGCCAATGATCGCGAATCAAATCAACAGCTTTTGCCTACGCTCACAAATTAATTCGGCAGCTTTTACCAACCGCCGCAAACCACAACACTAGCAACCAGGGTCAGAGTTTTTTTTCGCAATGCTTCACCGCGAAAATTACTCTGACCCTGCTTGCGAATTCCGGAGCACGCTGATCGCGACCTTGGTTTTCGGTGCGCCACGCATTGCACTCCGCAAGCCGTTTGCGGGGTCAGAGTAATTTTTGCGAGACCCCTGCGAAAAAAACTCTGACACCGGAAACTGGCTTTTGCAGCTTGCTGCCTCCGGAATTAATTAGGGTCCGAGTCAATTAATCCCACCCTCACCCCCCGCCAATCGCCCGCACCACATCCACCCGGTCCCGGCTCGTCAGCACTCGCTCGCTCCACAAATGCCGCGGTACGATTTCCCGGTTCACCGCTACCGCGAGCGACTGCCCCGCCAGCGCCAGCGCATCGATCAACTCCTGCAGATGCTGGCCCGGCGCAATCCGGTGCGGCGCGCCGTTGAGTTCAATCTCGATCATGCTGGCACCCATCACTGTTTGCGATAGAGTTCCGCGCCGCTTTTGACGAACTCAATCGATTTGACTTCCATCCCCTGCTTCAGCGCAGCAACGTCGCTGATGCCTTGCTTGGCCGCATAGTCCCGCACCTCTTGCGTGATTTTCATCGAGCAGAAATGCGGGCCGCACATCGAGCAGAAATGGGCAACCTTGGCCGAGTCCTTGGGTAGCGTTTCATCGTGGAATTCGCGCGCTTTGTCGGGATCAAGCCCGATGTTGAACTGGTCGTCCCAGCGGAATTCGAAGCGGGCTTTCGACAGCGCGTTGTCGCGGATCTGTGCGCTCGGGTGTCCCTTGGCTAGGTCGGCGGCGTGGGCGGCGATCTTGTAGGTGATGATGCCGTCCTTCACATCCTGCTTGTTGGGCAAGCCCAGGTGCTCTTTCGGCGTGACGTAGCACAGCATTGCCGTGCCGTACCAGCCGATCTGCGCGGCGCCGATGCCGGAGGTGATGTGATCGTAGCCAGGTGCAATATCGGTGGTCAGTGGTCCGAGCGTGTAGAACGGTGCTTCGTGGCATTGCTCCAGTTGCAGGTCCATGTTCTCCTTGATCAGGTGCATCGGCACGTGACCGGGACCTTCGATCATGACCTGGACGTCGTGCTGCCAGGCGATCTGCGTGAGTTCACCGAGGGTTTTCAGTTCGGCCAATTGCGCTTCATCGTTGGCATCGAAGATCGAGCCCGGACGCAAGCCATCGCCGAGACTGAACGAGACGTCGTAGGCTTTCATGATCTGGCAGATGTCGTCGAAGTGGGTGTACAGGAACGATTCTTCATGATGCGCGAGGCACCATTTGGCCATGATCGAACCACCGCGCGAGACGATGCCGGTCAGGCGTTTGGCTGTCATCGGCACATAGCGCAACAAGACGCCGGCGTGGATCGTGAAGTAATCGACGCCCTGCTCGGCCTGTTCGATGAGCGTGTCGCGGAAAATTTCCCACGTCAGGTCTTCGGCCTTGCCGTTGACCTTTTCCAGTGCCTGGTAAATCGGCACGGTACCGATCGGCACCGGTGAATTGCGCACAATCCATTCGCGGGTTTCGTGAATGTGCTTGCCGGTGGACAGGTCCATGACATTGTCACCACCCCAGCGGATGGCCCAAGTCATTTTTTCGACTTCTTCGCCGATGGAGGAGGTGACGGCCGAATTGCCGATGTTGGCGTTGATCTTCACCAGGAAATTGCGGCCGATGATCATCGGTTCGATTTCGGGATGGTTGATGTTGGCAGGGATGATGGCGCGGCCACGGGCAATTTCGGAACGGACGAATTCTGGCGTGATCTCGGCAGGGATCGCGGCGCCGAACGACTGGCCCGGATGCTGGCGCCCCATCAGGTCGGCGAGGCGATTGCCCATCGGGCCGGACGCCTTGAGCTCGTCGAGATATTCGCGCCGGCGCATGTTTTCGCGGATGGCGACGTATTCCATTTCGGGGGTGATGATGCCCTGGCGGGCGTAGTGCATCTGGGTGACGTTCTTGCCGGCGAGTGCACGGCGCGGAGTGCGCTTGAGGTTGAAGCGCAGCTCGGCCAGCGCCGGATCGTTCAGTCTTTCGATGCCATAGACGGACGATGGTCCATCGAGTTCTTCGGTGTCGTTACGCTCCAGAATCCATGGCAGGCGCGGGGTCGACAGGCCGCTGCGGATGTCGATGACAGCGTCCGGATCGGTGTAGGGACCCGAGGTGTCGTAGACATAAATCGCCGGATTTTTTTCAGCGCCGAACGAGGCGGCGGTGTCGGACTGGGTGATCTTACGCATCGGTACGCGCAGGTCGGGACGCGAACCTTGCACGTAAAACTTGCTGGAATTGGGTAATGGCTGGACTGCTGCTTCATCGACGATGGCGGTGCTGGCGTCGAATTTGGCGTTGAGTTTGGCTTCGGGTTTTGCATCAACGTTGGCGTTGATCGTGGAGTCTAAGAAGCGGGCTTTGTCGTTCACGGTGTTCCTTTGCTTTAGCGAAAAAGCGAAGGAATGGCGGATCGTGGGGTACGCTCCGTAGCTTCCCTTCGCTGGCATTATCCAGATCAGGTTCAAGGGTATTTCTCACCCGACCGCGCATGTTTTGCGGTAAGGACCCCTAGCTTGGTGTTGCGGTATTACGGTATTGCTGTCGCCGTGATGCACGGCGAGTCGCTAATACTAACCGGATTCTGGCCGACGCGACAGCGGGTTTCTGCAGGGTTCATCCTATAATGCGGACTTCCTTTCCCTACCAGACACCCATCATGGAATTAGCCAAGTCGTTCGAGCCCACCGAAATTGAAAAGCACTGGCGGTCCACCTGGGAAGCGCGCGGTTATTACAGCGCCACCATGGATGCAGACAAGCCCGCCTTCAGCATTCAATTGCCGCCCCCGAACGTCACCGGCACGCTGCACATGGGGCATGCGTTCAACCAGACTATCATGGATGGCCTGACGCGCTACCACCGGATGCGCGGCTTCAATACCGCCTGGATTCCCGGCACCGACCACGCCGGTATCGCCACGCAGATCGTGGTCGAGCGCCAACTCGATGCGCAAAAGCTGTCACGCCATGACCTCGGCCGTGAGAAATTCGTCGAGAAAGTCTGGGAATGGAAAGAACAATCCGGCTCGACCATCACCGGCCAGATGCGCCGGATGGGTGCGTCGACCGACTGGGAGCGCGAGTACTTTACGATGGACCCGAAGCTGTCGGGCACGGTCACCGAGGTGTTCGTGCGCCTGTTCGAACAGGGCCTGATTTATCGCGGCAAGCGTCTGGTGCACTGGGACCCGGTACTGGGCACGGCGGTGTCGGACCTGGAAGTGGTGTCGGAGGAAGAAGACGGTTTCATGTGGCATATCCGCTATCCGCTGGTCGATGGCAGCGGCCACCTGACGGTGGCCACCACCCGTCCCGAAACCCTGCTGGGCGACGTCGCCGTGGCGATCGATCCGACCGATACGCGCTACGTGCACCTGATCGGCAAGATGCTGAAGCTGCCGCTGTGCGACCGCGAGATTCCGATCATCGCCGACAGTTATGTCGACAAGGAATTCGGCACCGGTTGCGTGAAAATCACGCCGGCGCATGATGCCAACGACTATGCCGTTGGCCAGCGCCACGCCCTGCCACAGATCAATATCTTTACGCTGGATGCGAAGATCAACGAGAACAGCCCGGTTAAATACCAAGGCATGGACCGCTTCGTGGCACGCAAGGAAATCGTTGCCGATCTCGATGCGCAAGGCTTGCTGGAGATCGTCAAGCCACACAAATTGATGGTGCCGCGCGGTGACCGTACCGGCGTTGTGATCGAGCCGATGCTGACCGACCAGTGGTTCGTGGCGATGTCGAAACCGGCGCCGGAGGGTACGCATTTTCCAGGCAAGTCGATTGCCGAAGTGGCGCTGGAAAAAGTGGCCAGCGGTGAAGTGAAGATGATTCCGGATAACTGGACCACGACATATAACCAGTGGCTCAACAATATCCAGGACTGGTGCATCTCCCGCCAACTCTGGTGGGGTCATCAGATTCCGGCCTGGTACGACGATGACGGCAAGATTTATGTCGCCCGTACCGAAGCCGAAGCACAGGCCCAGGCACCCGGCAAGACGCTGCGGCGCGATGCCGATGTGCTGGATACCTGGTTCTCGTCGGCGCTGGTGCCGTTCTCGACCCTGGGCTGGCCGGAAGAGACGCCGGATTACAAGATGTTCCTGCCGTCGTCGGTGCTGGTGACCGGCTTCGACATTATCTTTTTCTGGGTGGCGCGGATGGTGATGATGACCACGCACTTCACGGGCCAGGTGCCGTTCAAGACGGTGTATGTGCATGGTCTGGTGCGCGATGGCAGTGGCCAGAAAATGTCCAAGTCGAAAGGCAACACGCTCGACCCGATCGACCTGATCGATGGCATCGACGTCGATACGCTGGTCGCCAAGCGCACCACCGGACTGATGAATCCGCGGGACGCCGTGAAGATCGAGAAAGCCACCCGCAAGGAATTCCCGACCGGCATCCCGGCCTTTGGTACCGATGCGCTGCGCTTCACGATGGCCAGTTACGCCTCGCTGGGCCGCAACATCAATTTCGACCTGGCGCGCTGCGAGGGCTATCGCAACTTCGGCAACAAGCTGTGGAATGCAACGCGCTTCGTGCTGATGAATACCGTCGACAAGGACTGCGGCGTGGAGGAGCGCGACGAGGCCGGCTATCTGGAATTCTCGGCAGCCGACCGCTGGATCACATCGCTGCTGCAGCGTACCGAAGCGGATGTGGCGAAGGGCTTTGCCGACTACCGTTTCGACAATATCGCGTCGTCGATCTACAAGTTCATCTGGGACGAATACTGCGACTGGTATCTGGAACTGGCCAAAGTGCAGATCCAGCATGGCAACGAGGCGCAACAGCGCGGCACCCGCCGGACTTTGTTGAAAGTGCTGGAAACCACGCTGCGTCTGGCGCATCCGATCATTCCGTTCATTACCGAAGAATTGTGGCAAACCGTGGCACCGCTGTCGGGGAAATTGCTCAAGCCCGAGGGCGATTCGATCATGATGCAGCCGTATCCGGAAGCGCAGCCGCACAAGATCGACGAGGCCGCCGAAGCCTGGATGGCGCAACTCAAGACCATGACCGATGCCTGTCGTAACCTGCGTGGCGAGATGCAACTGTCGCCTGCCGTGCGGGTGCCATTGATCCTGGAAACAGCTGCCGGCGCGGATGCCGCGCAGTTGCAATCGTTTGCACCGTATCTGCAGGCGCTGGCCAAATTGTCCGAGGTGCAAGTGCTCGACAAATTGCCGGAATCCCCTGCCCCGGTGTCGATCGTGGGTAATGCGCGATTGATGCTGAAGGTGGAAATCGATGTCGCCGCCGAGCGCGAACGCCTGCTCAAGGAAATCACGCGCCTCGAAGGCGAGATCACCAAGGGCCATGCCAAACTGGGCAATGAAGCGTTTGTGGCGCGGGCGCCGGCTGCGGTGGTGCAGGCGGAACAGGCTCGTCTGGCGGGCTTCACCAGCACGCTGGAAAAATTGCGGGAACAGTTTGCGAAATTGCCTGTAGGCTAATTGATTCTGATGAGGAGACATTCATGATCGAGACTAAAAAACTGGCAGCACTGACTGCCGGACTACTGATGGCTTGCGGTGCCATGGCGCAGAGCACGCCGGTGGGACTGTGGAAAAGCATCGACGACAGCACCGGCAAACCGAAGGCACTGATCCGCATCACGGACAGCAACGGCGAACTCAAAGGCAAGATCGAGAAACTGTTCTCGCCACCGCCGAATGATCCGAATCCGAAGTGCGACAAATGCGATGGCGCCAACAAGGATCAGCAGATTATCGGAATGACGATTCTCAATGGCATGCGCGCCGACGGTAGCGACTATGCGGGCGGGACGATACTCGATCCGAACAATGGCAAGGTTTATAAAAGCAAGATGACGCTGGCTGATGAGGGCAAGAAGCTGAATGTGCGCGGGTATATCGGGGTGCCGATGCTGGGGCGCACGCAGATGTGGGTGCGGGAGGAGTAACGGGGGTTGTTGAGGGGGCGCGCTGCAGAGGCAAGTTTCCGCTGGTGATGTGGTTTGCGTAAGTTGGAAAAAACCGCCGATGCGCGACAACTGGCAGTTGCAGGCAGCGATTAATAAATGAGGCAGGTATTGCTTGCGCCTCCCCGGCAAGAGCGGGTGGTGCGGTTTTTGCGGATACGGCAAGCTGAAGAGGCCAGTTTGCGGGGTCAGAGTTTTTTTTCGCAGGGGTATCGCGAAAATTACTCTGACCCCGCAAACGGATTACGGAGTGCGGCCGTGGCGCTCCGGTAGCTACCTTCGCGGTTAGCCGGCTACGGGATTGCGCAAAGCTGTCGTGCCTGACGGGCAGCGCCGGTCGCGATCTGCGTGCTCCGGAATCCGCAAGCAGGGTCAGAGTAATTTTCGCGGTGAAGCGTTGCGAAAAAAAACTCTGACCCTGGTTGCTGGCGATGTGGTTTGCGGCTGCTACGAAAAACCACTGATGTTGTTCGCAGCGATTAATAAATACAGCAGGTATTGCTTGCCCCCGGCAAAAGCGGGTCGTGCGGTTTTTGGGGACATGGCACGCTGCAAAAGCCAGTTTCCGGGGTCAGAGTTTTTTTTCGCAGGGGTATCGCGAAAATTACTCTGACCCCGCAAACGGATTGCGGCGTGCAGACGTGGCGCACCGGCAGCTACGTTCTCGATCAGCCGGTTGCGGAATTGCACAGAGCTGTCGTGGCTGACTGGCAGCGCCGGTCGCGATCTGCGTGCTCCGGAATCCGCAAGCAGGGTCAGAGTAATTTTCGCGGTGAAGCGTTGCGAAAAAAAACTCTGACCCTGGTTGCTGGTGATGTGGTTTGCGGCGGCTGCGAAAAACCACTGATGTTGTTCGCAGCGATTAATAAATACAGCAGGTATTGCTTGCCCCCGGCAAAAGCGGGTCGTGCGGTTTTTGGGGACATGGCACGCTGCAAAAGCCAGTTTCCGGGGTCAGAGTTTTTTTTCGCAGGGGTATCGCGAAAATTACTCTGACCCCGCAAACGGATTGCGGAGTGCAGCCGTGATGCCCCGGCAGCTACGTTCTCGATCCGCCGGCTACGGGATTGCACAAAGCTGTCGTGCCTGACGGGCAGCGGCGGTCGCGATCTGCGTGCTCCGGAATCCGCAAGCAGGGCCAGAGTAATTTTCGCGGTACAACTTGCGAAAAAAAACTCTGGCCCTGGTTGCTGGTGATGTGGTTTGCGGCGGTTGATTAAATCCGACGGTGCGCGACGGCTGGCAATTGCAAGCGGCGTGGGTTTGCGGAGGCTGCATGCTGAAAAAGCCAGTTTCCGGGGTCAGAGTTTTTTTTCGCAGGGGTATCGCGAAAATTACTCTGACCCCGTAAACGGATTGCGGCGTGCAACCGTGGCGCACCGGCAGCTACGTTCTCGATCCGCCGGCTGCGGAATTGCACAAAGCTGTCGTGCCTTACTGGCAGCGGCGGTCGCGATCTGCGTGCTCCGGAATCCGCAAGCAGGGTCGGAGTAATTTTCGCGGTAAAGCGTGCGAAAAAAAACTCTGACCCTGGTTGCTGGTGATGTGGTTTGCGGCGGTTGGTAACAGCGGGCGGTGTGGTGTGAGAGAACTGGCAGGGAATGAAGTCGCTCGCTAACGCTAGCGACAACACTCCATCAACCAATACTTCTTACACAAATCCCACCGTCAACCCCGGCAAACTCACCCCCGAAAACGCGGTCGTCCAGGTCTGTCCGCCAGCAATCGGATACGCCTCGGTCCAGGTGCCGGTAGTGATGATCTCGCCGGCAGTCAGCGGTGCGAACTCCGGTTGTGTCTGCAGCAGCTTGTGCAAATGCATCATGGCATGCACCGGGCTGTCCAGCAAGTCGGCGCCGAATCCGGCACCACGCAACGAGAACCCTTCACCCGAGTCCAGCGACAGCGATACGCTGGAATTGGTCAGGACTTCAGCGAGATTGCGGCGCGAGGCAGCCGACAAGATGTGCGGTTCGCCAATGATCAGCGAGCCATGCAGGCCGAACGCGGCGACCGCATCGACCGGCTCGAACTGCCAGTCGGCGAACGGGCAGACGATGATTTCGAAACCATGCGCCATCCATTCGATGCAGGCGGCCAGTTCCGTCAGGGAGGCATTTTTTGCGGGGGTCTTGCCGAGTTTGAAGACGATTTCGGGTTCCAGACGCGGCTGGACGGCACCGACCAGACTCTGGAAAGCGCGGTTGTCGTCGGCAAAGCGCACGGTGGAGTCGTACATGGTGGCCCAGACCGGGACATCGACCAGATTCTGGCCACCGAACTTGCTCCAGACCTTGCGATTATTGAAGCCGATCTTGCGACCGACCGGCTGTTCGCCCTGCGCGATGCGGATGTCGAGGATGCGTTTGGCGACTTCGTAACCATCGGACATGGTCAGCGCGGTATCGACCGACAGGCGCGGCATTTGCGCCGAGTTGGCGCGGGCGTCCAGCAACTGGTGGGCGTAACGATTGGATAGTGTGGACATCAGCATTGCGGACTCGCTTAGGTAGGAGTGAAAACAGTCAGACTATTTTCAGCTACCGCAACGTATTACACAAGCGCCATGATCAGGCATGTTGTACCAGCCAATCTGACAGCAATTGCTGGAATCGTTCAGGTTGCTCCATCAGGAAAAAATGGCTGGCGTTCTCGAAAATTTCGGTGCGGACATTCGGCAGCCCGTCGCCCAGCCAACCGGTGGCCGTCAGCGAACAGATCGGATCGCTGGCGCCCGCCATGACCAGTACCGGCTGGTGGAGTCGCGCCAGCTCAGGCAGCGTGTCATGCTCCTGGCAGGCCGTGTTCTGGCGGATGTAGCAGGCCGGCAAGCGGGTTTCGCCGCCGATGAGGCGTTCAATCGCGGCGACCCGTTCGGGCTGCTGATTGAAAAAATCCGCCGAGACAAAGTTCTGCACCGAATGGCGCGCATGGTCGGCCCAGTTCATGCGCCATTCGAGCGCATCGCGCATGTTCAGCAAGACCCGCCGGCCCAGCGGGTCGAGCCGCGCAAACGAGGCGCACAACACCATCGACAGCACCCGTGCTGGCGCGAGCAATGCCATCTGCTGCGCGACTGCGCCACCCATCGACCGGCCGACCACGTGGGCCCGCTCGATCTGCAGATAATCCATCAGCCCGAGCGTGTCGCGGGCCAGGTCGGCGGTGCTGACCGGCTCATCGACCTGTGTGCTGTGCCCGGCGCCGCGATTGTCGAACGCAATGACCCGGTACGACTGGCGCAATACCGCGACCTGCGCCAGCCATGCGCTGAGATCACCGGCCAGTCCGTGGATCAGCACCACGACCGGGCCGCTGCCTTCATCGAGGTAGCGCAGCGCGTAGTTACCGACGGGTGCGAATTTCAGGTCGAAGTCCATGGGATGTCTTTCTCAGGTGATGCCGAGATGGGATTGCAGTTGCGCCTGCTGCTGGCGGAAATCGGCGTTGCTGCCGGCAAACACGACGCGGCCGGTATTGAGCAGCACCACGTCGTCGGCCACTTTCATGGCCAGCCCAAGATTCTGTTCCACCAGCAGGATGGCGATTTGACTTTTGAGCTGTTCGAGCACGTCGCCGACTTCGCGCACGATTTGCGGTGCCAGGCCTTCGGACGGTTCGTCCATCAGCAGCACGGACGGATTGGTCATCAGCGCGCGACCGATTGCCAGCATCTGCTGTTCGCCGCCGGACAGGCTGGCGGCAAGCTGGTGCTGGCGCTCGCGCAGGCGCGGGAACATCGCATGGACGTCATCGCAAGTCCAGCAGCGCCGCCCGGCCGGCGTGTGCTTGCGTGACGCCACCAGCAGGTTTTCACGCACGCTCAGGCTGCCAAAAATACGCCGCCCCTGCGGCACCAAGCCGATGCCGGCGCGACTGATCTGTTCCGGCGTACTGCGCGCCAGGTCGATGCCCGCCAACAGCACCCGGCCTGAACGCGGTGGCACGAAGCCGGCGATCGCACTGATGCATGTCGACTTGCCGGCGCCGTTGCGACCCAGCAGCGCCAGCACCTTGCCCGGCGCCAGTGCCAGCGAGACATCATGCAGTACGTGGCTGTCGGCGTAGAACGCGTTGAGGTTGTCCAGTTCGAGCAGGTTAGTGGCCAAGGTAAATCTCCCGGGTACGCGGATCGTTGACGACTTGCTCGCGGGTACCACCCAGGATGACTTCACCGTAATGCAGCAGCGTGATCCGGTCGGCGAAGGCCAGTGCGACCTCCATGTCGTGCTCGATCATGATGATGGTGATCTTGCGGTCGATCTGGCCCAGCAATTGCCGGATGGTGTCACGCTCTTCGGCCGACAGGCCGGCCAGCGGTTCGTCGAGCAGCAGCACTTGCGGCTCCTGCGCCAGCGCCATGGCGATTTCGAGCCGGCGTTTTTCGCCGTACGAGGTTTGCTGCAGCGGCAACGCTGCCTTGTGGCCGAGGCCGACTGCCTCCAGCACCGCATGTGCGCGCGCCGTCATCGTCCGTTCATCGGACAGGCTGCCCCAGTGCCGCCAGCGGCGCGGCGATTTGCCAAGCAGCGCCAGCATCACGTTGTGCAACAGCGTGTCCTTGCCGAACAGCGTGACGATCTGATAGGTGCGCGCCAGCCCGTGCTGCGCCCGGCTCGCGGTGGGCAGGCGCGTGACATCGCGCCCGAGCAAGCTGATGCGGCCGCTGTCGGACCGAAAATCCCCGGCGATCAAATTGAACAAGGTGGTCTTGCCAGCACCGTTCGGGCCGATCAGCAAATGCCGTTCGCCCTGCTCCACCCGCAGGTCGACGCCGCGCGTGACCTGCAGGCCGCCGAAGGCCTTGCTCAGGCCGGACAGTTCGAGTACCGGATTCATGCGCGCTCCTCCTTGTGCCGCCGCCGTTGTTGCCACCGCTGCCATAGTTTGGCCACGCCCGGCACGATACCGTTCGGCACGAACAGCACGATAAACAGGAACACGAAACCCAGCAGCATGATCCAGCGATCGATGTAGCCGCTGGCGATATTTTTCAGCAGCACCACCAGCGCGGCACCAACCACCGGCCCGGCCAGCGTCGCCGGTCCGCCGGCGATGACCATCAGCAGCATCTCGGCCGAGTTGGCCAGCGCCAGACTGTGCGGGCTGATGAACTGCTGGTAATAGACATACATCAGGCCTGCCACGGCACCGAAAAATCCGCTGATCGTAAACGTGATCCAGCGGATCAGCCAGACATTGAATCCCAGCGCACTCATGCGGCGTGGCTGATCGCGGGTACCGCGGATGCTGGCGCCGAACGGCGAACGCACCCATAACGCGACCACTGCCCAGACCAGCAGGAACACCAGCAACGTGAAGTAATAGAAATGGCTGGCCGGCCCGAGGTCGAAGCCGAACGGATGCGGCCGGCTGATGCCGGACAAACCATTGTCGCCACCGGTGACGCTGGCCCAGCGATAGGCAATGCCCCACAGTATCTGGCCCAGTGCCAGCGTGATCATCAGGAAACCGATGCCGCTGGCGCGCAGCGCAATGAGCCCGAACACCCCCGCCACCACGGTCGATCCGGCCAGTGCCGCTGCTGCTGCCGACGCCTGGTCCCACTGCAGATTGAGCATCAGCCAGGCGCTCGAATACGCCGCCAGTCCAAGGAAGCCGGCATGGCCGAGCGAGGTCAGCCCGGCATAGCCGACCAGCAGGTTCAGGCTCAGTGCAAACAGCGCGGCGATCAGCGCCTGGCTGGCGAGGTTGGTGTAATAGTCGCTCCCGGCCAGCCAGGGCAGGATCGCCAGCAGCGCGATGAAAATGAAGAGCAATGCGCGTTTCATGCAGCAATCCTTCCGAACAAGCCACGCGGACGCACCGCCAGGATCACCACCATCGGCAGGAACAGGATGATGTACGCCAGGTCCGGGAACAGCGCCTGGCCAAAACTGTAGATGAAGCCGATCACGAAGCTGCCGACGAACGCGCCGGCCAGGCTGCCAAGACCGCCGAGGATGACCACGACCAGCGCCAGTGGCAGCATGTCGGCATCCATGCCCGGATACACCGACAGAATAGGCGCGGCAATCACGCCGCCGATGCCGGCCAGCGCCGCACCGAGGCAGAATACGATGGTAAACAGGCGCGAGGCCGGGATGCCGATGCCGCGCGCCATTTGCATGTCATCGACGCTGGCCCGGATCATCATGCCCAGCCGGGTCTTGTCGAGCAGCAGCCACAGGCTGATTGCCAGCAGGATTGCAAAGCCCAGCACGCCTAGCCGGTAGAGCGGAAAGACCTGACCGAACAGGCGCGTCGAGCCGGCCAGGAAGGCCGGGGCATCGACCGGCTGCGGATCGCCGCCCCAGGCCCACAAACTGAAATCGGCAATGATGAAGGCAATGCCCAGCGTGGCCAGTACCTGGCCGAGGCCGTTGCCGGCAAGCCGGCGCAGCACCAGCCGCTCGACGACTGCACCGAGCGTGCCGACGGCCAGCCCGGCCGCCAGCAACGCCGCGAAAAAGCCGTAGCCGTGCGTGATCACGCTCAGGCCGACGTAGGCCCCGAGCATGAAGTAAGCGCCATGCGACAGGTTGGCGATGCGCATCAGTCCGAAGATCAGCGAGAAGCCCGCCGCCAGTGTGAACAGCACGCCGCCCAGCGCAAGGCTGTTGAGACTTTGGATCAGCCAGAATGACACGCCTATTTTTCCAGGTTGGCAGCGACCGGATTGTCACGCGAGTACACCGGCGCGGCCAGGAAATCCTTGCGGCTGTAGGTCCAGAATTGCGAGACATCGGGATACGTCTTGATGATGCTGTTGACCAGCTTGCCGTCCTTGCGCTCGACCTTGCGGATATAGACATTCATGATCGGATTGCCCAGCGCATCGAGCTTGAGCAGGCCGCGCGGATCGCCCGCCACCTGCACATTGCGCAACGCCGCCATGAAGGCCGGTTTGTCTTCGATCTTGCCACTGACGGTTTTCAGGGCTTGCTCGAGGATCAGACCGGCACTGTAGGCACCGAGCGCGTAGTAACCCGGGTCCTGCTTGTATTCGCGGTTCATGCCCTGCACGAAATGCTTGTTGGCCGGATTGTCGATGGTGGCGGCGTACCAGCCTGCCGAAATCACGCCGAGCGCTTCATCGCCCATCGATTTCAGGATGCCTTCGTCGACGGCAGTCATCGACGCCAGCAGCGGGATCTTGCCCTTGAGGCCGTACTCGTTGTACTGCTTGATGAATTTCAGTCCGTTGCCACCGGCAAAGCTGACGAAGACCGCATCGACCTTGGGATTGATCTGGCCGATGTAGGTGCCGTAGTCCGCCACGTTCAATGGCGACCAGAGTTTCTGCACGATCTTGCCGCCGTTTTCCTCGAAGGTGCGCTGGAAGCCTGCCACGCTTTCATGCCCGAATGAAAAGTCGTCGCCGATGATGGCAATGCGCTTGTACTTCAGTTCGCGCGCCGCGTATTCGCCAAATGGCTGGGTCGGCTGGGCCGAGGTGCCGACGGCGCGCACGAACCACGGATTGGGCTTGCGCTGAGTCAGGTCTTCGGCCGCGGCCGACGGCGAGATCACCGGGATCTGCGCCTTGCGGATGTAGTCGTCGACCGCCAGTGCCTCGAAGGCAGCGAGCGGACCGATGATCACCTGCACATTATTTTTTTCGACCAGTTCCTGCATCTTGGTCTTCGTGATCGCCGGCTGGCCGGCACTGTCGGCAACGAACAGTTCGACCTTGCGGCCGGCAATCATGTTGTTGCGCTCTTTCAGGAACAGTTGCAAGCCGTCTTCCATCTGCTTGCCGCCGGCTGCCAGCGCGCCGGATTTGACGGTGAGGAAGCCGACCCGGATCGGGTCTGCCGCAGCGGATTGGGCCGGACCGGTAAAAAGGGCAGCGACGGTAGTCGTGACTGCGGCGAGGGTCAGGATTTTGTTCAGCATGACGTGTCTCCTTGATTGATTTCCATCAAATATTTTTTGACCGGGCTTCTTTTTAGCGACTTTGCAGTGCGTCTTTCGCCTCTCTTTAATATATTACCAAATAAAAAAAGATGGTCGCTTATTATTTTATTCAGGTAGTTTTCGGCAGCCAGACGCCGTTTCTTGGATGGTGCGATGCGCAATTGATGGTGTTTGCGCTTTTTCGTGATGTATTACATAATCCAGAAAAGCAAACTCCTGATATTTCAAATGCCGACCATTACCTTGCCAGCCAGTCCTCTCCAGAACACGGGCACGCCGCTCCTGCGGGAGTCGGCCTACGCGCAATTGCGGGCCGACATCCTGAGTTGCGAACTGCCACCGGGCGCCGAAATCCGCGAAGCCGAACTGGCTGCGCGCTTTCAGGTCAGCAAGTCACCGGTGCGTGATGCGCTGATGCGGCTCGAACGCGAAGGCCTGGTCATTTCGACACCGCGCCAGGGTTATCGGGTTGCGCCGATTTCGGTCACCGACGTGCAGGACATGTTCCACCTGCGCGCCGCCCTTGAACGGGCCTGCATGGAACGCATCGTGCGCAATGCCAGCGATGCGCAACTGCAGGCGCTGGAGTCGTTTCGCCAGTTCGATCCGGCACAGTGGAGCGATGGTTTTGTCGGCTACAACCGCAGTTTCCATCACACGCTGGCGGCGCTGGGCGGCAACCTGCGCATGCAAAATCACCTGATCGATCTGATCGACCAGATGGAACGCGCGGTACGGGTCAGTGTCAGCAATGTCAAAAAAGGAAATCCCGAATCACTGGTCGACGAGCATTGCCAGCTCATCGATGCGCTGCAGCAGCGCAAGACCAAACGCGCCGAGCGCGCCGCCGAACAGCATATTTCTGCCGCCGCGAAACGCGTCAATGACGCCATTTCGCGGTTTGCCATCGTCAATTAGTCCATCGCGTTTTCAATCAAGGGGAAGTCAGATGTCCAGCGTTTTGAATACCAGTAACGGCGTGCCGGTCCACGGCCTGTTCATCGACGGCCACGCAGTCGCCGCCACCCGTGCCGACCTGCTCGACGTGATCAATCCGGCGACCGGCGTGCTGCTGGCGCAGATCAGCCATGCCAGCGATGCCGATGTCGACCGGGCGGTACAAAGTGCCGCAACCGCATTCGAGAGCGCCGAATGGAGCACGATGTCCAACCGCACCCGCGCCAAACTGGTCAACAAGCTGGCCGATGTGTTCGAAGCCAACCTCGAAGAAATTTATCATCTCGAAACCCTCAACAACGGCCGCTCGCTCAACGAAACCCGTGCCCAGGTGTCACGCCTGCCGGACTTCCTGCGCTACAACGCCGGCCTGGCGATCGCGCGACGCGATTCGGTCATCCCGGTCGATGGCAATTACCTTAATTACACGCTGCGCACGCCGATCGGCGTGGTCGGCAATTCGACCCCGTTCAACCATCCGCTGATGATCATGATGAAAAGCCTGGCACCCACGCTGGCGTCAGGCTGCACCACAGTCGTCAAACCCTCCGAATACACCCCGCTGACCACGCTGCGCCTGGCCGCGCTGTTCGTCGAAGCCGGCCTGCCGCCGGGGGTGTTCAATGTCATCACCGGCCTTGGCCCGACCAGCGGCAAGGCGCTGTCGGAACATCGCGGCCTGGCGAAATGGGTGCTCACTGGCGGCACCGAAGCCGGCCGCATTACCGGTGCACTGGCAGGTGCCAATTTTGCGCACCAGACGCTGGAACTGGGCGGCAAGACGCCGGTGCTGGTGTTTGATGATTTCGATGTCGACCAGGCGGTCAATTACGCGGCGTTCGGTGCCTTCATCGGTGCCGGCCAGACCTGCATCTGCGGCAGCCGCCAGATCGTCCAGGAAAAAGTGTATGACGAATTCGTTGAGAAGCTCGCCGCCAAGGCCAAGTCGATCCGCATCGGCAATCCGATCGATCCGATGATCCAGCTCGGACCGGTGGTATCGGCACGCCAGCAGCAACGGGTACTGAACTACATCCGCATCGGCCTCGAAGAAGACGGCGCACGGCTGGTCGCCGGTGGCCGCATTCCGGCCGATCCGGCGCTGGCCAACGGCTTTTTTGTCGAGCCAACCGTGTTTGCCGATGTCACTGCCGACATGCGCATCTTCCAGGAAGAAGTGTTCGGTCCGTTTGTCTCGGTCACCAAGTTTGGCACCGAGGCCGAAGGCATTGCACTGGCCAACAATTCACCGTTCGGATTGGCCGGCGCGATCCGCACCAATGACATCACGCGCGCCCATCGGGTCGCGGCGCGGCTGAAATGCGGCATCGTCTGGATCAACGACCATCACCGGCTCGACCCGGCCTCGCCCTGGGGCGGCGTCAAGGATTCAGGCATCGGCCGGGAATGCGGCACCGAATCGTTCGACCAGCATTTCGAGACCAAGAGCGTGATGGTGCGGCTCGATGACGCGCCGTTCGACTGGTACAAGGACACGGCAGCCCAGCCGCGTCTGAACTGAATTTTTTACACCTGACACGAAAGATCCTCATGCATACAGCACTCAGCTCGGAATTCGGCCCGATTGCGGTCACCGTCAAGGTGGGCGAACACAAGGTCGGCGCGCGCATCGGCGGCGCCGGCGCGCCGATCATTCTGTTCCATTCGCTGCTGGCCGATAGCTCCAGTTTTGATCCGCTGGCCCGGTTGCTGGCGGCGACCAACCGGGTCGTCGTCCTCGACCTGCCCGGCTTTGGTCACTCGGACCGCGTCGATGGAGGGCTGGAGGCAGTGGCGGACCGGCTGGCAGCGGCAATCCGCGAATTCAATTACACCCAGGCACCGATCTTTCTCGGCAATGGCTATGGTGGTTTTGTGGCGCTGCTGACAGCGATCCGTCATCCCGATCTGGCCGGCAAACTGGTGCTGGCCGATTGCGGCGCCGCGTTTTCGGACGCAGGCCGGGCGGCCTTCAAGGGCATGTCGGCAGGTGCGGCAGCCAACGGGCTGACAGCCATTGCGGATGTGGCAATGCGACGGCTGTTTTCGCTGGATTTCCAGGCCGCCAATCCGGCGCTGGTGGCACAGCGGCGCGAGCGCTTCCTGGCGGTCGATCCCCAGACTTTCCACGATGCCTGCGCCGCCTTGTCGACGCTGGACTTGCGCGCCGATTTGGCCGTGGTGACCGTGCCGACGCTGGTGCTGGTTGGCGAACACGACGAGGCCACGCCGCCGCCGATGTCCGTTGAACTGGCGGCCGGTCTGCCCAATGCGACGCTGACGATCCTGCCCGGCTGCGCGCACGTGCCGCAGTTGCAGCAGCCGGAGCAGTTCATGGCCGCGATCGCTGCTTTTATCGCTCAGTCTTGATGCGGCTCTGATGCAGGCCGGATAAAAGCCTGAACGTTACTGCCCCCACAGCTCGCCGTTGGGGCCGGTGCGCGGCGCGGCTACGCCAAAATGGGTGTAGGCCAGCGGCGTCGCAATCCGGCCGCGCGGCGTGCGCTGCAAATACCCCTGCTGGATCAGGTAGGGTTCCAGCACATCCTCGATGGTCTCGCGCTCTTCGCCGATCGCGGCAGCGAGGTTGTCGAGGCCGACCGGACCACCGCTGAACTTGAACAGCACTGCTTCAAGCAGCTTGCGGTCCATCAAATCAAACCCGACCGGATCGACGTCCAGCATCACCAGCGCGGCATCGGCGGTGGCCTTGGTGATGTCGCCATTGGATTTGACCTCGGCGTAATCGCGCACACGCCGCAGCAGCCGGTTGGCGATACGTGGTGTGCCGCGACTGCGCTTGGCAATTTCGAATGCGCCTTCCGGATCGATCGGGGCATTGAGTAACGAGGCGCTGCGGGTGACGATGCGCGCCAGTTCGGTGGCGCTGTAAAACTCCAGCCGGGCGACGATGCCGAAGCGGTCGCGCAGCGGATTGGTCAGCATGCCGGCGCGGGTAGTGGCGCCGACCAGCGTAAACGGTTGCAAATCCAGCCGCACAGAGCGCGCCGCCGGACCTTCGCCGATCATGATGTCGATCTGGTAATCCTCCAGCGCGGGATACAGGATTTCTTCGACCACCGGTGACAGGCGATGTATCTCGTCGATGAACAGCACGTCGTTAGCTTCGAGGTTGGTCAGCAAGGCGGCCAGGTCGCCGGCGCGTTCCAGCACCGGGCCGGAAGTCTGGCGCAGATTGACACCCATTTCGCGCGCGATGATGTGCGCCAGCGTGGTCTTGCCGAGACCCGGCGGGCCGAACAGCAAGGTGTGGTCGAGCGCCTCGCGACGCTGTTTGGCGGCGGTAATGAAGATGCTGAGCTGGTCGCGGATCTTTTCCTGACCGACGTATTCGTCGAGCTGTTTTGGCCGCAAGGCGCGTTCGATGGCTTCTTCGTTGGGCGACGACGGGGTCGGCGCCGTGATGCGTTGTTCGGTGAAATTATCGGTCTGGATGCTCATGCGCCATTATCCTTTCGAGAGCGCTTTGAGCGCCAGCTTGATGCCGTCTGACACGCCACTGCCGGGCGGCACCTGCTTCATGGCCAGCACGGCTTCCTTGTCGGAATAGCCGAGCGCGACCAGCGCATTAAGGATGTCGGCACTGGCATCCGAGCGCACCACGCCGCCAATGGCCCCGAGGTCGGCGCCAAGTTTGCCTTTCAGTTCGAGCAGCAGGCGCTCGGCGGTTTTCTTGCCCACGCCGGGGACTTTGACCAGACGGCCGGTTTCCTGCAACGTGATCGCCTGCGACAGTTCGGCTACCGACATGCCCGACAGAATCGCCAGCGCCATGCGCGGCCCGACACCCGAAATCTTGATCAACTGGCGGAACACCGTGCGCTCCTCGGCGGTACCGAAACCGAACAGCAAATGCGCGTCTTCCCGCACGATCTGCTGGGTCAGCAAGGTGACTTTTTCGCCCAGTGCAGGCAGGTTGTAAAAGGTACCCATCGAGACGTCGACTTCGTAGCCGACGCCGTGGCAGTCGACCAGTAATTGCGGCGGATTTTTTTCGAGGAGAGTTCCGGAGAGACGACCGATCATGGGGGATTGGGAGATGAGTGGGGATAACGTGATGATACAGGGTGCGGAGGCGCTGATGGACTTGCCGTCACCTGCGGATGGTTTGATTCAACGTTGGGGAAACTGATTTTTGTTACTACAATTTGCCATAGGTACATCGGATTGGGCTGCGAAGCCCAACATGCGTCAAGTTGCTTTCCGGGTCGCCACGGCGCGCGGTCTGCGGTGGCTAAAACGGGTTGCGCTCCGTTGATGCAAGCCGGGTGCGACCCGGCAGCCGGTCACTTCTTTTTGCTTCGCTGTATTGTTGGGCGGCGAAGCCCAACATACATCAAGCTGCCTTCTAGGTCGCCACGGCGTGCGGTCGTCGGTAGCTAAAACGGGTTGCGCTCCGTTGATGCAAACCGGGGGCGGCCCGGCAGCCGGTCACTTCTTTTTGCTTCGCCAAAAAGCAGTAACCAAGAAAAAGGCGACCGCAGACCGCTGCCCTGCGGGTTCCCAAAAACCGGGTACGGCAAGAGGGAAGCCCGCAAACTCGCTACCCTTGCAGGGCGCAGATCCGCTTGCAAGCGGATCCCGTTCCGCAGGCGGATCGCATGCGATCCGAAACCCCTGCTACACCTCATACAGTGCGTGCTTCTGATCCTCTTACCGTACCCGGTTTTTGGCAGCGATCTTTTTATGCGGAATTCAAGGTCAAGACCAAGCCCAGCCTTGGAGATTGAACGATGGCCAGGCTCGCTTTGCGCGAGAAAAATTCCTCGTCGTGATCGACATCGACTTCCAAACCAACGTCAAAATCAACGTAAAAACCAACGTCAAAACTAACGTCAAATCCAACGTCAAAACCAAAACCAAAACCTACAAGGCTTTTACAAGCCATCTTTCTCGCGCAAAGCGAGCCTGGCCATCAATCAATCATCAAGGCTGGGCTTGGTTTTGACGTTGAATTCCGCATAAAAGGCCGCTGCCAAATACCGTGTCCGGGCAGGGGACAAGAGGGTCGCACTGTCTGAGCGTAGCGAGTTTGCGGCCCTCCCCCTGACCGGGCACGGTATTTGGGAACCCGCAGGGCAGCGGTCTAGCGGTCGCCTTTTTCTTGGTTACTTCATTTTGGCGAAGCAAAAAGAAGTGACCGGCTGCCGGGCCGCACCCGGCTTGCCTCCACGGAGCGCAACCGGTTTTAGCTACCGCAGACCGCAGCCCGCAACCCCCGCGTCGCCGCGACCCGCAAAGCAACCTGACGCATGTTGGGCTTCGCAGCCCAACCTACGACCCAAAGCCGCACTCCAACGGATGTAACCGTTGCACTTCGCAGAACCGGCCTGCGAAGCGGTTGCTATAAGCGAACGTTAGCGCCTTTGGGGTGAACCCTACGGACATACCGACCCATCAGCCCACCAACCGCCCCTTGCGCACCCGCAACCCCTTCTTCGCCAGCCCCGGTGCCAGCGCACCGAGGATCGCCAGCACCTCGTGATTGTGTGCATGGCAGATCGCGACGCCGAGCGCGTCGGCGGCATCTGCGGTCGGCTTGCCCGACAACATCAACAACCGTTGCACCATATCCTGCACCTGTTCCTTTTGCGCCTTGCCCTGCCCGACCACGGCCTGCTTGACTTGCAATGCAGTGTATTCGGCCACCAGCAGATCCGCGCTGACGAGCGCGCAAATTGCCGCACCGCGGGCCTGGCCTAGCAGCAGCGTGGATTGCGGATTGACGTTGACAAACACCTTTTCGATCGCCGAGCAATCGGGTCGATAGGTGGCAACGACTTCACCGACGCCGGCCAGGATGGTTTTCAGCCGTGCCGGCAAGTCGGTGTCGAGGGTCTTGATGGTGCCCGAGGCGATGTAGCTGAGCTTGTTGCCATGCTTCTCGATGACCCCGAAGCCGGTGATGCGCAGCCCCGGGTCGATGCCGAGAATTCTCATGGGCGGGCAATCAATGACGGAAGTGACGCACTCCGGTCATCAGCATGACGACACCGTGTTCGTCGGCCGCGTCGATGACTTCCTGGTCGCGCATCGAGCCACCCGGCTGGATCACGCTGGTGGCACCCGCTTCGACCACGACATCGAGACCATCGCGGAACGGGAAAAAGGCATCCGACGCCACCGCCGAACCGACCAGCGACAAGCCGGCATGTTGCGACTTGATCGCGGCGATGCGGGCCGAATCGACCCGGCTCATCTGGCCTGCGCCAACACCCAGCGTCATGCCGTTGCCACAGAAAACGATGGCATTCGATTTGACGAACTTGGCCACGCGCCAGGCAAACATCAGGTCCTGCAATTGCTGCGGCGTGGGTTGCTGCTTGCTGACGATGCGGATTTCGGCCAGTTCGAGATTGCGTACATCAGGCGATTGCACCAGCAGACCACCGCCTACGCGCTTGAAATCATGCGCATTGCTGCCGGCGCCGTACGGGATTTCGAGCAGGCGCACATTTTGTTTGGCCGCGAAAATCTGTCGGGCCTGGTCGCTGAACGAGGGCGCGATGACGACTTCGACAAACTGTCTGGCCACCGCTTCCGCAGCGTTGCCATCGACCGGATAGTTGAAGGCGATGATGCCGCCGAAAGCGGATGTCGGGTCGGTCTGCAGGGCCTTGCTGTAGGCTTCCAGCGGGCTATTGCCGGTGGCTACGCCGCACGGATTGGCGTGCTTGATGATGACGCAGGCGGTTTCGGTGAAGGTTTTTACGCATTCCCAGGCGGCGTCGGCATCGGCGATGTTGTTGTACGACAGTTCTTTGCCCTGCAACTGGGTGTAGTTCGCCAGCGCGCCCTCGACCGGTTTGGTGTCGCGGTAGAACGCGGCGGCCTGGTGCGGGTTTTCGCCATAGCGCATTTCCTGGACTTTTTCAAAGTGCAGGTTCAGCGTGGCAGGGAATGCACTGCGGGTGGCATGGGCCTTGTCGGTACCGAGCGAGGTGAAGTAGTTGGTGATTGCGCCGTCGTATTGCGCAGTGTGGGCGAAGACTTTCTTGGCCAGGGCGAACTTGGTTTCGTAGCTGACTTCGCCATCCAGTGTTTGCAATTCCGCCAGCACTTGCGCGTAGTCGGCGGGCTCGCAGATCACCACCACATCCTTATGGTTCTTGGCAGCCGACCGCAGCATGGCCGGACCACCGATGTCGATGTTTTCGATCGCGTCTTCGAGCGAGCACTCGGCCCTGGCGACGGTTTGCTGGAACGGATACAGGTTGACCACGACCATGTCGATGGTCGGGATGCCGTGTTGCGCCAGTGCGGACTGATGCTCGGGAAAATCACGGCGCGCCAGGATGCCGCCATGCACCTTCGGATGCAGGGTCTTGACCCGGCCATCCAGCATTTCCGGGAAGCCGGTGTAATCGGCCACTTCGGTCACCTTGAGGCCGTTCTCGGCCAGCAGTTTGGCCGTGCCGCCAGTCGACAGCAGGTTCACGCCCAGCGCAGACAATGCACGCGCAAAGTCGAGAACGCCGGTCTTGTCGGAAACGGAGATGAGGGCTTGTTTGATCATGATGAGGGGGCCGGTAATGTTGAGAAATTCGGTGAAAAATTCAGGGAAAGATTCGGTGAAAAACAGTGCATGGAGATCATCGCGAGGAGATCAGATCCAGATCACCGGTACACCGGTAAAGCGGCGCACCGATGACGTTACAGAAGACTGTGTTGCTGTAATTTTTTACGCAAGGTGTTGCGGTTGATGCCCAGCATGTCGGCTGCCAGCGACTGGTTGCCATCGGCACGCGCCATGACGACTTCGAGGATGGGTTTTTCTACCGTGACGACCACCATCTCGTAGACATTGGAGGGATGCTGTTCGCCCAGGTCCCTGAAATACTTTTCGAGGCTCTTTTTGACGACTTCCTGGATGCTTTCTTTGCTCATTCTGTGCAGTGTGGTTAGGCTGGTTGGTGTTGCTGGTAGCCGTTCACGCGGCCAGCTTTTGCATTTGGGGAACGTATTGTAACCGCTCGCCGAAGCGAATTTGCGATTCGAAGAAATCGTTTACGGCGGCCAGTTGCTGCTCGCAATCGTCCAGCAGATTCATTCTTTGGCGAAATTCTTCGCCACCCGCCAGGTCGCGCACGTACCAGCCGATGTGCTTGCGCGCCGTCCGCACGCCCAGATACGCGCCATAAAACGCGTAATGCGCGCGCAAGTGCTCTTCCATCAGGGCCACCACTTCGCTGACCAGCGGCGCGGCCAGATGCGTGCCGGTTGCCAGGAAGTGGGCGACTTCGCGGAATATCCATGGCCGCCCCTGCGCAGCGCGACCGATCATGATGGCGTCGGCGCCCGTCACGGCCAGCACATGGCGGGCTTTTTCGGGCGAGGTGATGTCGCCATTGGCCACCACCGGGATCGACACAGCCGCCTTGACCGCAGCGATGGTCTGGTATTCGGCGTCGCCGTTGTAGCCATCAGCGCGCGTGCGACCGTGCAGGGTCAGCATGGCGATGCCGGCCGATTGCGCCAGGCGGGCGATGTTCAGTGCATTCTTGTGTTGCCGGTCCCAGCCGGTGCGAAACTTCAGCGTGACCGGCACGTCGACCGCCGCCACCACCGCATCGAGGATCTGACCGACCAGTCGTTCGTCTTGCAACAATGCCGAACCACACCAGCTGTTGCAGACTTTCTTGACCGGGCAGCCCATGTTGATATCAATGACCTGCGCGCCGCGTTCGACATTGAAGCGCGCGCAATCGGCCAGCATGGCCGGGTCGGCGCCGGCGATCTGGACCGCACGCGGTGCCATTTCGCCATCGTGATTGATGCGTCGTGATGTTTTTTCGGTTTGCCACAGGCGCGGATTGGACGCCGCCATTTCGGACACCGCATAACCGGCACCGAGCTGCTTGCAGAGTTGCCGGAACGGACGGTCGGTCACCCCGGCCATCGGGGCGACAAAGACATTATTGGCAAGCTGGTAGGGACCGAGTTTCACGCAGGCAGACAAGGAAAGTGGGTCCGCTATTTTAGCCGGAATTACGCTGTCCATACGCTAGCGGAGCGCGACTTCGCATGGAAAATACAGTAACTAAATTGGCAACGATGTCGCTGCGACGGGCTCGGATCACTGACCTGAATTCGTCATCAAAAAGCACGAACACGCCGGAGCTCGACATGACCTGCGTCATGCATCCACACGTTAAGCGTCACGATCACGTCTGTCCCTGCCCGCCCGTCTCTGTCGTATCGACAGAACAATACTGATTTCTGCCGGCGCCCTTTGCTTGATAGAGGGCCGCGTCGGCGCGCGCACTGAGGGTTTCTGCATCGATGTTGCCGGAACCATTCCATGTAATGCCGATGCTGGTTGTCACCTGTTTTGCCTGTCCGCCAACTTGAAATGGTTCGCGAACCGCGTCGAGAATTTTGTCCGCCAGACGCTGGCACACCTCCGGCGTGGGTACGCCTTCGAGCAGGATGGTGAATTCGTCGCCGGCCAGGCGGGACACCCGATCGGTTTTACGCACCACCATGAGTAACCGACGCGAAAACTCCTGAAGGACATCGTCGCCGGCGGCATGGCCCCACGTGTCATTGATTGTTTTGAAATGGTCGATATCAAGGTACATGAGTGCGATACCGTCGCCGCTACTTTGCGCGCTCCTGACAGCTGCATTCAGGCTGGCTTCATAACTGCGACGGTTCGGCAGGCTCGTCAGGGCATCGGTGTTGGCAATCGAATGCAGGTGCGCCTTTTGCTGATACGTGGCAGTGACATCCGTGCTGAACAGGTAGATGCCGATGACGCTGCCATCACGAATGTGGGGAATGAATGCGGTGTTGACGGTGCGTTCCTGCATGCCGTCGGTCATCGTAAAGTCCGCCTGGACCGCCTGCCCATCGAGGCAGCGTTCCAGATACGGCGCACGTTGCTCATGGAACTCTTCGCCGAAGACCTCTGCCACGGAACGACCCAGCATCGCCGCCGGGTCCTTCTTGAGCCACTGTCGATACAGTGCATTCGCAAAACAATAACGCTGCGCCGTGTCGATGTAGGCGATCAGTACCGGCAGGTTGTCGGTAATGGTTCGTAGCCGTTCTTCACTTTCGCGCTGCTGCAGCTCGCTGTTCTTGCGTGCTGTCACATCCAGAGCGAGGACATAAAAACCCTGCACCTCACCGGCATCGTCACGATCGGGAATGTACGACACCTGGAAGAACCGGGGTTTGCCAGCGATCTGCATTTCTTCTTCAAAGTCCACCCGTTCGCCGACCAGCACCCGCGCAACGAGCGGGGCGAATTTTTCAAATTCTACGGCGGTGTAGATGACACTGAGATGCTGCCCGATCAGATTCTGACCGCTTTTTCCATAAAAACGCAGTGCGGGGGAATTGAGGAACGTAAAGCAGTGGTTACGATCAATATGTGCGATCAGCGCCGGGACATTGTCGGTAATGTCACGCAGACGCTGTTCGTTTCTGGCGAGCTGGCGCTGGAATGCATTGAGTTCTGTAATGTCTTTCATGGCAACAACCGCGCCTAGCGGCTTGCCTGCCGAATTCGCGATACGCCTTCCACTGGCCAGTACGAAACGGCGCGACAGGCCGACCGGTGCAATGACCATGGGCACATTGCGCAGGACTTCTCCCTGCAGCGCCCGCACAAGAGGGATATCCGCCTCGTTCAACAGGGCGACGCCGTCCGACGCGTACAAGCTGTAGTGCTCCGCCCAGTTTCCGCTGCCGAGTGACTCCTGCGATAGGCCGTGAAATTCCCGGGCCGCGCGATTGAACAGGCTCAGGCCACCCTCGGCGGAACAGGCAACCACGCCGACATCGACAGTTTCAAGTATGGCGTCGAGCAGTTCCTGCTTCTGGGCGAGCAGTTCACTCTTTTCTTCGAGGGCACGCTGTGCCTTTTGTTCTTCGGAGATATCGTACAAAAACGCGCCGAAGTACCGTTCGCCGTCAAAATCGAACGCGCTGATCGTCACCCTCACGGTAATTTCGTCACCGCGTTTCGTCAGCGCCGTCAATTCGCGTCGATTGTTGATCCCTTCAGCCGACGCACCATCCAGGAGGCGCTGCAACAAGGTACGGTGGGAGTCGCGAAAACGTACGGGCGTGATCAAGGTTGCCAGATCGATGCCAAGCGCCTCATCGCGCCGCCAGCCAAACGTCTGTTCGGCCGACGGATTCCAGTCAACGATGTGGCCGCGGGTGTCGATACTGACGAACGCCACCAGAGAGGTGTCGATGATCGTCTGTATCCGTTGTTCGCTGGAGCGCAGCGTCGATTCAACTAATTCGCGGCGCTGCATCTCCCTCTTGAGCGTCCTGTTTGATTCCTCGAGAGATCTGGTGCGTTCATTGATCCGTTCTTCCAGCGCTTCGTTGAGCGCGTGGAGCGCATCTTCGGCAGTCTTGCGCGCAGAAATGATCGTTGTTTTATTCAACTCATCCTGTACCAGCAACGCGAAGTCACGCAGCACCTGCTTTTGCAGATCGTCAAGACGACGCGGCACGCTGTCGATAATACACAGCGTACCGACAGCCTGGCCATCGAGAGAAAAAACCGGTTGACCCGCGTAAAAGCGGATGAATGGCGCATCCGTTACCAGCGGATTATCAACAAAGCGCGGGTCGAGTGTGGCATCGTCCACCACAAGCATTTCGCCAGACGCGACGGCATGACTGCAAAATGCGACCGAACGCGGCGTTTCAGACGCATCGAGGCCGACCCGGGACTTGAACCACTGTCGGTCTTCGGCGACCAGCGAAACAAGCGCAGTCGGCACCGACAAGGTGTGCGAAACCAGCCGCGTCAGCCGGTCGAAACGCTCTTCCTGTGGCGTGTCCAGCACTGCCAGCGCATGCAATGCGCAGATGCGGACCTGCTCTGCCACTGCCAATTCATCAACTTTCATAGGCTCCAGTGTGACCAGACATCGGTTGGACATGTTGCCCGCGTAGGAGATGGGTAGGCTATATCCCAAACACCAGACAGGCGATTTCGTTGCCGGGTTGGCATTTTATCAGCAGGAGTTCCCCGCTTGCGCTGCAAGCCTGTACCTTGCCTGAAAATACAGATATGCCCTTGAATACCTGATAATACGTACTTTGTCTAAAATCACATTCACTGACACCAGCCCGCTTGCCGGATAGCGCAGAGTTGCTCCCGCAAGATGTCACATGTCCATCGGCAAACGGCTGGCATGACGGTACGTGATGCAACGTTCAGGCTAGATGAGCTGTCGCTGCGCCGGCTGCATCTGATGGATCGCCTGCTGGATCAAGTCATCGATCCCGAGGGTCTGGCCGGAGTGGTTCGCCACACCGACCTGAACTGTCAGCCGGATCGACCAGCTCTTGACGCTAATGGCCTGGCGCTGCAGATAGCGGGTCAGTTCTTCCGCCAGCCCGCGCGCGCGGGCAGCATCAAAACCGGGAAGCACATACAGGAACTCGACCCCGGTCCAGCGTCCAGCCTGGATCATCGGCGGCATGCGACTGCCGACGACGCCGGCAAACGCGGCAAGAATGGCGTCGGCATCGAACCAGCCATAGACATCATTGAGCTTGTCGAATCCTTCCAGCCGGCACATCAGGATCGATAGCGGATCGCCAGTCTGGCCGGCTTGCTCGATTGCTTTGGTCAGCACGAAGACCGTCTTGCGCCGGTTCATCAGACCGGTCAGGGCATCGGTCTGGGTGCGCTCCATCAGCAATTGCTGGGTGTTGGATTGGCGCCAGATCAGTTCGATGATGTGGCAGAACGCGTGGAACGGCGCGACCCCGAGGCGAGAAAAATAATCCAGGTCTGCGGCATAGAACACCATCAGCCCGCACACGCCACTGCGCTCCGAGCGCAACGGAATGGCCAGTGCGCAATGGGCCGTGCAGCGGTCCATTGCGCCCCGCCATGGCGCAAACAGGGACGGGAAATCCGCTGCAGCATCGACGTTTTCGAGTGCGGCCTGCGAATACGGCAACACGCCATCGAAGCAGGAATCGGGCAGGCTCCAGTCGCTGCAGTCACCGGCGTATTCGCCCTCGATCACCAGTGGCGGCACCGGCCCGCCGGGCGCTTCGCGGATACCGACCCAGATGAAGCGCAGGTTATCGTTGTCATCCAGAATCGTGCGGCACAGCTGTTCGGTATTGGCCTGCAGATTGTTCGATTGCGGCAAGCGGGCCAGCAACCGGTACAGCAGACCGGTCAGTGCAACACGTTCGGTATCGATGCGCTGCTGGCTCGATGCCGAGCGGGCTGTCGCCACCAGTGTCGCCGGGTCGGGACTGGAAAAGAAATTGAATTTCATCGCGCGCAAGCTCGCAAAGATAGCGCGGACGCGCCGCGCTGAGCGTCAAAAGAAACCCACCTCATTGGCGTAGTTCGTCCAGCGTTTCCGACGACAGATGAGCGACATCGCCCCACTGCACCACGTGCAGCGCAGTCCCGTCCCAGACAAACCGGTTCACGCCGGTGTTCATGATGTCAAAGTCGCGCGCCGTGTCCAGACCGAGGCCGCGAGCGGCACGGTACAGACAATCGAGTACGCCGCCGTGCGTGACGATAGCGATTTTTTTGCCGCGGTGCTGTTGCGCCAGCGCGATCACGCTAGACACGGAGCGGGCCGAAAACTCACGCAGGGTTTCGGCCGGATGAGCACCGGGCGGAAAGCGCGCATCGATTTCGCGCGCCATCCAGGCAGCATGTGCGACCGGAAAATGGTCGACGATTTCGTCGTAGCGCAATCCTTCGAATGCGCCGTAGCAACGCTCGCGCAAGCTGGCATCGGTAATGACGGTCAGCTGACGGGGCGTGGCGAGTGTTTGTGCGGTATGCCAGGCGCGTTGCAGGTCACTGGCAATGACGACATCGAGGACGTCATCGCGCAATGCCTGTGCGAGCGCGGCGGCTTGCTGCCGGCCGTGATCGTTGAGTCCGATATCGCGGAAGCCTTGCAGCCGGCGTTCCGCGTTCCAGTCGGTTTCGCCATGGCGAATCAGCAAAATTTCCGTCGTCTGCACTTTATTCCTGCAGCGATGGGTTCAGGGTATACAGGCTCACGATATTGGCCTCGTCGAGGATATGTGATTGCATGGCAGCCAGTACCTGCGCACCAGTGAAATTGCCGTCGACGGGCAAGTGCTCGATATCGAGCGCGTACAGCGTAAAGAAGTAACGGTGGATTTCGCTGTCATTCCACGGCGGGCACGGACCGTCGTAGCCGAAGTAGTCGCCAGCCATGGCCGGGTCATCCGCGAACCAGCCGGTGTAATCGTTCACTCCATGGCGTGCGGTACCGAAGACCGCGTCGGCAATTTCCGGCCCGAGCTTGCCGCGCGAGGTGACGCCGTCACTGAAATGGCCGGCAGGCATCGAATGGATACCGGGTGGTATGTCGATCATGACCCAGTGATAGAAATCGACCCGCGGCAAATCGGGCGGCACGGTGCGACCTTCCTGATTGACATCGTCCGGCACGGACGGCACGTCGGGGTCCACACAGAGCAGCACCAGCGAGCGGGTTTCCGGCGGCAGCTCATTCCAGGCTAGGTGCGGACTACGATTGGCGGACAGGGTCACATGCGTGACCGGATCAATCGTTCCCAGGGCAAACTCGCCCGGAATGTAGCCGCCATCCTTGAAAGAATTACTCCACAATTTCATCGCAGTCTCCTGGTGGGAAGTTCGGAAAACTCATTGCCATAGTGCTAAACAAGCGTGTCCAGTGTAGCCGACTAAGCACCGCTGTCGAGGCGACTATCAGTAGTCATATCGCCAGCCCCGGATGGCCGCACCTGCAGCCAGAACGTCACCGGACCATCGTTGGTCAGCGAGACTTCCATGTGCGCGCCGAAGATGCCGCTGGCCACCAGCGTGTGCAGCTTGCAGGCCTGCGCCAGGAAATGCGCGAATAGAATACGCGCCTCGGCCGGCGCCGCCGCCGGGGTGAATGACGGCCGGGTGCCGGAGCGGGTATCGGCTGCCAGCGTGAACTGCGGCACCAGCAACAAGCCGCCGGCGACATCGGTCACACTGCAATTCATTTTGCCGCTGGCATCGCCGAAAACCCGGTAAGCGCGCAGTTTTGCCAGCAGTGCATCGGCTTCGCGGATGCCGTCACCGCGCTCGGCGCACACCAGCACCAGCAAACCGGCACCGATCGCGCCCACTTCGCATCCATCGACCATGACCGAGGCGCGCGTGACGCGCTGGATCAAACCGATCATCGGTGCGCCCTGCGCAGCATCACGACAAGGTCACGCGGGCGAACTTGCGCTTGCCCACTTGCAGCACAAAAGTACCGGCCTCGATCTTCAGCGCCTTGTCGCTGATCGCCACGCCATCGATGCGCACACCGTTCTGCTCGACCATGCGCAGCGCTTCGGAACTGGAGGCACACAAGTTGGCCTGCTTGAGCAACTGGCCGATTCCGAGCGGCGCACCATCGAGCCGGACGTCAGGAATGTCGTCCGGAATCCCGCCACGGGCGCGATTGTCGAAGTCGGCCAGCGCATCCTGCCCGGCCTGATGCGAATGGAAACGGGTGACGATTTCCTGGGCCAGCGCGACCTTGATGTCGCGCGGATTGCGGCCTGCCTCGACCTCGGAGCGCAGTTGCACCAGCTCGGTCAGCGAACGGGCTGACAGCAATTCGTAATAGCGCCACATCATCGTGTCGGAAATGCTCATGACCTTGGCAAACATGCTGTTGGCCGGCTCGGTGATGCTGATGTAATTGCCTTTCGACTTCGACATCTTTTCGACGCCATCGAGACCTTCGAGCAGCGGCATGGTCAGGATGCATTGTGGCTCCTGGCCCCAGTCTTTTTGCAGTTCGCGACCAACCAGCAGGTTGAACTTCTGGTCCGTGCCACCCAGTTCCAGGTCAGAATGCAACGCCACCGAATCGTAGCCCTGCATCAGCGGATACAGCAATTCATGGACCGAAATCGGCGTACCGGCCTTGAAACGCTTGGTGAAATCCTCGCGCTCCAGAATGCGCGCTACCGTGTACTTGGACGACAACTGGATCATGCCGCGCGCGCCGAGCGGATCGCACCATTCGGAGTTGTAGCGAATCTCGGTGCGTTCGGCGTCGAGCACCAGGCTGGCCTGGGCGAAGTAGGTTTTGGCGTTTTCTTCGATCTGCTCTTTGGTCAGCGGCGGCCGAGTGATGTTGCGACCGGACGGGTCGCCGATCATCGACGTGAAATCGCCGATCAGGAAAATCACGGTGTGGCCAAGGTCCTGCAGCTGGCGCATTTTGTTGAGAACTACCGTGTGGCCCAGGTGCAGATCGGGCGCGGTCGGATCAAGACCCAGCTTGACCCGCAATGGCTTGCCGCTTAATTCGGAGCGCGCCAGCTTTTGTGCGAATTCGGACTCGATCAGCAGCTCGTCGACTCCGCGCAAGGTAATGGCCAGTGCTTCCTGTGCGCGGTCGGACAAGTTGAGCGGTGGTTGCTTATCACTAATAGTTGCAAAAGTCTTAACTGTTTTTGATTTTTGGTCGGAATTCATTGAGCTGGAGCGGTAAATTGAGGAAAAAATCCAAAAGCTGTTTGGTATAATCCACCTTTCTTTCAACCATTGCAGCGACTCACTACAAAAGCAAAAAGAAGAAAGAAGTGAATCGAAACGGCAAATTCTAACTTATTGCATGTTCAATTCAGACAAATTCCAACGCCTACGCACCAGCACCCAGCACTTCATCGGCTCTTCACGCAAGACGCGCCTCATTTCCGCCTCGGCATTATTCCTGGCGGTGTGTGCTTTTGGCGCCGCTGCCGTTGCCCCGCTGGCGCCCGATGCCTCCGATCTGCCGGTTCGATCCATCGCCCATGAACTGGCCTTGCCCAATATCGCCGAGCAAATCGCGGCACTCGAACAATCCACGCCACTATATATCCACGAAGAAAAAATCCGCTCCGGTGATACGCTTGCGGTCGTGTTACGACGCCTCGGCGTGGACGACGATGCGGCTGAAGCCTTCATCAAATCCGATCCGGTTGCGCGCAGTGTGCTGCAACTGAAACCCGGCAAGCGTCTGCAGGCGCAGACCACCGAAGACGGTGAATTGCAGTGGCTCAGCAGCCTGGTCACTGACAACCGCGATGCCAGCGCGAAGAACATCGTCATCAGCCGCGATGGCGAGCACTTCAAGGCCGTCGAGGCGCCGGCCAAACTGGAGCGCCGGGTCGAGATGCATGCCGGCGCAATCCAGTCGTCGCTGTTTGCGGCCACCGATCTGGCCCAGATTCCGGATAGTATCGCCAAACAAATCGTCGACATGTTTGCTACCGACATCGATTTTGCCTCCGACCTGCAACGCGGCGACCGCTTCGACATCGTCTATGAAACCTTCTGGCAGAACGGCGAGTATGTCCGCGCCGGCCGTATTCTTGCCGGTGAATTCCAGAACGGCACGCGCAACTTCAAGTCGGTCTGGTTCGACGAATTCGCGCCGCGACTCGGTGGCGGCTATTACAGTTTTGAAGGCAAATCGCTGAAGAAGGCATTCCTGAAATCCCCGCTGGAATTTTCTCGCGTGTCCTCGGTGTTTTCGATGCGCCTGCATCCGATTTCGGGACAGTGGAAGCAGCACAAAGGTGTCGACTTCGCTGCCGCCATCGGTACACCGATCCGGGCCGCTGCGGATGGCGAGGTGGATTTTGTCGGTGGCCAGAATGGCTATGGCAACGTTGTCGTGCTCAAGCATTGGTCCAACATCACGACGGCCTATGCCCACATGAGCCGCTTTGCTGCCGGCATGCGCAAGGGATCGCGGGTCAGCCAGGGCGACGTGATCGGCTATGTCGGCATGACCGGCTGGTCCACCGGGCCGCACCTGCATTACGAATTCCGTGTCGCCAACAACCCGCGCGATCCGATGTCGGTCGACATTCCCAATGTGCAAGCGCTGGTGGGTGTCGAACTGCAACGCTTTCGCAATGTTGCTGGTGACATGACCCATCGCTTCGCGCTGCTGCGCCAGGGTGAAAAAAGCGTGAAACTGGCGTCGCGATAAATCACGGCGGGCCAGCTCTTGTTGGTGCTTTTACAGTAATTTTTGCACTACTCCAGACACTTGCCATGTGCGGCACCTGAAAACCGTTCGTGGCTCAGTCCTTTTCGGAATACTGACCAGGTAACGGTTTTTTTATGACTTCGCCTCTTCTCCCTTCCCGGTTATATATCGGCTTGATGTCCGGCACCAGCCTCGATGGTGTCGATGGCGTCCTCGCGACCATCGACGATGGCGATGATGCCTGCAAGGTGCAGGTACTGGCAGCCGCCCATATCGACTTTGCGGCGGACCTGCGTACCGCGCTGATGGCGCTGCAGACTACCGGTCAGAACGAGATCCACCACGAAGCGATGGCAGCGAACCAGCTCGCCCGTTGCTATGCCGACTGCGTTGCTCGCCTGCTTGAGAGCAGCCAGACCTTGCCGGCACAGGTAGTCGCGATCGGTGCCCATGGCCAGACCATCCGGCATCGACCAGAACTGGGTTATACACGCCAGATCAACAACGGCGCGTTGCTGGCCGAGCTGACGGGCATCGATGTGATCGCCGATTTCCGGAGTCGGGATATGGCAGCCGGTGGCCAGGGTGCGCCGCTGGTGCCGGCGTTTCATCATCGCGTCTTTGCCGACAGCGACCATCAGCGCGTGATCGCCAATATTGGCGGCATCAGCAATATCAGTGTGCTGGCGCCAGTCCGGACTCCGTCCGGCTATACCACTGGATACGATACCGGGCCCGGCAACATGCTGCTGGACCTCTGGATCCACCGACATCGCGGATTGCCCTACGACGAATCCGGGAACTGGGCAGCCACCGGACAGGTACATGCCGCGCTGCTGGACGCGCTGCGCGACGACGCATTTTTCCAGCTGGCGCCACCAAAAAGTACTGGCCGCGACCTGTTCAATGCCGGCTGGCTGGACCAAAAGCTGACGCGCTACGGGGCGCTGGCGCCAGCAGACGTACAAGCCACGCTGACCGAGCTGACCGCAACCACGCTGGCTGATGCCATCCTGTTGTCGGCACCCAAGGCGCAGACCGTCTTCGTCTGCGGTGGCGGCGCGTTCAATACCTTGTTGATGTCGCGCATCGGAGCCGCGCTTGCCGTCGGCGGATGCGATGCGAGGGTGCAGTCGACCAACGCGTTAGGAATACCACCGGATCAGGTGGAGGCGCTGGCGTTTGCGTGGCTGGCGATGCGTTTCACGGCACGCAAAGCGGGTAATTTGTCGTCAGTGACCGGGGCTTCCGGTGCCCGCATTCTTGGCGCACTATATCCCGCATGAAACACCAGCAGACATAAAAAAAGCGCAGATTACTCCGCGCTTTCACAGAACTGTCGTTACTGCCGCGTCAAGCGGAGAACGATGAACCGCATCCGCATGTTGTGGTTGCGTTCGGATTCTTGATCACGAACTGGGCACCCTCAAGATCATCCTTGTAGTCGATTTCGGCACCGACGAGGTATTGGTAACTCATCGAATCGATCAGCAACTGGACGCCGTTCTTGGTCATCGTCGTATCGTCTTCATTCGTAATCTCGTCGAATGTGAAGCCATACTGGAAACCTGAACAGCCGCCACCCTGGACGAACACGCGCAACTTCAGATCGGGATTGCCTTCTTCTTCGATCAACTGCGCCACTTTCATGGAAGCGCTGTCGCTGAACAGGATTGGTGCTGGCATTTCGGTAACTGCATTCATTTCAGACTCCCACTGGACTAATATGTTTCATTATAGACGCGCAACCCGAATCATGCGGCGGAGGACGTCAACTTCGGCTGCGCCAGTTTCAACTGTGGCTCGACAGCCATATCGTGCGTGAGCTTGCCGGAGACCACTGCTCCGCCATGCATCTCGAGTGCTTTGTAATAGACATCACCGGTTATGCGGGCTTTCGGCTGAAGTTCAAGAAGCTCGGCTGAAAATACCTGGCCACGGATTTCGCCGTTGACGACCAGATGGGCGACACGGACATCTCCCTCGATTTTTGCCTGCTCCGAAATGACCAGCATGCTCCCGTCGGCAGAATCGGCCACCACGTTGCCCTTGACGTGACCGTCAATGCGCAAGCCACCTTTGAAATGGACATCGCCGACTATCGATGTCGAGAGACCGATCAGGCTATCGATCGTGCTTTTCGATTTACGAGTAAACATCAGATTTCCCTTACAAATTTGCCGACAACTGGGTGCGCACCTGACCTCTTTCGAGCACCCGTGCCTGTACCGCTTTTGCCGATACGCCATCGGGAATGGTCAACACTCCTTCCACACGCTGATAGTGCCGAAAAGCCAGCGCGAACTTGTCTGCATCGGCAGCATTCGCCGAGGGAAAAAGTATGACGCTACTCCTCCCCGCTTGCAATGCCGTAACGGCAAGTTGCAGGCTACCCGAGAAATCCATTTTGCCACGCGCACCCTGCATCACCAGCAAGCGATAGCGCAATTGGTTGGGCCCGGTCATCTCGACTTGCAGACGGCGGATCGAAACCGTCGGACTGCCGGTGCCGGCTGGCAGCAGGCCTTCAAAAAAAGCCAGGTCTTCCTTGAGTTTGCTGTTTTCTGCTTCCAGCGTCTTGACCTGAGCCGATAGCTGTTTTTGCACGCTGCGTTCGATCACGAGTCGACTGTCGGCCGAATTGACCGTACTGGCAGCGCGATCGCGCTCGGCCGACAGCTTGTCGAGCTGCTGTTGGTAGGCCGCGATATCGGGACTGGCAGTCCGTTTTACCCCCGTAAACTGCCGACCCAGATCATACATCCACAGCGCCGCCGCACCGCCAATGGCGACGGCACAAATAATACCTGCCAGTTTCACCGGCCACGGAAAATGGCTTTTGACGGTCATCCGTGGTGCCGAAATCGACATCCGCCGCAACCATAGCCTGAGCTTCACTCTGACTCCGGGTGACGCACCCGCGGCACCATCAAGGCATGACCGGCACGTGCATCAGGCCCAGGCTCTCATCGAGTCCGAACATGATGTTCATGCATTGCACGCCTTGTCCTGCAGCACCTTTGACCAGATTGTCTTCCACCACCAGGATCACCAGTAAATTGCCGTTACCCGGGCGGTGCACCGCGATGCGCAACATGTTTGATGCGCGTACAGAGCGTGTTTCCGGGTGACTGCCGGCAGGCATGACATCAACAAAGCGCTCACCTGCAAAATGCTGCTCGTATAACGCCTGGAAGTCGGTGTTGCTGGCCTCCGGCAAGATTTGCGCGTACAGCGTCGAATGAATTCCGCGGATCATCGGCACCAGGTGCGGCACGAACGTCAGGCCGACCGGACGTCCGGAAATCGCTTGCAGTCCCTGCACTGTTTCTGGCAAATGACGGTGTCCCTTGACGCCGTACGCCTTGAAATTGTCGCTCGCTTCAGCCATCAGCGAACCTACTTCGGCCTTGCGCCCTGCGCCGGACACGCCGGATTTGCAATCGGCAATCAGGCTCGCCTCGTTGACCAGTGGCGTTGCGCCAGCCAGCAGCGGCGCGTAACCGAGCTGCATCGATGTCGGATAGCATCCCGGCAAACCAATCAGCCGAGCCTTGGCAATCGCCGCACGATTGACTTCCGGCAGACCGTAGACGGCTTCGGCCAGCAGCGACGGGCAGGCATGCGGCATGCCATACCATTGCTCGAACACGGCCGTATCCTGCAACCGGAAGTCGGCGGCGAGGTCGATGACCTTGATGCCTGCGTCGAGCAATGCGGGCGCCTGAGCCATTGCCACACCGTGCGGCGTGGCAAAGAACACGACATCGCATTCGTTCAAGCGGGCTTTTTCGGGCGCCGAAAAGGACAGCGCAACGCGCCCGCGCAGCGACGGGTACATGTCCGCAACGGGCAAGCCATCTTCCTTGCGCGACGTAATGGCCGTCAATTCGACCTCGGGATGCGTCGCCAGCAAACGAAGCAGTTCTACGCCGGTATAACCGGTACCGCCAACGATTCCAACCTTGATCATGGATACCCTCTGCAAAAACGTTTGATGTTTATTTTAACAGCACGAGGCAAGCGCACCCTACGAATGCGGGCCTCAATGGACGGAACAGAAATGCGTTCCGCCATGAAAAAAGCCGCCGGAATAATCCGGCGGCTTTTGGCAATACTGAAGACGCGATTAACGCTTCGAGAACTGCTTTGCGCGACGTGCTTTGCGCAGGCCGACTTTTTTACGCTCGACTTCACGTGCATCACGAGTAACGAAACCAGCCTTGGCCAGTTCTGGCTTCAGGGTTGCATCATAGTCGATCAGGGCACGAGTGATACCGTGGCGAACTGCACCAGCCTGGCCGGACTCGCCGCCGCCGTTGACGTTGATCATGATGTCAAAGGTGGTGACGTTGTTGGTCAGTTCCAGTGGCTGGCGAATCACCATCAGGCCGGTTTCGCGCGAAAAATACTCATTCGCTGGCTTGCCGTTGACGACGATTTGACCGCTGCCGGTTTTAATGAAGACGCGAGCGACTGCACTCTTGCGACGGCCGGTCCCGTAGTTGTAGATACCGATCATGTCAGTTCCTTAGAGTTCAAGTACTTTGGGTTGCTGCGCGGTATGCGGATGTGTTGCCTCTGCATAAACCTTGAGCTTCGTGATCATCGCGTAACCAAGCGGACCTTTAGGCAACATGCCCTTGACCGCTTTTTCAAGCGCGCGACCTGGAAAACGCTGTTGCATCTTCAGGAAGTTGGTTTCGTAAATACCGCCTGGATAACCACTGTGGCGATAGTACGTACGATCAGTAGCTTTGCTACCGGTAACACGCAACTTGCCTGCATTGATGACGATAATGAAATCACCCGTATCTACGTGCGGGGTGAATTCAGGCTTATGTTTGCCGCGCAATCGGAGTGCCACTTCGCTGGCAACACGTCCGAGGACTTTGTCCGTCGCGTCAATCACAAACCATTCGCGCTTGACCTCGTGGCCTTTAGCGGAAAAAGTTTTCATGATGACTTCCTAACTAGATTGATTCGCTCAAAGGTGGGTGGTTCCACGCGCTGATTTGCGCAGACTCTGCCTTGTTATCTCTTCCTGAGCGTACAGAAGAACGCGAGAGTGTACTCGGCTTCGGGGGATCGGGTCAATTTAAAAGTCCGTGCGCAGAGCACAAGCCCAACACAAGCGCAAAGCCAGTCGTTAAACTTCGTCCACCGCGCAAAAACGCACTCACCAAACCCATGGGGATATCACTGATGGAATGTACCGTACGCTGGACCGGCTTGTCCGGAATGACTTTTCTTGCCGAAACCGGCTCTGGCCATGTGGTCGCCATGGACGGTGCGCCCGACGGCGGTGGCCGCAACCTGGCACCCCGCCCGATGGAAATGGTACTGCTCGGGACCGGCGGTTGCACTGCCTACGACGTCGTTCTGATCCTGCGCAAGAGCGGTCAGGAAATCCGTGATTGCGAGGTCAAGCTGACCTCGGAACGCGCCGAAAAAGATCCGAAGGTATTTACCAAAATTCATTTTCACTTCATCGTCACTGGCGTCGGCATCAAACCGAATCTGGTCGAACGTGCCATCAAACTTTCGCATGAAAAGTATTGTTCTGCCACGATGATGATCGAGAAAACAGCAGAGATCACGCACAGCTTCGAAGTCGTCGAACAATCCTGACCAGAAAGGCACCGGGAGATCTGCCGGACGCTAGATATAGTAGGCGGTGCGTGTCATGACCTTGCTCATCACCCCCATTGCCACCCGGATCGGCGCAGGCACCTGACTCGCACCCATTGCCTGTGCCGCCGCACCATGTGCGATTTCGTCATCGCGCATCTGGGTGACGATGGCGCGGGTGCGGAGATCCGATACCGGCAGAGTATCGAGGTGATGGTCCAGGTGGGCCTCGACCTGGCGCTCGGTTTCGACGACGAATCCTAGGCTGCGGGCGTCTCCTGCGCGCGCTGCGGCCATGCCCAGTAAATAGGCCCCTGCAAACCAGACAGGATTGAGCATGCTGGTATGCGAACCCAGCTGCTCGATTCGCTCGGCGCTCCAGGCAAGGTGATCTTCTTCTTCACGCGCGGCGTGCGCAAATTGCGCGCTCAGCGCTGGACCACGGGCAAACTGTCCCTGCGACTGATACAGCGCCTGGGCACACACTTCGCCGACGTGGTTGATCCGCATCAGGGCAGCGCTATGGCGGCGCTCTTCCTCACTCATGGTCGCCTCTTGGATCGCCAGCGCAGGATTGGCGCGTCCCGCTACCGCGACACCTGCAATGACGCGTAATCCGGCATCGAAACTATTAATCAATCTATCAAAAAGTACACTCATGCTTTTCTCGCCTTGCCAATGAAAAACTTCTCCGTTGCGACTTTGCAACATGTAAAACAAAACATTGCCGCTAAAACCAAATTTCCTTTGCTCTACCCACCAATATTTGTTGAAATGCTTTCCAGCTTCTCTTCACAAGGAAGTGATACGGACTAGCCAGAGGCGGTTCGTTGAGCGCTTGAATTTATAACAATAACGTTTTGCACGACAAACTCTTGGAGATTATCAATGAAAAAATCACTACTCGCACTTGCCGTCCTGAGCGCCATCGCCGGTTCGGCTGCAGCGCAGAGCTCAGTCACCATGTACGGTATCGTCGACGCTGGCGTTGTTCGTGAAAGTGGCAATCCAGCCGGTTCAGTTCTGAAGCTGACGAGTGGCGTTACCGCCGGCTCCCGCGTGGGCTTCCGCGGTGTTGAGGACTTGGGCGGCGGACTGGCTGCTCTGTTCACGCTGGAAACAGGTATTACGGTCGACACAGGCGGCAACGCCCAAGGCGCATCGACAGCAAATCCAGCAGGAACCGTCTTTGCACGCCAGACATTCGTCGGCATCAAGAGCAACAACGGCACGTTGACCATGGGTCGTCAATACAACCCGTACTTCAAAACCGTGGCTGCCGTTGATCCATTCGGCGCGGGTGGCGAAGGCAATTCCGGTAACATCGTTGCGTTCACCGGCTCGAATGGCCGTAGCAACAACAGTATTCAATACGTCTCGCCTTCTTTCAGCGGCTTCAGTGCGGAATTCCTGTACGGTTTTGGCGAACTCGCTGGCAACACCCAGCTGGGTCGCGTCATGAACGGTGCTGTCCAGTTTGCACAAGGTCCATTGATGGTTCGCGCTGCATACCAGCACTCGAATGCAGCAACATCGGCACCAGATGCAACCAAGAACGCGATCATCGCTGCTTCGTACAACTTCGGCGTTGTGAAACTCTCCGGACTGTACGCAACGGTCAAGGGTCCTAGCTTCACGGCAGCTACCCCAGGTTCGATTGCTGTCGGTTTCAACGCCGCTGCCGGCATTCCATTCAACCCATCGTTCAGCCCACCAGCAAGCGCCGACACACACGACTTCCTGATCGGCGCAACGATCCCGTTTGGTTCGAGCAATGTTCAACTGTCCTACATCGATCGCAATGACCGTTCAGCGAAGAATCAGGACACAAAGCAGATGGCCATTGGTTACGAGTACAACATGTCCAAGCGTACCGCTCTGTACACCCAGTTTTCGCGTATCAAGAACGACAACGGTGCAGCGTACACGGTCGGCAATGCTGGCGACATCACCGCCGGTTCGGGTGACAAAGGTTTGGCAGTTGGCGTTCGCCACACATTCTGATAATCAAGTCGCTGCACGACGGGCGACCTGACGTCACTTTGTAAAAAAGCACCTTCGGGTGCTTTTTTTTCGTCATGCATTTCCTCAGAGGCGACGCCGCCGCGCCCGGAACACGGAGGGATCGGCATAGAACGCGGCGTCCTGGTCGGCACTCCAGCCGGGGATTCCCATCAATGGCAGCGGCGTGTAATCCGCATTGCGCAAACCGGATGTCAGTTGCCCCGCAATGATCTGGTCGACATGCGCCATCCGTTCTGACTCGGGCCATGCAAAATACGCCGCATCGACCTGCACCAGCCACGCATGCGCCGTGATGCCTTTGTACGGCGCGACCAGTTTTTCCATCAAGGCATGACCGAACAGAAAGACCTCGCAATCGCGATTGAATCCCTCGCGCCGGTCCACGAAAACCGTGGTCCAGTCATGGGCGCGCAGGGCATCGAACAAGCGGCTGTCACTGGATACCATCAGCGCCGAACTTTCATCGAAAATCGTCAGCGCATCACGCAGCTGACCACGATGCGCTGCTGTCACACCGCCTGATTCGGCGTCCTGCCGCGCAATATCTGCGGCTTGCAAGGCGTTAAGCCTTGCCTTGATCCGCGGAAAAGCCAGCCAGACCTGGGCGTTGAAAAAATCATGCAGATTTTCGCGCGTCGGTACGCGCCCGGTAGCACCGATGTAGGCTTCATAACCGAGTCCGGCCGGCAGCTCGGATTGGCGAACAAAGCAGATCGGCTGGTCCCGGTGATTGCGCATCCCGGCCTGCCGGGCATGCTCATTGATCCGCGCGCGCCAGTCGCATTGCGCGTCACACAACGGCTCGCCGCGCCCGCGCAATGGCGCCAGCCACGGCTGACGCCAGTCGATGCACAACCTGAAATCCGGCGGCACGCCATCGCTTGTCACTCCAGCTTCCAGGGCAGCGTTTCACCGGCGTTCAATGGCACCACGGTCGTATCTGCAACGGCTAATTCGGCAGGGACCGTCCAGCTTGAGCGACGCAGCGTGATCGTGCCGGTATTGCGCGGCAACTGGTAAAAAGTCGGTCCGCTGATACTGGCAAATTGTTCCAGCTGGCCCAGCGCCCCGACCGTATCAAAGGCTTGGGCGTACAACTCCATCGCATGCAGCGCGGTGTAGCAACCGGCACAACCACAGGCATGTTCTTTCAGCCCCTTCGGATGGGGCGCGGAATCGGTCCCCAGGAAAAACTGTGGGCTCCCCGAAGTCGCTGCCTTGAGCAAGGCCAGTCGATGCTGCTCGCGCTTCAGTACCGGCAGGCAGTAATAATGCGGACGTATCCCGCCCTTGAAAATTTCGTTGCGGTTGTAGAGCAAGTGATGCGCCGTGATGGTCGCGGCGATGGGACCACCCGACTGCGTGACATACGCGGCGGCTTCGCTGGTGGTGATGTGCTCGAAGACGATTTTCAACGCCGGCATATCCCGCCGCAACGGGATCAGGACGCTCTCGATGAAGACCGCTTCGCGATCAAACAGATCGATCGACGGGTCGGTCACTTCACCGTGCAGCAGCAACGGCATGCCCACTTCCTGCATGGCTTCCAGTGTTTTGGTGCAGTGGTCCAGATCGCTGACACCGGCGTCGGAATTGGTGGTGGCGCCGGCAGGATAGAGTTTGATGCCATGCACGATGCCGCTGTCCTTGGCACGACGAATTTCATCCGGCGCGGTATTGTTGGTCAGGTACAGCGTCATCAGCGGCTCGAACGCGACGCCTTCTGGAATGGCCGCCACGATCCGCTGGCGATAGGCAATCGCCTGACTGGTCAGGGTCACTGGCGGTTTCAGGTTGGGCATCACGATGGCGCGACCGAACTGGCGCGCGGTGTGCGGCAAGACACTGGCCATCATCGCGCCATCGCGCAGGTGCAGGTGCCAGTCATCCGGACGGGTGATGGTGATGTGTTCAGGCGTGGAAGTCGACATGGTCACTCTCTTTCATGGGCGTGGCGCATTTTACCTGCTGGACCCGGCACGGCAGGTATCAGGCAGGCGAAAAAAAACCGCCTCCCGGTGCAGCAGAGGCGGTTTTTGCAACTGACCGGGACAGGTCAGTGAATGATCTTTGCCAGGAAATCCCGGGCGCGATCGGAACGCTGCGTGTTAAAGAATTCATCCTTGGTGCAATCTTCGACGATCAGTCCGCTGTCCATGAAAATCACGCGATTGGCGACTTTTTTGGCGAAACCCATTTCGTGGGTGACGACCATCATCGTCATACCTTCGTCGGCCAGACCGACCATGACGTCGAGTACCTCGTTGATCATTTCCGGGTCGAGCGCTGAGGTTGGCTCATCGAACAGCATGGCAATCGGGTCCATCGACAGCGCCCGGGCTATGGCCACGCGCTGTTGCTGACCACCCGACAACTGGCCAGGAAATTTGTCCTGCTGGGCAATCAGGCCCACCCGGTCAAGGTACTTCAGACCTTTTTCGGTGGCTTCTTCGACACTTCTTCCGAGCACCTTGATCTGGCCGATCGTCAGATTTTCACGGATCGACAGATGCGGAAACAGCTCGAAGTTCTGGAACACCATGCCGATTCGCGCACGCAGTTTCGACAGGTTGGTTTTTGGATCGCCAACCGAGATACCGTCGACGAGGATCTGGCCTTTCTGGAACGGCTCAAGTCCGTTGACCGTCTTGATCAGCGTCGACTTGCCCGAGCCCGACGGGCCGCAGACCACCACGACATCGCCCTTGGCGACCTTCGTTGTGCAGTCAGTCAGAACCTGGAATTTGCCGTACCACTTGCTGACGTCTTTAAGTTCAATCATCTGTTTCTCCTGAATCTGTTAATTTTTTACCGATACTGTCGCGGTGTTGCTGCGCTCAGCTTATCGAATGATGGCGACCCGCTGCTGCAGCTTCCTGACCAGCAGTGACAAGCCGAAACACATCACGAAATACACGACCGCGACAAACAAGTACATTTCGATCAGGCGTCCATCGCGCTGCGCAATTTTGGACGCGGCACCCACGAAATCTGTGATTGACAGCACATACACCAGTGACACGTCCTGAAACAGCACGATGGTTTGCGTCAGCAATACCGGGATCATGTTGCGGAAAGCCTGCGGCAAAACGATGTTACTCATGGTTTGCCAGTAATTCATGCCCAGCGCATAGCCGGCAGAAACCTGCCCGCGCGGAATCGACTGGATTCCTGCCCGCATGATTTCACAGTAATAAGCGGCTTCGAACAGGATGAACGTGATCAGGGAGGACGAAAATGCCCCCACCTTGATGGGCTGATTGGAGCCGATCATCCAGGCACCGATATACGGCACCAGAAAGTAAAACCAGAAAATCACCAGCACCAACGGCATCGAGCGAATCAGATTCACGTAACTGGTTGCCACCAGCGACAGCGTCTTGAATTTGGACAAGCGCATCATTGCCAGCAAGGTGCCGAGAATGATACCGCCGAACATGGCCAGGCCGGTCAGCTCCAGTGTGAAAACCATCCCGGTTTTGAACAGGTAGACCCACGAGCGCTGGATGACATCAAAGTCGAAGTTATTCATGATCAATGGCCTCCCGAACTGGATGAACCGGAGGTAATGAAGCCAGGAATGGCGACCTTTTTCTCAAGCAGGTGCATCAGGTTGACGATCACGATATTGACCAGAATGTAAATGATGGTCGCCGCAGTGAAGGCCTCGAATACCTGGAACGTGAACTCTTGCATCGACCGTGCACGGGCCGTCAGTTCCATCAGACCTATGGTCAGTGCAACCGAACTGTTCTTGATGATGTTGAGGAATTCGCTGGTCAGCGGTGGCAGAACGATGCGAAATGCCATCGGCAACAAGATGTAGCGATACGTTTGCGGCAGCGTCAGGCCGAGCGCGGTGCCGGCCATCATCTGGCCGCGCGGCAGCGCCTGAATACCTGCGCTGACCTGCACGGCAACCCGTGAAGACGTGAAAAATCCGAGGCAGATGACTGCGGTAATGAAAGGCGCATTCGGCAGCGTCTTGAGCCAGGTACCGAGCGATTCGGGCACCAGTTCCGGCATGACAAAGTACCAGAGGAACATTTGTACCAGCAGCGGAATATTGCGAAATAGTTCGACGTAGCCATTGGCGATACGCACGGCCCAGCGATTTGGCATCGTGCGTATCGTACCGACGATCGCACCGATCAGGAGTGCCATGACCCAGGCCGTCAACGCGGTCGCCAGTGTCCACACTAGCCCGGACAGTAGCGTATCCATGTACGTGCCGACGCCATCAGGCGAGGCGTCCCAGAATATCCGCCAGTTCCAGTTGTAATTCATCGCGACCTCTTTGTTATCTTTTAACTGCGTGCTTGTAAATACGGTACCCGCCATGGCAATCGCCGTGACGCATCCTTCGTGTAAAAAATTGCAAACCTATTGTGCGTCACAACGCGCCATCTGCATAAAATAAAGCGGGAGGCGTTACGCCCCCCGCTCAATTACGCAATCATGAACAACTTATTTTTTCTTTGGGGAAGCTTGCTGTGCCTCAGCCACTGCTGCATATGCCGCAGGATCGCCGGAATCGGTTGGCTTGGCAATGGCTGCTTTAAGCTGATCACTCATCGGGATGTTCAGATTGATGCCTTTTGGTGGAATCGGCGTCTGGAACCATTTTGCGTAGATGCGGTTGATCTCGCCCGACTTGAACAAATTCGTGACAGCGGTGTCGACGGATTTCTTGAAGGCAGGATCTTCACGACGCAGCATGATGCCGTACGGCTCGGTCGACAATGCCTCGGAAGTAATGCTGTAATCGGTCGGTGCCTTCGAACTGGCGGCCAGTGATGCCAGCAGGATATCGTCCATGCCGAATGCGACAGCGCGGCCGGTTTCGACCATCAAAAATGCTTCCGCGTGATCCTTGGCGGTCATGATGTTCATGCCTAAATTCTGTTCGCCGTTGAGGGTAACAAGTTGCTTGAGGTTGGCGGTGCCGGATGTCGACACAATAGATTTGCCTTTCATGTCGGCGAGCGACTTGATGTTGGCGGTCTTCTTGGCCAGCAAGCGATTTGCGGTGATAAATGTTGTCGGTGCAAAGGAAACTTGCTTTTGACGGTCCAGATTATTGGTCGTCGAGCCGCACTCCAGATCCACGGTACCGTTCGCCATCAGCGGGATACGGGTCGCGGACGTGACCGGATTCATTTTGACGTTCAGGGCGGTCAGTCCGAGCTCTTTCTGGATCGATGTCACGATCTTCATGCAGATGTCGATCGAGTAACCCTGATAGGACTGCTTGTCATCGAGGTAGGAAAAAGGAATCGACGAATCGCGCACACCCAGCGTGATTTGCCCGCTGTCCTTGATTTTTTTCAGGGTGCCGCCTTCTTGCGCTTGCGCTGCCGATGCGATCAAACCGGAACCGACCAAAACCATGACCATTTTTGCTAATTTCATATGTTCTCCTGAAGTGTCTATCTAGTGTTCAAATGTACCAAGATGGGTATGCGGACATACCCTATCCATTTTTAGAGCTTCGCTGCTATAGAGTAACCATTCGCACGGCCTGTCGCAGTCTCGGATAGTACTTAGTTGACAGGCCGACTGAAAAGCTCGTGCGGTTTGACGCCCTGAACGGGAATCGGATTACGGCGCCATTTGCCGAACAACTCCTGCCGCTGCGACCAGATCGAACTAACCAGCAAAATTCAGGCCACGCAACGATACAGAGTGCGCGCGCCGTGTTATCGACATTGCCATCCATCATTACTGCCCTCGTTTGGCCGGCGGCACCAGCCTGGCGCAGCCGGACATCCGGAACGGTGCAATGACATCGTCCGTCAAAACTGAGACGAGTCGACTGCAAGCAACACAGCGTTGGGAACCGGACTCGCCGAGGTCGCCTGTCAAATTGCAGGACCAATCTGCTATGGAATAAATAATACCCAGCAGGAACAACGAATCCTAAAACATTGATGCATCGTCAAGCTAATGCTTTGTCAACATGCATCCATGCAAAAAAAACATACCTTCATCCTGGAACTGTTTGCGTCTCAGAACCCACAGCCACAGCGCTCTCAAGCGGTCTTTTTCTTCACAACCCTTTTCCTCGGTGTGATGTCACCATCAGCGGCGTGCCGTTGCGCGAGGTGGTCCCAGAGACGGCCCACCAATGGTTTTCCTGGCCGTTGCAGCGATGGCTTTTCGCGATACAGCCGGATCTCCATGTCCACACGCCACTCCAGTTGATCGCCATCGGCACGGGCCAGGCGCTTTTGCTTGAGCTCGCGGGTGACGGCGGACTCCGGCAAAAACACCACACCACGTCCTTCGAGCGCCATCATTTTCAGTCCCTCGGCCATATCGGTTTCGTAGCATTTTTGCAGATACAAGGGCCGTTTGGCATCGGCCAGAATCAATTCGACCATCCTGCCCAGATAAGCGTTCGTGGTGTACGACAAAAATGGCAGTGGCGATTCTGCACTGCCCGGCAGCAAATAATCGGGGACACCATCCCGATTGCAACGCGCGTATGGCGACAACGCTTCGGTGCCCAGTATCAGCATGTCATACCGAACCGGGTCAAGCTGCACCGGCTGACGCGGATGGTGATAGCACAGCAGCAAATCGCAACCGCCTTCGACCATGCTCATGACCGCATCGTGAACATTCAAGGCCATGAGCCGCGTATTGATCGGACCGAAATCCACTTCCAGCGACGTCATCCACTTCGGCATGTACGTCAGCGACAGCGTATGCGGCACGGCAAAGTCGACTGTCGTTTGGGCGGCGGGACGTTTGCCTCGCAACAAGGCACGAGCGTTGTTGATCTGACCCAGCATCTCGATGGCCTGCTCATAAAATACTTCGCCGGCCGGTGTCAGGCGCGTCGGATACGACGTGCGGTCGATCATGTCAGCGCCGAGCCAGGCTTCGAGCGATTGAATCCGGCGCGAGAAAGCCGGTTGCGTCACATGTCGTAATTCAGCCGAGCGACTGAAGCTGCGCGTCTCTGCCAGCGAGAGAAAATCTTCCAGCCATTTAGTTTCCATCAGACGATGGTAAGCGGGTTAGGTGGCAACCGTAAAGACGTCACGCGCGCACCTCGACCGTATTTTGTGGCGCGCTGGCACTCACGTCTGCGCCGTCAGCCCCACCCTCGTCCTGGCGCACCTGCTGGCGTTGCCACATCTGCGCATACACGCCATCGTCGGCAAGCAGGCTTACGTGGGTGCCGCGCTCCACCACGCGGCCATGATCGAGCACCAGAATTTGTGCGGCGTCGGCAATGGTCGACAGGCGATGAGCAATGACCAGCGTGGTGCGGTTCCTGGCGATTTCCTTGAGTTGCGCCTGGATCGCCTGTTCGGCTTTGGAGTCGAGTGCCGAGGTGGCTTCGTCGAAAATCAGGATCGCCGGGTTTTTCAGCACGGCTCTGGCGATGGCCACACGCTGCTTTTCGCCACCGGATAATTTCAGGCCGCGTTCGCCAACCATCGTGGCGTAGCCTTCTGGCAGCGTTTCAATGAAGTCATGGATATAGGCGGCGCGGGCGGCGGCGATGACTTCCTCTTTGCTGGCGCCGGTTCTCCCGTAGGCGATGTTGTATTCGATGGTGTCGTTGAACAACACCGTGTCTTGCGGCACGATGCCGATGGCATGGCGCAGCGAGGCCTGGCTGACATCCCGCAAGTCCTTGCCATCGATCGTGATGGCACCGGAATTGACATCATAAAAACGGAACAGCAACCGTGCCAGCGTCGATTTGCCGGAACCGCTGTGGCCGACCACGGCCGTCGTGGTGCCTGCGGCAATCGTGAAATCGACATCGAACAGAATCTGGCGATTGGGATCGTAGCTGAAATCGACTTGCGCAAAACGCACTTCGGCACCAGTCGCCACCAACTCGACGGCCTTTGCCGTATCCGCCACTTCACGATTCTGATCGAGCAATAAAAACAGCCGTTCCATATCGGCCAGGCTTTGCTTGATCTCGCGATACAGCACCCCCAGAAAACTCAGCGGAATGTACAACTGGATCATGAACGCATTGACCAGCACCAGATCGCCGAGCGTCATCTTGTCGTCGATGACGCCTTGCGTGGCGCGCCACAGGATCAGCGTCACGGCCACCGCAATGATCAGCGACTGGCCGGCATTGAGGGCCGACAACGAGGTCTGCGACTTCACGGCGGCGCTCTCGAAACGCTGCAAACCATCATCGTAGCGCTGCGCTTCGTAGTCTTCGTTGCCGAAGTATTTGACGGTCTCGTAATTGATCAATGAATCGATCGCCTTGGTGCTGGCCTTCGAATCCAGATCATTCATGGTGCGCCGGAAATGCGTGCGCCATTCGGTGACAGTAATCGTAAAAATGATGTACGTCACCAGCGCACAGGCAGTGATGACCGAGAACCAGATATCGTAATGCAGCGCCAGATAACCGATCACCAGCGTGATTTCCACCAGTGTCGGCAAGATGCTGAACAGCGTGTACGACACCAGCGATGAAATCCCGCGCGTACCGCGTTCGATATCCCGTGTCATGCCACCGGTCTGGCGATTCAGATGGAAGCGCAGCGACAGTGAATGCAAATGCCGGAATACTTTCAGCGCAATCGTGCGCACCGCGCGCTGGGTGACCCGCGCAAAGACGAATTCACGCAGCTCGGTGAACAAGGTGGTCGACAGGCGCAATGCGCCGTACGCAACCAGCAACCCCAAGGGCAGGATCAACAGGGCTTGCGGATGGCTAGCCGTGACCGTCATGCGGTCGACCAGCGATTTCAGTAACAACGGCACGCCGACGTTCGCCATCTTCGCGCCGATCAGGCAAGCTAGCGCGATCAGCACCCGCCATTTGTACGTCCACAGGTAGGGCACCAGGGTTTTGATGGTGCCCCAGTCATTGCGGGTGGCCTGGTTGGCGGCGGCTTCGGGAGGGGCAACGGAGTGGTTACGCATGAGAGGTCAAATCAGAATAGTTTAAGCTGCGAGATTGTAGCGTTTTCGAGGAGAGTCCCATGGCGACTAGTGACAGCAATTCATTACCAGCAGGAAAAATACCGCAATTACGGATGATGCCCATGCCGGCAGATGCCAACGTCTACGGCGATGTGTTCGGCGGCTGGATCATGGCGCAGGTCGACATTGCCGGCTCGCTACCGGCAACCCGTCGGGCCAACGGCAGGGTCGCAACCATTGCCGTGAATTCTTTTTTGTTCAAGCATCCGGTTTTTGTCGGTGACCTGCTGTCGTTCTATGCAGAAGTCATCAAGGTCGGCAACACGTCGATCACCGTCAATGTCGAGGTGTTTGCCGAACGTAACCGGCTGGAGGCCGAAACGGTCAAGGTAACCGAAGCGACCCTGACCTACGTCGCCACGGGCCCGGACCGCAAGCCGCGTCAATTGCCGCCGCTGCCGGATTAAAAAAAGCCGCCTGCAGCAGGCGGCTTTCGGGAACGGAGCGGAGTGCTCAGGCCGCTTTCTTTTCATCGCGTAATTCGCGCCGCAATATCTTGCCGACATTGGTTTTCGGGAGGTCACTGCGGAACTCGATGTACTTCGGTTTCTTGTAGGCAGTGAAGTTTTCCCGGCAGTATTCCATCAACTGCTCGACCGTCAATGACGGGTCCTTGCGCACCACGAACAGCTTCACTGCTTCGCCCGAATTGGCATCGGGCACGCCCACGCAAGCACACTCCAGCACACCGGGATGCATCGCGATCACGCCCTCGATTTCGTTCGGATAGACATTGAATCCGGAGACCAGGATCATGTCCTTTTTCCGGTCGACGATCTTGATGAAACCGCGCTCGTCCATGATCCCGATATCACCCGATTTGAAAAATCCGTCGGGCGTCATGACCTTGGCGGTCTCGTCCGGCAAATTCCAGTAACCCGCCATCACTTGCGGACCACGAATCGCGATTTCGCCGGGCTGCCCGAGCGGCAGCATCTCGCCGAGGTCATCGAGAATCACGATGTCGGTCGATGACACCGGCAATCCGATGGTGCCGGTGAACGAGGTGGAATCGGATGGATTGCAGGTCGCCACCGGGGCGGTTTCGGATAACCCGTAGCCCTCGACGATGGCGCATCCGGTGACCTTGAACCACTTGTCGGCAACCGCTTGCTGAACCGCCATGCCGCCACCGTTGCAGACCTTGAGCATCGAGAAATCCAGCGTGGCAAAGTCGGGCTGATTTAGCAGGCCGTTGTACAGCGTATTGACTGCCGGCAGCATGTTGATCTTGAAGTTGCGTAGCGTCTTGATAAAGCCCGGCATGTCGCGCGGGTTCGGAATCAGGATATTCATGCCGCCAAGACGGGTGCCCATCAGGCAGCACGATGTCAGCGCAAAGATGTGATACAGCGGCAAGGCGCAGACGATCGTCAGCGACTCGACCTTCGGCTCTTTGCTCAAAGCGGGCTGAGCCCACGCTTCGCTTTGCAGCACGTTGGCAATCACGTTGCGGTGGGTCAGCATCGCGCCTTTCGATACCCCCGTCGTACCACCGGTGTATTGCAGGAAAGCGATGTCATCGTGCCCCAGCTCCGTCGGCTTGAGCGCAATCGCGGCGCCTTCCGAAATCGCACGCTTGAACGGCACGGCATTCGGCAACGAAAATGCCGGCACCATTTTTTTGACGTTGCGCACGACGAAGTTGACGATGCTGCCTTTGACCATGCCGAGCAGATCGCCCATGCTGGCGACGACGATGTGCTTGATGCGCGTCTTCGGCAGCACCTGCTCCAGCGTGGTCGCAAAATTTTCGAGAATGATGATGGCTTCGGCACCGGAGTCGTTGAGCTGGTGTTCCAGCTCACGCGGCGTGTACAGCGGATTGACGTTAACCACCGTGTAACCGGCGCGCAGAATGGCGGCGATGGCCACCGGATATTGCAGCACGTTGGGCATCATGATGGCCACGCGCGCACCCTTTTTCAAGCCCTTGCTTTGCAACCAGGCACCGAGCTTTTGCGACATCGCATCGACTTCGGCAAAAGTCATGAACTGGTCCATGCAGACATACGCATTGCGCTTGGCATATTTACGGAAGGCCTCTTCCAGCAAATGCACTAGCGAACGGTATTGCGTGTAATCGATCTCCGCCGGAACACTCTTCGGGTAGGAATTGAGCCAAAACTTATCCATTCTCTGCCTCTGTCTCTGTTGTTATGTGATTTTTGAATTCGGTAAGCCGCAAATAGGAACGCTCGTTCTATTAACTGCTGATGCTATCGGGCGAGGGAGTCTGGCGCAAGCATTTTGAACAATATCCGAGCAACCGTTCTACCGGAGGATATGTTCTGCAAAGCGACCCGGGGAGCGCGACAGGCCATGTCAGCCGGACTGATTGGCTACCGCTTGATCCCGGTATCGGCCAACGCCAATGCCGCGTTACGCGTGAGCAGCGCCAGTTGCTGTTTGCGCTGTATCGGTTCCAGCGCCGCCATCGAGCGCGTCGCACCATAAAATTTCGTCAGTGATTTTTGCTCCGTCATCAGCGAGCGAAAGGCGGGAACGTAATCGTGATAGGTCGCCACCGACGCCAGATGCGCGTTTGTGAGTGGTTCTGCAAACCAGCGGTCGTATCCGGCATAGCCACCCCAGGCGGTCTTCAGGACCTGGTAATCCGCTTTCAATGACTTGAAAATCCGTTGCTTTTCGCGCCGCTTGTCACCGTCGCTTACCTGGCGAGCATAGTTGATCTCCAACGAACGACGGTACTTCACCAGCAAGCCCAGGAAATCACGCTTGCGGCCATCGAACACCAGATAGTTCTCGCGCATCGCCGCATCGCCCTCTTTCGCCATCCAGCGTTCGACACCGATTTCCTCGACCGTGGTGGCAAAGGATTCGTTGAACTGGGTATCGCCTTTTGCATAGGCTACCTGATGGGCCAATTCATGAAAAACCAGCCGGGCCAGTTCACCGTCGGGATACTGGATGAAGGTCGACAACACCGGATCATTGAACCAGCCCAGCGTCGAATACGCTGCAACACCCGACATCTGCACGTCGTAACCGGCACGGCGCAGCACGTCTGCGTAATCGAGCGCTTCCTGCTTGTTGTAGTAGCCCCGGTAATTCACGCATCCGGCGATCGGAAAGCACCATTGCGCCGGCTGCATCGACAGCTCCGGCGTCGCCACCACATTCCACAGTACGTACGGGCGTTTCAGGTCAGCATAATTGGTGTAGCTGTTGTTGTCGGGCAGGCCGAGTTCGCGCGCCGCATAGCGGCGTATTTCGCGCACCTTGTTCAGGCGTGCCTTGAGCTTGTCGCCGACCTCCGGATCAGCCAGCCAGTCGTCGATCGGACGCGCACCCGACAGCAACGCAAATTGCCCCTGCGCCGCCTGGAAGTAGTAATCCACCTGCGCGCATCCCGTCATCAGCACGGCTGCGCCGGCTACCAACCCTGTCCACCATTTCATGATGCTCCCTCACCCGCCGAACACGTCACGTCATTGTTTTTCGACCTCGACCAGTACGTCATAAAAAGTCGGTCCGCCCGCCATGTCCGTCAAACGCTGACTGGTTACTTCGTTGGCATTCTTGCCATCGGCTGCCATTTTTTTCCACCAGATCGACAGGCCCACGACCAGCCCCTGACGGGCGCGATCGGTGACGCGCGCCTTGGCCTCGAAGCTGCCGCGTTCATTGAAGATGCGGACCGTGTCGCCGCTGACAATCTGGCGCTGCGCAGCGTCGGCCGGATGCATATCCAGATGCGGTTCGCCCTCGGTAGCGCGCAGGCTAGTGACATTGACGAAGCTGGAATTGAGGAAGTTGCGGGCAGGTGGCGAGATCATCGCCAGCGGATATTTTTTGCCCAGCACCGGATTGCTGGCGACCGACTCGTGCGGTGCGATATACGCTGGCAGCGGATCAAATCCGTCGGCCAGCATCTGCGCCGAGTAGAACTCGCATTTGCCGGAAAGCGTCGGAAAGCCGCCGTTGGCAAACGGCGCATCCGGCACGACCAATTTTTGCCAGCCGGTGCGCTTCAGGGAGTTCCAGTCAAAATGAATGGCGTGCACATGCGTCTTGTCGAATGCGTTCGAGGCGATCGCATCATCGCTGTCGCTAAAACACGCATCATCAAACCCCATGCGCGCGGCCAGCAACCGGAAGAATTCGGTATTCGGTTTTGCTTCGCCCAGCGGCGCGATCGCCGCATTATTGGCCATCATGTACAGATGACCGTAGGTCGAATGCACGTCCACATGTTCGAGCTGGGTCGTGGCTGGCAGAACGATGTCGGCGTAGTCGGCGGTGTCGGTCTGGAAGTGCTCCAGCACGACTGTAAACAGATCCTCGCGTGCGAAGCCCTGCATCACCTTGCCGGACTCCGGCGCGACCGCGACCGGGTTGGAGTTGTAGACGATCAATGCAGCGATCTTCGGACCGAATTCGGGTGACGCATCGCGCAGCAGATCGTCGCCGATGGTGCTCATGTTGATGGTGCGAACCGGCGTGTCGTTGCTGGACAGATCGGGCCGTTCCAGCGCGGCTTTGTTTTTCGGAAAACTGTCAGAGGTCGACAACTGAACGCCGCCTGCCGCAATGCGCCAGGCGCCGACCAGTGCCGGCAGGCAGGTAATGTTGCGCACTGCCATACCGCCACCGTGGACCCGCTGCAAACCGTAGTTCACGCGGATCGCCACACCCTCGCCGCGCAGCGCCGACGTACCGTATTCGCGCGCCAGCCCAACGACTTCCCCGGCAGTGATGCCGCAGACCTCGGCGACCCGTTCCGGCGGCCACTCGGCGGCCCGCTCGCGCAGCTGTTCGAAACCCAACGTGTGGTGTGCAATGTAATCGTGGTCAAGCAAATTGTCTGCAATCAGTACGTGCATCAGGCCCAGCGCCAATGCCGCATCGGTGCCGGGCAACAGCGCAATATGCTGGTGGCATTTTTCGGCGGTCAGCGAGCGGTACGGATCGATCGCGATCAACTTCGCGCCGTTGCGCTTGGCTTCTTGCACGCGCATCCACAGATGCAGGTTCGAGGCGATCGGATTGCCGCCCCAGATCAGGATCAGTTTGGCGTTCTGAAACTGCTCGGTGTCCATGCCCACGCGTGCACCGATGGTGTACTTGTAACCCGCACCACCGGCGGCAGCGCAGATGGTGCGCTCCAGATGGGAAGCACCGAGCCGGTTGAAAAACCGCGAGGCCATCGCTTCGCCCTGCACCAGCCCCATCGTGCCGGCATAGCTGTAGGGCAGGATCGCTTGCGGGTTGGTTGCAGCAATGCCACCCAGCCGGGTGGCGATGGTGTCGATCGCTTCATCCCAGCTGATGCGAACAAACTTGCCAGCACCTTTGGGGCCGACACGTTTGAGCGGATGCAGCAGGCGGTCGGGATGGTAGGTGCGTTCGGTGTAGCGCGAGACCTTCGTGCACAGCACGCCGGCGGTGGTCGGATGGTCCGGGTCACCGCGCACGGCGGTGGCCACGCCGTCTTCCACGGTCACCAGCAAGGCACACGTATCGGGACAATCATGCGGACAAACCGCACGCACGGTAGTGGTGGTCATGAATCATTCCAGTCAACTGTTGGACGGTGGCGCCAGCTGCAAACGGGCAAAAGCGGCAGCGCCTTTTCGATACATCATAGGCGCAGAAAGCGGGCTTCGGGAGCCCTGCAGGGTGTCCACGGAAAAATATTTCCGAGGAATCCGGCAGGGTGTGGTCAGTTCATTATCGAATGCGTTGGCGATGCGTGGCATTGTGCCAATTCGTGTTGCAAAAACCGTATCAGGCGCCTTTTCCGGCCTCGGTATCGATCAGCCGGTGCATGAAATCCTCGCAGTGCGCGAGCTGTTCCAGCGAGACGAATTCATTCGGCCGATGCGCCTGCTCGATGTCGCCGGGACCACAAATCACCGACGGAATACCGGCCTCGTGAAACAGTCCGGCTTCGGTGCCGTACGACACCGCGCCATTGGGCTTGTTGCGCGACAGTCCGGCTGCCAGGCGGACGATGGCATCGCTCTCTTGCGCGCTCATGCCCGGTGCGCTCGCCAGCATCTCGAACCGGATTGCAGCGTTCGGCTCGACCCGTAGCATTTCCGGCAACAGCGTCGCCGCGAAGTCCTGGATTTCCTGATAAAACCGGTCGGCTGATGCACCCGGCATCGTACGTGCCTCGAAATTGAATTCGCAATCCTTCGGCACGATGTTCGAGGCCAGTCCGCCCTTGATGGTGCCGGTTTGCAGTGTCGTGAACGGCACCGTGAAGGCGTAATCGCGCTCTTCGAGTTGCGCCAGCCGGTCCGCCATCTGGCGGATGTAGACGATGATGCGTGCGGCGTACTCGATCGAGTTGACGCCCTGCGTGGTGTAGCTCGAATGCGCCTCGCGGCCGGTGATGCAGCAACGGAAACGGTGGGTGCCCTTGTGCGCGATGATCGGTTGCATCATGGTCGGTTCTCCGACGATGCAACCGGCGGTTTTCAGGCCGATCTCGCTCAGATCCTTGATCAGGCTGCGCACACCGATGCAACCCACTTCTTCGTCATACGATAGCGCCAGGTGCAGCGGCGCATCCATCTTCGTGGCGAGGAATTTCGGCGCGATCATCAGGGCGTTGGCGATGAAGCCTTTCATGTCGGCGGTGCCACGGCCGAACAGCTTGTCGCCGACCACAGTGGCCTTGAACGGATCGGTATCCCAGGCCTGGCCATCGACTGGCACCACGTCGGTGTGGCCGGACAACACCAGGCCGGGACGGCTGCCTTCGCCGATGGTGGCAAACAGGTTGGCCTTTTTGCCGGTCGCGTCATAGGTCAGGCGCGACTTGACGCCCATGCCAGCCAGGTAGTCACGCACATATTCGATCAGTCCCAGATTCGAGTCACGCGAGACGGTCGGAAAGGCGACCAGTCGTTCGATCATCGCCATCAGTTCAGCCGAGGGCTGTTTGGGGTTCGTTGTCATGGTTCTAGCCTTTCAAAGAGTCAGCGTTGATCGTTCAGATGGCAGGCCGAAAAATGCGCCGGTGCCACTTCTTTCAGCAGCGGTTTTTCGACGCTGCAGCGCGCCATCGCATGCGGACAGCGCGGATGAAAATGACAACCGGCTGGCGGATTCAGCGGCGACGGGATTTCTCCGCGCACCGCAAAAAATTCTGTCTTGCGCACTTCCAGTTTCGGCGCCGACGCCAGCAGCGCCTGCGTGTACGGATGATTGGCATGACCAAATACGGCATCGGCAGGCGCCGATTCGACTACCCGTCCAAGGTACATGATAACCACGCGGTCCGAGAGATGCCGGACCACGCCGAGGTCGTGACTGATGAACAGATACGTCAGGTTCAATTCATCGCGCAAGCGGATGAACAGGTTGAGTACCTGCGCCTGGATCGAAACGTCGAGCGCGGCCACGGCTTCATCGCAGACCAGGAATTCCGGACGTACCGCCAGTGCCCGTGCAATCCCGACGCGGGCCCGCTGGCCACCCGAAAACTGATGCGGAAAGCGGCGCAGTACAGCCGGGTCCAGACCCACTCGCTGTAGCAAGTTCTCGACGTACTCGACCTGCTCGCGCGCGCCGATCATCTTGTGCGCAACCGGTGCCTCACCAATGATATCGAGCACGCGCATGCGCGGATTGAGGGAAGCATACGGGTCCTGAAAAATCATCTGGATACCGAGCTGCTTCAGGCGTCGCTGCGCCGGATCGAGCGCGTCGATGTCCTCTCCCTTCCAGCGCCGCGAGCCTGACGACAGGCTGTGCAATCCGACCGCCATGCGGCCCAGTGTCGATTTGCCGCAACCGGATTCACCGACCAGACCGACCACTTCGCCACGCTGAATCACGAGGTCGACATCATCGACTGCATGGACCACTTCTTCTTTTGCGCCGGCACCGAACACATTGGCAATCCGGGCCGCCGTATCGAGTGATTTGACGAAGCGCTTGCTGACGCCGCGCAGTTCCAGCATGGGTGTTGATTGATTGTCGATCATCAGGCGGCCTCGACCAGGGTGTGGATCGGATGGAAGCAGCGCAGTGCGCGGCCGTCGGCCTGGTCCAGCGGGGGCGATTCGAGGCAGGCAGCACTGGCGCGATCACAGCGCTCGCGGAATGCGCAACCGGTCGGCAAATTGAGCAGCGACGGTGTCATGCCGGGGATCTGCCGCAATGGCTGGCCGCGCGGATTGCGCGATGGCGCAGAGGCAATCAAGCCGTGCGTGTACGGGTGACGCGGCTGTTCCAGCACCTGCCGGACGGTACCGCTTTCGACGATTTTTCCGGCGTACATGACGCACACGGTATCGGCCAGTCCGGCCACCACCGACAGGTCATGCGTAATCCAGATCAGCGCGGTGCCGGATTCGCGGCACAGCTTCTGCATCTCGTACAGGATCTGGCCCTGGATCGTGACATCGAGCGCGGTGGTCGGCTCGTCGCAAATGATCAGGTCGGGCTTGTTAAACAGCGCAATCGCAATCGCGACGCGCTGGCGCATGCCGCCCGAGAACTGGTGCGGATACGCCAGCAAGCGTTCATCGGGCGAGGGAATCCCGACCCGCGCCAGCGCATCGCGCGACATCGCACGGGCGGTGTCCTTGCTGACGTTGTGATGTGCCAGCACGGCTTCCATCATCTGCGTATCGATGCGCAGGACCGGATTGAGCGTCATCATCGGGTCCTGGAAAATCATTGCGATGCGGTCGCCGCGGATGGTGCGCATCGCCTCGGCCGGTATGCCGCGCAGCTCGCGGCCCTGCAGCAGGATCGACCCTTGCGTGACTTGGCCGGGATGGTCGATCAGGCCCATGATCGAATAACCGGTCATCGATTTTCCGGAACCGGATTCGCCGACCAGGCCCATGATCTGGCCGGGCATGACTGAAAACGAGACATCATCGACTGCCTTGACGATGCCGGCGCGGGTGGTGAATTGCGTGTGCAGGTGCGCCACACTGAGAGTAGGAATCATCGGGTCGGCCTTCATTGCGTTTGCAGGCGCGGATTGAGCACGTCGCGCAGTTGATCCGCCACCAGGTTGATCGCCACCACCGTCAGCAGCAAGGCGATCCCCGGGAAAAAGCTGATCCAGTATTTGCCGGACAACAGGTATTGAAAGCCGTTGGCAATCAGCAGGCCGAGCGACGGTTCGGTGACCGGCAAGCCGAGGCCGAGAAAGGACAAGGTCGCTTCCAGCGAAATCGCCGACGCCACTTGCAGCGCCGAGATCACGATCAGTGGCGGCAGGCAGTTCGGCAGCAAATGCCGCAGCATGATGCGCAGCGGCGACAGGCCCAGCGCGGTGGCGGCTTCGATGTACTCCTTCTTGCGTTCGACCAGCGCGGCACTGCGTGCGGTACGGGCGTAATACGCCCACTGCACGGCTACCAGCGCGATGATGATCTTGCCGACACCTTGTCCGGTCAGGGCCAGCAGAATCAGCGCAATCAGGATCGGCGGGAACGATAACTGGATGTCGGCCACGCGCATGATGAAGGCTTCGGTGCGGCCGCCCGAGTAACCGGCCAGCAGGCCCAGCGTCAGGCCGATCAGCAGTGCGATGACGGTGCTGGCAACACCGACGGCCACCGAAATGCGCACGCCATACAGGATCGCCGAGAGCATGTCGCGGCCCTGCTCGTCGGTACCAAGCAGGAACTTGAGCTGGCCATCGACCGACATGGCGCCGGGCTGCATGCGCGAATCCATCACGTCCAGGCGCGACAAATCGTACGGGTCCTGCGGCGAGAGCCAGGGTGCGAACAGCGCTGCCACGACGATCACGGCCAGCAAAATGAAACCGGCGGTGGCAATTTTGCTACTGAAAAAATTGCGCAGGAAACGCCGGAATGGCGTCTCGACAGCGACTTGCGGTGGGGTGTTTTCCATGGTCAGCCTTTGGTGTCGGACAAGCGCACTCGTGGATCGAGCAGCGAATACATCACGTCGACCACCAGGTTGATGAAGATGAAAATCACGACGATCAGCATCAGGTAAGCGACGATCACGGGACGGTCAAGGAAGCGGATCGAGTCGATGATGAGCTTGCCCATGCCGGGCCAGGCGAACACCGATTCGGTGACGATGGCAAAAGCGATGATCGAGCCGAATTGCAGCGCGATGACGGTGACGATCGGGATCAGGATATTTTTCAGAACATGCACGCCGATGATGCGTGTGTTCGACAGCCCCTTGGCGCGGGCGAACTTGACGTAATCCTGCAGCAGCGCTTCCTGCGCGCCGGCACGGGTCAGGCGAATCACCAGCGCAATATTGAACAGTGCCAGGTTAAACGCCGGCATCAGCAGATGCCGCAACCCGTCGACCGACAGAAAGCTGACCGGCACGCCCAGCAACAAGGTGGTCGGCCCGCGTCCGCTGGACGGCAACCAGCCGAGCTGCACCGCAAACACCATGATCAGCATCAGGCCCACCCAGAACGTCGGCAGCGAAAAGCCGAGGATGGAGACCGCCATGATGGTCTTGCCGGCGATGCCGTTGGGCCGCAAGCCGGCCCACAGGCCGAGCGGAATGCCGAGCACGATCGACATGATGATGGCGACGATGGCCAGCTCCATGGTGGCCGGCATGCGTTCGATGATCAGCGTCAGGGCCGGAGTCGAGAAAGCGTACGAACGGCCCATGTCGCCGGCGAGAGCGTTCTTCACGAACAGAAAATATTGTTCCCACAGCGGCTTGTCGAGCCCGAAAGCGGCGATGGTACGAAGGCGATCCATCTGGTCGGCATCGGGGCTGATCAGCATGTCGATCGGGTTACCGATCGCGTACACACCGACAAACACCAGCAACGACATGACCAGCAGCACGACCAGGCTTTGCAGCAGTCGGCGAATGATAAATACGAGCATGGGGAAACCTGAATCCTGGGACAGCGTCACGCCCGCATGCGGCAGGCAGCGGGCGTGATGGCGTCAGTTATTGCTGGACGAACTGATAAGCGTGGGTACGCTCGTCGGTACGCGGGATGTAAGCGATGCCTTTTTTGGTCGCCCAGGTGGTGACTTGCTGATGCAACGGAATCAGCCCGCCGTCGTTGATGACGATGGCCGTGGCATCCTGCAGCAGCTTCAGACGCGCCTTGTCATCGACAGTATTGAGCGCCTGCGTCAGCAGCACATCCATTTTCGGATTGCAGTACTTGGCCCAGTTGAATCCGCCAAAACCTCTGGCCGGATTGTCGCAGGCAGCCAGTGCGCGCAATGGCGACGAGACTTCGCCGGTCTGCGCGCCCCAGCCGAGCAGGCCGAGCGAGTATTCCTGCTTGGCGCCGCGGGCCGAGTAGATGGACATCGGCAAGCCTTCGACTTTGGTTGCGACACCGATGCGCGAGAACATTTGGGCGATGGTCTGGGCGACTTTTTCATCGTTGACGTAACGATTGTTCGGTGTATGCAGCGTTAGCCCGAAACCGTTCGGATAGCCAGCAGTGGCCAGCAATTTCTTGGCACCTTCAGGATCGTACTTGACCACTTTCAGCGCCGGGTTGTAGCCGAACAGGGTGGCCGGGACGAGGTTGTTGGTCGGCTCGGACAAGCCCTCCATCACGCGGTCGCGGATCGCATCGCGATTAATGGCCATCGACAGGGCTGCGCGCACGCGCTGGTCCTGCAACGGATTCTTGTCGAGCGGCTTGCCGTCCTTGTCCGTGATGAACGGCGACTTTTCACGCGCGGTATCCGGGAACAGATAGATGACGCGATGCGAGACTTTGGAATACAGCGAGATATTCGGGTCGGCGCGCACTTTGGCGAGGTCGGGTGTCGGTACATTTTCGATCGCCTGCACATCGCCAGCCAGCAGCGCGGCGAGTCGGGTTGAGCCGTTCGGAATGAAGCGCAGCGTCACTTTGGACCAGGCCGGTTTCTTGCCCCAGTAGGCTTCGTTGCGGTCCATCTCAAGGCGGTCATCGCGCTGAAACTTGACGAATTTGTAGGGGCCGGTACCGACCATGCCTTTGCCACTCGAAAAATCATCGCTCGACAAGCCGGTGGTAGCTTTGCGCGAGACGATGTAGATCGAGGTCAGGTCGGCCAGCAACAGAGGATACGGTTCCTTGGTAGTGAAGCGGATCGTATGGGCGTCGATGACTTTTTTATTGATGATGGCCTTGGTGTAGACATCCATCTTGCCGGGACTGCCAACGATCAGCGACGGACGTTCCATCGACCATGCGACATCATCGGCGGTCATCTCGCTGCCGTCGTGGAACTTGACGCCTTTGCGCAGTTTGAATTCCCACGTCAGATTGTTGATTAAGGTCCAGGATTCGGCCAGTCCGGCGATGACCTTACTGTCGGCATCCATCGTGACCAGCGTTTCGAACATGTGGTCGGACACGTTCAGGTTCGGAAACAGGTTGTAGAAATGCGGGTCCATCGAGGTCGGTGGCGAACTCATCGCCAGTTTGAATTCCTGCGCAGAGGCGACTGGCGCGGCAAACACGAACAGCGCGGCAAGCGCCGAGGCAAGCAGATTATTTCGGACGAATTTCGATGATGGCAACAAACGCATAAAGCTCTCCTATAGGTTGAACACACTCTGACGGTGCCAGCGTAATATACACAACTTGCGGTGCAAGTTACCGCCCGGTATCCGCATAAAAAACAGGATCGCATCCTGACTGCTGCGACATATCCGGCGATAACCGTCCCCGTCCATTCTGCAAACACTCAGGTGAACGCCATGAAATTGATCGATCCGATCGTTGAATTCCATTCCGAGCTACAAGCCATACGACGCAATATTCATGCCCATCCGGAGCTGTGCTACGAAGAACAGCGTACCGCCGACGTGGTCGCCGCAAAACTGACCGAATGGGGCATTCCGGTGCTGCGTGGCATGGGTGTGACGGGTGTGGTTGGCATCATCAAGCGCGGTAGCAGTACCAACGCGATTGGCCTGCGCGCCGATATGGATGCGTTGCCAGTTCAGGAATCGAATACCTTTGCGCACCGCTCGACAACCGACGGCAAGATGCATGCATGCGGTCATGACGGCCACACGGCGATGCTGCTGGGTGCGGCCCATCATTTGTCGTTGCATGGCAATTTCGATGGCACGGTGTATGTGATTTTTCAGCCGGCCGAAGAAGGCGGCGCTGGCGCCAGGCGGATGATTGAAGACGGTTTGTTCGAACGTTGCCCGATGCAGGCGGTGTACGGCATGCACAACTGGCCGGGACAGGCAGTGGGCACCTTTGGCGTGACGCCGGGTCCGATGATGGCGTCGTCAAACGAGTTCGAGGTGATCATCAAGGGCAAGGGCGCGCATGCGGCGCAACCGCACAAAGGTATCGATCCGATCATGGTGGCGGTGCAGGTGGCACAGAGCTGGCAAACCATTGTGTCGCGCAACAAGAGCCCGCTGGATGCCGGCGTGTTGTCGATCACGCAGATCCATTCTGGCAGCGCGACCAATGTGATCCCGGATGAAGCAACGCTGATTGGAACGGTGCGCACCTTCACCATCGAGGTGCTGGACCTGATCGAGCAGCGCATGCGCGATGTCGCCACCCACACTGCGGCGGCATTCGATGCGACCGCCGAATTCAATTTCAAGCGCAACTATCCGCCGTTGATCAATCATCCCGAACAGACCGCTTTCGCCGTCGATGTGCTGCGCCAGATCGTCGGCACCGACCACGTCAATGCCAGCGTCGAACCGACCATGGGCTCGGAGGATTTCGCGTTCATGTTGCAGGCGATGCCGGGCTGTTATGTCTTCATCGGCAACGGCGAAGGCGACCATCGGGACATGGGCCATGGCCTGGGACCGTGCAACCTGCACAACCCGAGCTACGACTTCAACGATGACCTGTTGCCGATTGGTGCGACGTACTGGGTGCGGCTGGCCGAAGCGTCGCTGCCAGTTGGCGTGGCCGATGCTTGAGCCGATTCCTGAGCCGATGTCGCAAATGCCCATCGACGCTTCCGGATTTGCCCGCGTGGCGCTGGTCAACATCGCGCAGGAGTATCCGAACAAGCTCGATCACGTGATCAATTCGGCGATCGACGTGCGTACACCGCGCGATCTGCATCCGGTGTTCTTCGGCAGTTACGATTGGCATTCATCGGTACACATGCACTGGTTGCTGGCGCGATTGCTGCGCCGGTACCCGTCATTGCCGGAGGCAGACGAGATCACCGCAGTATTCGACGAACGCTTCAGTAGTGCCCACATCGCGATGGAAGTCGCCTACCTGCATCAGCCATCACGTTCCACCTTCGAGCGCACGTATGGCTGGGCCTGGCTGCTTAAATTGCAGGTTGAATTGATGGCGCTGGCGACCTCGCTGCCACGCGCTCGCAACTGGTGCGACGCCGTGCAACCGCTGGCAGATGCGTTTGCCGAGCGCTATCTGCACTTCCTGCCGCTGGCGCAATTTCCGATCCGTGCTGGCACGCATGCCAACAGCGCGTTCGGTCTGCTGTTCGCGATGGAGTATGCGCAGGCTACCGGCCACGGCGTGCTGCACGCGCAGATTCGTACCAGCGCACATGACTGGTTTGCCGCAGACGCCAGCTATCCGGCCGGATACGAGCCGGGCGGCGATGATTTCCTGTCGGGTGGATTGATCGAGGCGGCGCTGATGCAACGCCTGCTCGATGCACCCGCTTTTAGCGCGTGGTGGCAGCAGTTTTGTCCGTCATCCGGGACCATGCAAACCTGGCTGGAGCCAGTCCATGCCAGTGACCGCACCGATCCGAAAATGTCGCATCTGGATGGCCTGAACCTGTCGCGTGCCTGGTGCTGGACGATGCTGAAAAACGACCTGCCATCCGCGCTACAGGTGCCTGTTACAGCAGCCATCCGGCACCACCTCGCCGCTGCGTTGCCGCATGTAGTGGCGGGTGACTATGTGGGAACGCACTGGCTGGCCAGCTTCGCAATGCTGGCGCTGGACCAGGGCTAAGCGCGCATCACGCCAGTTTGTCCGCAGCGGTACCGAGCCGCACGCCGGGATTAGCCATTTCAATGCCCAGCAGGATGGCGGACTGGTCGGCTGCGGCCAGGTCGGGTCCCAGCCGTTGATAGTTCGCCCGCACCAGCTCGGCCACCGGCAATGTCACGCCGGCAGCACTTGCCGCCAGCAGAATATTGTCCATGTCCTTGGCCTGGCTGCGTACCTGACCACCCGGCTTGAAATTGCGGTCCAGCATGCGCTGGCCATGCACTTCCAGCAGCCGGCTTTCGGCAAATCCGCCACGCAGTGCGTGCCTGACGGCGGCCGGATCTGCACCGGCCGCCTGGGCCAGCAGCAGCGCTTCGGCAATCACATTCAATGTCGCACCGACGATGAGCTGATTGCACAACTTGGCGACTTGTCCGGCACCCGCTCCGCCGACCAGTGTGGGTCGCCCGAACACGTGCAGGATGGCTTCGGCGCGCTGGAAGTCTGCTGTTGAACCGCCGGCCATGACCGCCAGTGTTCCTGCTTCTGCCCCAAGAACGCCGCCGGACACTGGTGCATCCAGGCAGGCAATGCCGTGACTGTCGAGAACCGCATGCAATGTCAGCGCTTCATCCTGGCGTATCGAACTCATGTCGATGACCAGTGCGCCGCGCGGTATTGACGCGATGGCGGCCGCGATGACATCGGCCACCACCGGCCCTGCTTCGAGCATCGTGATGATCACGTCCGCGCTGGCGACGGCCTGCGCTGGCGTGTCGGCCAGCCGTGCTCCCGATGCGCGGAGTGAACTGGCTTTGGATGCCGTACGGTTCCATACCGTCACGCGGTAGCCGGCGGCCAGCAAACGGCTTGCCATTGGATGGCCCATCAGCCCGGTTCCAAGAAACGCAATGCCGGGAAGTTGTGTGTGATTGGTCAACATAGTCTTTCGGTTGGTGCTGCGGACAGGAATTTTTGACAGCACATTGATGTCTGCTGAATGCGGGATTTCACAGCTGGACGTTTTACGCGAAAAAATAATTCAATTTTCGATGCTCTGCATGGATCCATTTCATTGCATTGTCCACCCGTTATTGGCAATAATGGCCCCCATTCAAAGTAGCGGCTGCTTTGTCGCTACTCGTGGTTTTCAGCGCTGTCTTTCAGCACTCTGAGGCCATTCCATAATGTTATCCGTCGGGAGTTCGCATGAGCAACACAAAAAGTTTCAAGGCACTGGTCATTGGCTGTCTGTTATGCGTTGCCAGTAGTGCGTCGATGGCAGTCGATTCGATGTCGGCGGAGGTCGGTACCGGCAATAAATCGCAGATCTATCGCCTCGGCATGCAATGGAATATGGATCAGCAATGGATGCGCTCGGACAAGTCGGAAATTTGGGGATATTGGGATTTGACGGCGGCAGTCTGGCGTGCGAACCAGTTTGAAAATCGCGTTGGGGCTACCCAGACGTTTCTCGATATCGGCTTCACACCGACGTTGCGCTGGCAAGGATTGAATCATCAGGGCGTGTATGCCGAGGCAGGACTGGGCCCGCATATCAATTCCGACGTCTACGACAACTTTGGTCGCCGCTTGTCGACCAACCTGCAATTCGGTACGCATCTTGGCCTCGGTTACACGTTGGCCAGCGGGCTGGATCTGTCATTGAGGGTGACGCATTTTTCGAATGGCGGCATCAAGCAACCGAATAATGGCGTCAACTTTGCCGTTGCGCGTATCGGCTACAAGTTTTAAAGACGGTTATTCAGTACTGGTTTTAGTGCCGCTTTTAGCCCATCTCTTTGACCAATCGACGCAGCTTTCCGGGGAAACCGATGTCCGAACCGTTCCATTTTTATGAGCCACGCGACGGCCATCGCCTGCCGCATGATCCCTTCAATGCCATCGTCGGACCCCGTCCGATCGGCTGGATCTCATCGTGCAATGCCGAAGGTGCGTTTAACCTCGCGCCCTACAGTTTTTTCAATGCCTTCAACTACACGCCACCAATCGTGGGTTTTTCGAGTGTCGGCTACAAGGACACCGTAAGAAATATCGAACAAACCGGCGAGTTCGCCTGGAATCTTGTGACACGTGATCTCGCCGAGGCGATGAATCAGACTAGCGCGCCGGCAGCACCGGATGTCAGCGAATTTGATCTCGCCGGCTTGACACCTGTGGCGTCGCGCCTGATCAAGGTACCGCGCGTCGCCGAAAGCCATGTGTCGTTCGAGTGCCGCTGCACCCAGATCATCCAGCTGCAACGCGCCGATGGTGAAAAGGTACCCAGCTGGCTGATTCTTGGTGAAGTGGTAGCCGTGCATATTGCCGAATCGCTGCTCGACGGCGGTGTCTACGATACGGCGCGCGCAGGTCATGTGCTGCGTGGCGGTGGTCCGGCTGATTATTTTTCGGTAGGGCCGGGAGAGTTATTCAGGATGGGCCGACCTGGCTGATGTGCGACGGACTGTTTTTGCTTGATCAAACACGTCATCACGAGTAGGGTCCAGTCCGGCTACGGCTTCTCTTTTACATTTTCAGGACACGATAACGCATGAATGATCAAGCAACACCGCCCGCATTCTGGGATGAATGGCAATTGGCCGCCGTTGAGGCTGGCGTACCGGTTCCCCTGGCGGAACTGGGCTGCGAAATTTTACGGACACACCGCAAGAATCGCTGGAGCAAGGATTTTCTGGGCGTGGAAGATGATGGACCGGTCATGCTGGAAATGTGCCTGACCGAACCGGTCGAAGCAGAGATCCTGTTTATCGAAAACCTGCATCCGTACAATGCGGCGTTGCTCTCGGCAACCCGGAAACGACTTGGTATTACTGGCTGAGTCATCGATGGCTTGATCGTCTGCGGATGATCAAGCCACTCTGGCTTTTAACTACCGTCAGCCGTCAAGAAATCACATTGACCGACCTGCCCTCACTATTGCGCGTTACGCGATCTTCTAGCTCCCCGACGCTGGCGCTGATCGACAACTCCGACTGTTCCAGGGCAGCGCGCATATCTGCATCAAGCTTGTCCACCCTGGCCAGGACAGCGAACCGGGACTGCGCATCCAGATCGGCCTGACGCTGCAGGCCGGCTTCCAGCACCACCCGCAACTCCGTGAAGCGCGAGGCTTCGGCCTGATCGGCCAGTTCCCGGTTGGTGCGTAATTCCTTGGCATGATGACGTGTCTCGAACAGCACTGACGTTTGCAGATACAGCACGAAAATCAGGAAGAAGGCAATCAGCAAGCCCAGTAAGCCCAGCATGACTAATCCTAGCGGCGCCTGGACATCGGCAACGCCCAGAGACAGGTTGGTGGGCGTAGTGAATGCCGTCCAGTTCAGCGCGGCGAATCCTGCAATGGCAGCGAACACAATAAGTAACAACAGCGTGCGGGTTTTCATGCAAAACCTCCTTTTTTCTAGCGTGGTAATCACTTGTCGTTCTACCGGACAGTGATCTCGACACCTATTGGAACAGATTAAAGCTAATGCCGTACTTAACAATGTGATCTGAAACGCACTTCACGGCCAGCGTTTTGCCTTGGAGAATTTTCAGCGGCACTGCGACAGACGCCTGTTTTTCTCTGAAGACATTTCTACAAATCACACTCCCACTCTGATTTCAGAGTTGCGCATAAAGCTGGAATGCGAGGACTGCAGAACGTAGCTTGACCTGGTCAGGTATCTTCGCTTTGCATCACGTTCCGATTTTGACATCCTGCATCGATACGAAATGCGGTCGTAAACGCAGAATGGCCCTTCTTGCGAAGGGCCATCTCTGGTACTGCTTGTTACTGAGCCTGACGATGACCTACTTTCACACGTGTTGACGCACTATCATCGGCGCAACGTCGTTTCACGGTCCTGTTCGGGATGGGAAGGGGTGGTACCGACGCGCTATGGTCATCAGGCTTGACCGGTCCGTTTCAGGCGATATCCATTACCTTGGACACCTCAAAAAACATAATCTGTAAAAATATTGCGACAAGCGCTCGATTGCCTGCCTATTGCAAATTAATTCGTTACCAATGCAAAACGGCCCACCAATTTCTTGATGGACCGTCTTGTGACTTGCGTATAACTGAGCCTGACGATGACCTACTTTCACACGTGTTGACGCACTATCATCGGCGCAACGTCGTTTCACGGTC
>NZ_BAAAZE010000004.1:0-1214 GCF_039536745.1 Actimicrobium antarcticum
GTAGGTCATCGTCAGGCTCAGTTATACGCAGTAACCAATCCGCCCCGACAGTTCGCTGTCGGGGCGGATTGCGTTTACGCGTAATGATTGCACACTGAGTATCCACTCTTGGAATTCGATGTTGCAGCCCGGTTGCGTAGCATGCATACGCTATGCGGTATTACACTTCTCACAGTGAAAATTAGTCAAACTGAATTATATGCCAATAAAATGGCCCGTCATGAGACGAGCCATTCTTTATTGTATTGTTATATGTTCACACCGTAATTTACAGCATCAATGATGCAATTACTTTAATCGCATATCAGCTAAGCTGGTTCGCAGCCTCTGCAAGTTTTGACATCCCTTTAACTTTTGCCATCGCGTTATTTTGTGCAGCACGCCATAGCGCGTCATCGGCAGCTTGCTGAGTCAAACTTTGCATCTGTTTGCTCGCATCTATCTGAAACTTATATTGAGCCTCATTTTGGGTATTACTATCCTGAGTGAATTGGGACAATGAAAAAGCCATACTTACCTCCAAAAAACAATGTGCTTAAAAAATCATGCAAGAGATTGCATCCTTTGGTCATATTTATTTCTTATCAGGCCTCGCTCACATAAATCAGTCATCGTCGGATGATATGAATTTGAAAAGCGTGCGATATGAAATTATCAAAAGCTTAATTTTTTACAACAGTAATGTTGAATTTTAATAAATGGTTTCTCAGTTACATTTGATTCCAGCTGTCTGCTGATTTAGCTGCTCTGCCTGCCTGCGCATCCGCTTGCTTTGTAACTTGTGACCACAGGCCCTGTTGAATGGCTTCTTTTTTGAGTAGCGTCGATTGCTGCGCACCCTTGAAAGAGTCCATTGCTCCTTCAATTGCCAGTGCTGTTGTCGCAGCCGAAATGGAGGTTAGTGTTGCTTCTCCACCAAGTGCAATTGCGGTGTTGGCTACGAAACCGATCGTTGATGCTGCACCCATGATCATCTCCTATAACGTTAATAAAAATCAGCCGGGCATTGCGGTTTTGAGTAACGGCTGACGTTATATATTAAGTGTCACATGTAAATTGTTGGTTCCTCAAAAAAGGAGGAATTTAAGAATTGCGTTTTTTCACAAATTATCACGAGTAGTGCACTACGCACCATTACCCACCAATCGTAAGCGCCTCACCAACGACGTCTGTACAGCACGCCATTGACCCGCCAAAGTGGTGCCCACCAAATA
>NZ_BAAAZE010000005.1:0-384997 GCF_039536745.1 Actimicrobium antarcticum
AACGCAGCCCGCAGCCCCCGCGTCGCCGCGACCCGCAAAGCAACCTGACGCATGTTGGGCTTCGCAGCCCAACCTACGACCCAAAGCCGCAACGCCGCCTCGCAAAGAACCGGCTGCCGGCCCGCATCCGGCTTGCATCAACGGAGCGCAACCCGTTTTAGCTACCGCAGACCGCAGACGGCGCACGGCGCACGGCGCACGGCGAACCGCCAACCGCCAACCGCCAACCGCCAACCGCCCAGGAAGCTCGACGCATGTTGGGCTTCGCAGCCCAACCTACCCCCCTATCCAATGCCCACGGCATCCGTGTCCGATTACAACCCCGGCAGCTTTCGCGTCCCCTTCCCATAACTACTGTCTTCCCAAATCGCCCATTTCCCATCTTCGACCACATACTTGGTCACCAGCGGCACGATGTTCTGCCGATGATCATCAAAGGTCACCTTCCCGATGATGGTGTCGACATCCTTGGTCGCGTTGAGCACGTCACGTACTTTCTTGCGATCCGGACCAACCTTCTCGATCGCATCCATGATCAGGTTGGCGGCGGCATACGCAAACGGTCCGTAGGCTTCCGGTGGTTCGCCAAACTTTTGCTGCTGGTACTTGGCAGTGAAGGCCAGACCACCTGGCAGTTTTTCCCACGGCGCGCCTTCGAGGAACGCCACCGAGCCTTCGGCCAGTTCCTTGCTCATGCCCTGGATGTAGGCGTCGGACTTGATGCCGGAGGTGCCCTGGAATTCTGCCTTGATGCCCAGTTTTTCCATCTGGGTGCGGATGCGCACGCCCAGTGGTGTCAGGCCGCCGAAGTAGACGACGTCGGGCTTGAGTTCGCGGATTTTGGTCAGTTCGCTGCTAAAGTCCTGCTGGTCGGCGGTGACGCCGAAGGTCGCGACGACGGTGCCGCCGTCTTTCTTCAGGTTCTCGGAAAAGTACTTGTTATGGCCTTTGCCATAGTCGGTGGTGTCGTGGATGATTGCCCACTTCTTGTAGCCCAGCCCGGTCATGAACTTGGCCGAGACTTCGCTCTGGTTGACCATGGTGCCGTTGATACGGTGGATTTCCTTGAAGTTGTTGCCGTAGGTGATGTCCGGTAGCACGGCGCCCCAGACTACCGCCGGCATGCCGAAACGGTTGTAGACCCCGACAGTACCCATCGCGACCGCCGAACAGAAATGCGTGACGCCGGCGATGATGCTGTTGTCGGCGGCGACCTTGGTGGCGACCTGCACGCCCACGTTGGGCTTGCATTCGTCGTCCTGCACCACGAGCTGGTAGGTGTACTTCGACTTCGGATCGGCATTGCGCACACGCACGGCGAGGTCGGCCGAATTGCGTCCGCCCAGTCCGATCGAGGACACGCCGCCAGTCAGCGGCCCGATGAAGGCGATCTTGACGACGTCCTTGGCTATGGCCGGAACAGCGATCAGTCCCAGCGCGGCGCTGATAGTCCAGATCGCCGTTGCAACACCTGCGGTATTTTTCTTGCGCACTTTTTTCCCCTTGTATAAGCCACACTTAAGTCACACGGAACAGCCGAACCACGACGGTTTTGATACAAGTTGCCTGATCTAAAGTACGCATTAATACGTGGTGTTTTCTTTAAATTCAAGTCACTTGAATATTGCAACGCAATAGTTGTGCCATCGAAATGAGGGATAGAGGACGTGCGAAGAGGCCCCCGTCAGGGTAGCTGCAGTAGACGTTGGTGCAGGATGTTCCCCGATGGTGCGCCGCCGCACCAGCGTCAGCGATTTATCCGAACGCCTGTTCGAGCGTCATCACCTGTCCGGTCGCGCTGGCATCGTAGCCAGCCAGTTCGTCCACCACGCTGCGGTAGCCGTCGGACCGGATCAGTGCCAGCACTTGCTGGATCAGCGGAGTATCCATCGCGGCTTTGTCTGCTGCCAGGAAGTAGCGTTCCTGCGCCAGTGGAATGAAAGTCAGACCGAAGCGTTCGGCGGCCGTCTGTACACCAAAACCCACATCAGCCATGCCGCTGGCAATGAACGCGGCGACTGCCGAGTGCGTGAATTCTGCGGTCTGGAAACCGGCGATCGCGTCCGCCGACAAGCCGGCTTCGGCCAGCATCAGTTCCAGCAAGGCGCGCGTGCCTGATCCAGCCTGCCGATTAACGAAGCGTACATCGGTGCGTATCAGGTCGGTCAATCCGCTGATCTGCTTCGGATTGCCGGCGGCAACGAACAGACCCTGATGCCGCACGGCCAGATGGATCAGACAATGTTCTTTGGTCTTCAGCGTCGACAGATACCGCGCGGCAGCACGGCTCTCGAACAGACCCAGCGGCACATGGAATCCTGCCAGGTCGCATTCGTGGCGCGCCAGCGCAGAGACCGCATCAGTACTGTTGCGGTAGCGTAGTTCGACGGGCAATTGAATGGCATGCAATTGATTGATCAGCGCCGCCACCGCAAAGCCGTGGCTGGCATCGATCCGGACCGCGTCCGACTTGTGATGCACCAGTTTTTCAAGTTCGCTTTCGAGTTCCGAGGCCAGACTGTCGAGCGTGGGTGACAGGCGGGCAGCGATGCGGCGATCAGCCCACAGCAGTTTTTGTGCGAGCGGTGTGAGCACGGTGCCGCGTCCACGCTGGGTTTGCATCAATGCATTGTCGAAAAGTCGCTCCGCTTCCTTGAGCAAACCCCAGGCATAGCGATACGATACGTCGACACTTTTTGCCGCTTGCGCGATCGAACCTGTCAGCTCGATCGCGCGCAGCAATGCCAGCAATGCTGTGGTGTCGAGCGGCGTTTCCGCGCCTTGCACGATTTCCCAGTGCGGATGAATCTTTACTTTGAACATTCGGTAATTCCGATCCTATTGATCAATCAATTATTCGGTGATACTTTCCGTCAAGTTCTTGAGCAGGCTACAACAAAATATAAGCACTGCCAAGCATATGAACCCCATTGCAGGAGACACCCCCCCATGTTTGATTTTCTGGCCAAGGAAAAAACCATTGCCGGCGACGGCTTCAACCGTTGGCTGGTGCCGCCAGCCGCGCTCGCCATTCATTTGTGCATTGGCATGGCGTATGGCTTTTCGGTGTTCTGGCTGCCGCTGTCGAAAGCGATCGGGATCAAGGACCCGGTAGCCTGCGCCAAGGAGATGGGATTCTTCGCCGAGATGCTGTCGACCACCTGTGACTGGAAAATTTCGCTGCTGGGCTGGATGTACACGCTGTTCTTCGTCTTTCTGGGTTCGTCGGCAGCGCTGTTCGGCGGCTGGCTTGAACATGCCGGGCCGCGCAAGGCCGGTGTGGTGTCGGCCTTGTGCTGGTGCGGCGGGCTGGTGATTTCTGCGCTGGGTATTTATACCCACCAGATCTGGCTGATGTGGCTGGGCTCGGGCGTGATCGGCGGAATTGGCCTCGGGTTGGGGTATATCTCGCCGGTGTCGACGCTGATCAAATGGTTTCCGGATCGACGCGGCATGGCGACTGGCATGGCGATCATGGGTTTCGGTGGCGGTGCGATGATCGGTGCGCCGCTGGCAGACAAGCTGATGAAATTTTACGCAACGCCGCTCTCGGTCGGGGTCTGGGAAACCTTCCTGACGCTGGCAGCCATCTATCTGGTCTTCATGCTGTGCGGGGCATTCGGTTACCGGGTACCGGCAGCCGGCTGGAAGCCAGCAGGCTGGACGTCGACTGCGGCAAAGACCAGCAACGTGATGATTACCCACCGTCACGTGCACCTGTCGGTGGCCTGGAAAACCCGCACCTTCTGGCTGTTGTGGGCGGTACTGACGCTCAACGTCTCGGCCGGTATCGGCATTCTGGGGATGGCGTCGCCGCTGTTGCAGGAAGTCTTCGGTGGTCGCCTGATTGGCGTCGATATTCCGTTCAACGAATTGTCGGGAGCGCAAAAAGGCCAGATCGCCGCCATCGCTGCCGGCTTTACCGGATTGCTGTCGCTGTTTAATATCGGGGGACGCTTTGTGTGGGCGTCGTTCTCGGATTACATCGGTCGCAAGGCCACTTATCTGGTCTTCTTTGCGCTGGGCTTCGTGCTGTATGCATCGATCCCGTCGGCCGCACATGCCGGCTTGCTGGGCGTGTTCGTGCTGGCGTTCTGCCTGATCCTGTCGATGTATGGCGGCGGTTTCGCCACCATCCCGGCGTATCTGGCCGACATTTTCGGCACGCAGATGGTGGGTGCGATCCATGGTCGGTTGCTCACTGCCTGGGCCACTGCCGGCGTGCTTGGGCCGGTGCTGGTGAACTACATCCGCGAGTACCAGATTGCGCAAGGCGTGCCGAAAGCCCAGGCTTACGATGTGACGATGTACATCCTGTCGGCCATGCTGGTCCTTGGCTTCATTTGCAATTTGCTGGTACGTCCCGTCGCAGAAAAAGATTACATGTCCGAGGCCGAACTGGCCGAAGAACGGCGCCTCGCGCATGACCGCGCCGTAGCCAACAGCGTCGGCGCGGCAGTCGTGACCGGCAACGCTGCCAGCAGTCCGGTGGTGGTCACTTTCGCCTGGGCGGCGGTCGGCATTCCCATGGCAATTGGCGTCTGGATCACACTCCAGAAAGCAGCCATTCTTTTCAAGTAATCGACAACAGATAAACCGAGGTCGCCGTGAAGCACACAGTTATTCCCATCGCCGTCGCATCCAGCCAGCAACGCAAGCGGCAAGCGCCGAAAGGCCGACGCGTCCAGCCGCAAGCACTGGCCGAGGTGCAAGCGTTATTGGGCGATGCCTCGCGTCAGGCGGATTTGCTGATCGAGCACCTGCATCTGATCAACGACCGCTATGGTCAGCTGGGCACGCCGCATCTGGCGGCACTGGCGCAGGAAATGCGCTTGTCGCAAGCGGCGGTCTATGAGGTCGCTACCTTCTATCATCACTTTGATGTCGTGCGCGAAGACAGCGATGGGCAGGTAGCGACCGCGCCGACGATCACGGTCCGGGTCTGCGACGGATTGACCTGTGAAATGGCTGGCGCACGGTCGCTGCTGGAGACACTGCCGAAGTTGCTTGGTGCCGACATCCGCGTGATCGCCGCGCCGTGCATTGGTCGCTGCGAGCAAGCGCCGGCGGTGGTGGTGGGGCAGTTGCCGATACCGCGTGCACAGGTCGGGCAGGTGGTGGCAGCGGTGCTGGCAAAAACCACCGTGCACGTACCGGAACCGTATATCGACCTTGCGACCTATCAGGCGCATGGCGGTTACCAGTTGCTCAAGGAATGTGTCGATGGCAAGCGCGCGCTGGAATCGGTACTCAAAACGATGGAAGATTCCGGTCTGCGCGGACTCGGCGGCGCGGGATTTCCGGCAGGGAAAAAGTGGCGCATCGTGCGTGCCGAATCAGGGCCACGCATGATGGCAGTCAATATCGATGAAGGCGAGCCGGGTACGTTCAAGGACCGTACTTATCTGGAGCGCGATCCGCACCGGTTTCTGGAGGGCATGCTGATTGCTGCATGGGCCGTCGGGATCGAAGCAATCTACATTTATCTGCGTGATGAATACCACGGTTGTCGTGCGTTGCTGGAGACCGAACTGGCTGCTTTGCGGGCCAGTCCGCCGATCGAGTACATGTCGCAGATTCATGTGCGGCGCGGTGCCGGTGCCTATATTTGTGGCGAAGAATCCGCCATGATCGAGTCGATCGAAGGCAAGCGCGGTCTGCCCCGTTTGCGTCCGCCGTATGTGGCCCAGGTCGGTTTGTTTGGCCGGCCAACGCTGGCGCATAATTTCGAAACGCTGTACTGGGTGCGGCGCATTCTGGAGCAGGGTGCCGAGTGGTTTGCCGATCACGGACGGCACGGCCGCAAGGGTTTGCGTTCGTTTTCGGTATCCGGCCGGATCAACAAACCTGGCGTGCACCTGGCGCCGGCCGGCATCACGATCCAGGAAATGATCGATGAATACTGCGGCGGGATGCAGGACGGCCATCGCTTTTATGCGTACCTGCCGGGCGGTGCGTCGGGCGGGATTTTGCCCGCTTCGCTGAATACGATCCCGCTCGATTTCGATACCTTGCACGAGTACGGTTGCTTCATCGGATCGGCCGCCATCGTGGTGCTGTCGCAGCACGATACGGCGGTCAATGCGGCGCGTAACCAGATGCGATTTTTCAAGGAAGAATCATGCGGCCAATGCACGCCATGCCGGGTCGGCACCGCCAAGGCATTGACACTGATCGAGCAGGCGCACTGGAATATTGCTTTGCTGGCAGATTTGTCGGCGGTGATGCGCGATGCCTCGATTTGCGGACTCGGGCAGGCCGCGCCGAATCCGGTCGATTGCGTGATCCGCTACTTCCCGCAGGAACTGACTGACGCTACCGGAGCACCAGCATGAACGCGTTCACCCGCCATGACCTGTCAGCCATCGATGTGCCGATGGTCGACTTCACATTGAACGGCCGTGCCGTGACTGCGCGCAGCAATGAAACGCTGATCGAAGTGGCCCAGCGCGAGGGCATCGAGGTGCCGCGCCTGTGCTACAAGGAAGGGCTGGATGCGGTGGGAAATTGCCGCGCCTGCATGGTCGAAATCAAGGGTGAGCGCGTGCTGGCGCCATCGTGCTGCCGGGCGCCGACGGCCGGCATGGAGGTAACCACCGACAGTCCGCGCGCCCTGAAAGCCCAGCAGATGGTGCTGGAAATGCTGCAATCGGACATGCCCGAAACGGCCTACACCCGCAACAACGAAGTCGACCAGTGGTCCCTGAAACTGGCCATCGGCAAACCCCGTTTTGCGCCGCGCGAGCAGGTCCCGTCCGACCTGTCGCATCCGGCGATTACAGTGAATCTGGATGCCTGCATCCAGTGCACGCGCTGCGTACGGGCTTGCCGCGACGAGCAGGTCAATGACGTCATTGGTCTTGCTTTCAGGGGCAGTCACGCCGCGATCGTCTTTGACATGGGCGACCCGATGGGTGCCTCGACTTGCGTGGCCTGTGGCGAATGCGTGCAGGCTTGCCCGACCGGGGCACTGATGCCGGCGCGCGAGGTTGCGCTGGTTGTGCCGGACAAGCAGGTCGATTCGGTTTGTCCGTATTGTGGCGTCGGATGCCAGCTGACGTATCACGTCAAAGACAACAAGATACTGCACGTCGAAGGGCGTGATGGCCCGGCCAATCACAAGCGTCTGTGCGTCAAGGGCCGTTACGGTTTCGATTACGCACACCACGCCCAGCGCCTGACGGTGCCGCTGATCCGGCGCGCCGATGCCCCCAAGCGCGGTGATTTTTCGATGGACCCGGATCGGGTGATGGATGTCTTCCGTGAAGCGACCTGGGACGAAGCGCTGGATTTGGTCGCCAGCAAATTCATCGCGTTGCGTGACACGCATGGCAAAAAATCACTGGCCGGCTTCGGTTCGGCCAAGGGCAGCAACGAAGAAGCCTACCTGTTCCAGAAGCTGGTGCGTACGGGCTTCGGTTCGAACAATGTCGACCATTGCACGCGCCTGTGCCATGCCTCATCGGTGGCGGCACTGCTGGAAGGCATCGGCTCGGGCGCGGTGTCGAATCCGGTGATGGATGTGATGCGCGCCGAGGTGGTCATCGTGATCGGCGCCAATCCTGCACAGAATCATCCGGTGGCAGCGACCTGGATCAAGAACGCGATCAACAATGGCACCCGGCTGATCATGATGGATCCGCGCCGCTCAGACCTGTCGCGTCTGGCGCATCGTTTTTTGCAATTCAAGCCCGATACCGATGTGGCGTTGCTCAATGCGATGATGCATGTGATCGTGCATGAGGGACTGGTCGATCAGGACTTCATTGCGGCGCGGACCATCGGCTTCGAGGAATTGAAAGCCAATGTCGAGGGCTACAGCCCAGAATTGATGGCGCCGATTTGCGGTATTGATGCCGATGAGATTCGCTATGTGGCGCGGTTGTATGCGACGTCGAAGGGCTCGATGATCTTGTGGGGCATGGGGATTTCGCAGCATGTGCATGGCACCGACAACGCCCGCTGCCTGATCGCGCTGGCACTCATGACCGGTCAGATCGGCAAGCCCGGCGCCGGCCTGCATCCGCTGCGCGGACAGAACAATGTGCAGGGCGCGTCGGATGCGGGATTGATCCCGATGATGTATCCGGATTACCAGCGTGTCGACAGCCCGGCGGCGATCGCCAGGTTCGAACAATTGTGGGGCATGCCGCTGGACCACCAGCCCGGTCTGACCGTGGTCGAAGTGATGAATGCGATCAAGGCCGGCAGCGTGCGCGGCATGTATATCATGGGTGAAAATCCGGCCATGTCCGATCCCGATGCGAACCATGCGCGGGAGGCGCTGGCGGCGCTGGACCATCTGGTGGTGCAGGATATTTTCCTGACCGAGACGGCGTATCTGGCCGATGTGATTTTGCCGGCGTCGGCGTTTCCGGAAAAAACCGGCAGCTTCACCAATACCGATCGGCTGGTACAAATGGGCCGGCAGGCACTCGCGCCACCGGGCCAGGCAAAGCAGGACTTGTGGATCATCCAGCAGATTGCCAGTCGCATGGGCCTGGACTGGCACTACGACGGCGTCGGCGATGTGTTCGAGGAGATGCGACTTAGCATGCCGAGCATCGGTGGCATGCGCTGGGACCGTCTGGAGCGCGAACAGGCCATTACCTATCCCTGCGAAAACGAAGGTGATCCGGGACAGTCGGTGGTCTTTACCGACCACTTTCCTACGGAGAGCAAACGGGCGCGTTTTGTACCGGCCGATATCATTCCTGCCAACGAGCGACCTGACAGCGACTATCCGCTGGTTCTCATTACCGGCCGTCAGCTTGAGCACTGGCACACCGGCAGCATGACGCGCCGCGCGGCAGTGCTCGATGCGATCGAACCCGATCCGGTTGCGCTGATCCACCCGCTGGATCTGGTTGCATTGGGCGCGGCGCCGGGCGACGTGATTACGTTGGAATCGCGCCGCGGACAGGTAACGTTGTATGCCCGGGCAGATGACAGTTCACCGCGTGGCGCCGTATTCGTTCCGTTCTGTTATTACGAAGCGGCGATCAACCGTCTGACCAATCCGGCGCTGGACCCGTTCGGTAAAATCCCGGAGTTCAAGTATTGCGCGATCCGCATGTCGATCGGTGGAGCGATGACGGTACAGACCAGTTACGGCGGCGGTCAATTATTGCCAGCAGGGGTTTTGCCGACCTGACGTTGGCATCGCGGGACGATCTGCCTGTAGCGTTTTGTGGCGCGGATTTGCGGTTGTCGTCGTGTTGTCGCGTTGTCCTTGATATCTGATCGACGGGGACGGCGCGACCGCAATGTTTTGAACGGGTGTCAGCTTCACCTGAATTGCATGAAAAGGCGCTGTTGCAGGCGCCTGATACAGAAATCCGCACCTATTCCTCAATCGCTGATGCTAAAATCCGCGCTTGTCTTTCCTTGGAGTCCTCATGAATAAAACTGAACTGATCGATGCCATCGCCGCTGATTGCGATCTTCCTAAAACCGTAGCCCAGCGCGCACTCGAATCCATTCTGTCGAATGTCATCGAAGCCGTGGTCAAAGGTGATTCGGTACAGCTGATCGGTTTTGGCGCTTTTGCTTCTGGCAGCCGCGCAGAGCGCACAGGTCGCAACCCACGCACCGGCGAAGAGATCAAAATCGCTGCTGCAAAAACGGTCAAGTTTTCCGCAGGTAAAGCGTTTAAAGACGCAGTCAACAAGTAATTTGCGAACGCTATAGCCAAACGCCCATCAGTGATGGGCGTTTGTTTTTGGTGGATGCGTTTTACACAGTCATTTGCCGTTCGGCGCAGCTTCTATTGTTCTTCCGCAGTTTTCGTCCTGTCACGTCCTACCTGTTTCCATCGCTGAAACGCTCTGTTCACGGATCGCGACAACTACTTGCGCGCCGCGATTTGCGCATCGCATTGTGGACAGGGTTCCCACGGAATACATCCGTGCTCCAGCTTGACATACTGAGCGCCCGTGATGGTCAGGCCGATCTCCATCATCGACGATGGCGTCGCACCTGCCTTGCTGCGGGTGCTGTCGGCTTTGCCGTCACTCGACGCGCCTCCTGATTGGGGATTCCATTTTGCAAAGACCGTGCTGTCGCCGCCTTCCGGTACGTACCATTTTTTTTGTGCGGCGTTCCAGCTCGCGCCTAGCGCCTTGGCTTGATCTTTTTCGGCAAACGGGACAGTCAGGAATATCATGTGTTCAGGAGAGTAAAAGTGGTCGGGGAAAATGGAAGCCGGAACCGATCGCCGCTAACGGTCACGCTGGCGCAATGGCTACAGTGTTGCGTATCAACCGTCGAATTAACTGTCGAATTAACTATCGAATCATACGCGACACCCGCTTGCGACACGCGATCAATGCAGTCATTGCAGCAGGCATACGGCAAGTGTAATAGTCTGTGTCGTCGTACCGGAATTGTCCGGGCTGCGGCTATATTGATTACCATGCCCGCCGGTCATGGATGCCACGTCTGGCACTCGTGCGGGCTTTGAGGAGTACCTAACCATGCTTATCCGCAAATTCACATCGATTCTGATTTTCTCGGTTGCGGCGGTCGCCGCTTTATCGGGGACCGCGCACGCTGGTGACCGGGGCGTAGACACTGCAGTCGGTGCCGTTTTTGGTGCGGCGATCGGCAATGTGGTCGGTGGCCGCGATGGCGCAATCGTTGGTGGCGTGCTCGGCGCAGCCGTTGGTGCGAGTAGCAACAATGGCTATGGCGGTTCGTATTACCAGTCCGGTCCGACCTACTATCAGTCCGCGCCCACCTATTATCGACCCGCTCCGACCTATTATCAGCCCGCCCCGACGTACTACCAGCCGCGGCCAACTTACTACCAGCCTGCTCCGGTTTACTACACGCCACCGGCGGCCATTTATGTCCAACCTTCGTATCGCCGCCACGACGAATGGCGCGAACGACAAGGCTGGCGCGAAGAGCGCCATGAGCGCAACTGGGATCGCGGCGGAAATTGGCATGATCGCGGCGAATATCGTCGGTGATCGCCACAAAGGTTGACGCAGGCTAGCCTGGTGCCCGATGGCACCGGGCTTTTTCATTTTCTGACGCCATGCCTTTTGCCCGCGCACGGTGACAGTCGTGCGCCGGTCATTTTCAAGAGTGTCTGAGATAGACTGGCGAACTGTTCATTTTTCAAAGTGTATTTTGCCTGATTCAATACCAATCATTTTCTGGCTTCGCCTGACTAGTCTGGGCGACAGCATCGTTACCCTCCCAGCCGCTGCCGCAATCGTTCTCTGGTTACTTACCGGCAGATCGCGGCGCATGGCCGTCTGGTGGGTCGCGCTGTTTGGTGCTGGCATGGCTCTGGTGGTCGCAACCAAAATTGCGTTTATCGGCTGGGGTATCGGAATACCGTCGATTGATTTTGCGGGTATCAGTGGCCATGCGATGCGTGCGGCAGCCGTGCTACCGGTCATTGCGTATCTCGCGTTACAGGGCGGTCGCCGCAGCGTCAAGATAATTGGTGTGTCTGCTGGTGTCGGGCTGGGTATTCTGATCGCGGTGTCACGTGTGCTGGTCGATGCGCATTCGCTGTCGGAGGCAGTGAGCGGATTCCTGTTGGGCACATTGATCGGCGTGATTTTTATCAGTCTGGCACGACCACTGCACAAGCCTTCGGTGAATGGCTGGCTGGTTATGGTGACGCTGGTCTCGTTGTTCTGGGTATCTTCGGGCGAGCCGGCGCCGACCCAGCAAATGCTGACGGAGATGGCGCTGGCATTGTCGGGGCATGACAGACCGTTCACGCGAGCGGACTGGATCGCCACTGGACAGCTTCTTCCCAAGCCGGTGACGTTGATCCGATAGCGCATTGAGTTCGTTGCCCATAGCCATCTGACAGGCGATCGGCATATACTTTCCGTGCTGTTTCGTTCGACCGCTTTTGCAGTCGACGGCGATATTTAATTTCGAGGAGATGACCATGTTTTTGGACCACCCTACTATTACCGCGACGAGTGCCAGCACGGAGCCGGACCGTATCGAACGCCTCAACCGTATTTACGGTTACGTCGTCGGGCTGGCGGATCATTTGCAGAACGCCCAATTCATTGAAAAGATCTGGCAGATCCATGATCACAAAGGCACGTTACTGGTGATCTGGTTGCTACAGCCGACCGAGGCTGAAAAAGGATATTTCGAACAGGCCTGGGCCAGCAAATTGGGCGATAGTTCGAACAGTGTCGAACATGAAATGAAAGGCGTAAAAGCCTAGGATGAATCGCAACAAAAGGACGTCGACTGAGCGTCTGGAAACAAGTCTTTACAATATTCCCGGTGGAGGCAACACGCATCCTTGCATGCGCGAATTACACTAACAAAAACCACGGGGGATACATGAATAAAATATGCAATACCGCAATGTCGATCGCATTGTTATCTGTGTTGTCGGCGAGTGCCATTGCTGCTGATTTCGACGATACCGCACGGGTAGTGCGCGTCTCTCCGCAGATTGAACAATTCAATCAACCGCATCAGGAATGTCATACCGAGTATGTCCAGTCACAGCGTCAGGAACGGGGCATTGGCGGCTCGATCATCGGTGGCCTGGCTGGCGGCCTTCTGGGCAACCAGGTGGGCGGTGGGAGTGGCAGAACAGCGGCGACAGCGGCCGGTGCGATCGCCGGCGCGATTGTGGGTGACCGGGTGGACAATAATAATCAGCAACCCTCCGAGCAGGCGGTACGACAATGCCGCAATGTCGACAACTGGCAATCGCGCACGAATGGCTACGCGGTGACCTACGAGTACAACGGCCGCACCTACACCAGTGTCATGCCCTACGACCCAGGCGAGCGTGTCCGGCTCCGCGTGTCCCTGAATCCACGCAATTAAAAGATCACGTCCGCATCGCTCTCACAAAACCCGTGAACTGAAAAGGTCACGGGTTTTTACGTCTTCGACGCTTCCGGGCCAATCAAATTTGGTTAACGTATTCGACTTCGCTCGCCAGAGCCGGTAGACTTTGGCCCTTTTCCGCAGGAACGATCCATGGCCAGCATTCCCGACGTACCCGAGCTCGACACAGATGCCACGCTCGATCAGCCTCTTGCCGTGCCACGGAATGTGCCCGCAGAACTGATCGGCCGCGAAGTGCACCGCCGTCGCACTTTCGGCATCATTTCCCACCCCGATGCCGGTAAAACCACGCTCACCGAGAAGCTGCTGTTATTTTCGGGCGCCATTCAACTTGCGGGTACAGTGAAGGCGCGCAAGAGCGGACGCCACGCGACCTCCGACTGGATGGAAATTGAAAAGCAGCGCGGCATTTCCGTCGCCAGTTCGGTCATGCAGTTCGAATATCGCGATCACGTGGTGAATCTGCTCGACACGCCAGGCCATCAGGATTTTTCGGAAGATACCTATCGGGTGCTGACCGCAGTGGACTCCGCGCTGATGGTGATCGACGCCGCAAAAGGTGTCGAGACACAGACCATCAAGCTGCTCAATGTCTGTCGTATGCGTAGCACCCCGATCATTACCTTCATGAACAAGATGGACCGCGAGACACGCGACCCGCTTGAACTGCTCGACGAACTGGAGTCGGTGCTGGACATCCAGTGCGCGCCAGTGACGTGGCCGATCGGCATGGGGAAGTCCTTTCGCGGCGTCTACCATTTGCTGCGCGACGAAATCCTGCTGTTCGCGCCCGGTGATGCACGTGCCGATCAGGAATTCGAAGTCATCAAGGGTATCAATAACCCGCGCCTCGAAGCGATGTTCCCGCGTGAAATAGAACAACTCAAGATGGAAGTCGAGCTGGTGCACGGCGCCTCGCACCCGTTTGACCTGCAGGCCTTCCTGGCGGGCACCCAGACGCCGGTGTTTTTCGGTTCGGCGATTAATAATTTTGGTGTTCGGGAAATTTTGAATGCGCTGCTTGACTGGGCTCCCTCGCCGCGACCGAGAGATGCGAGCGTGCGTTCGGTGGAGCCCAGCGAAGCACCGTTTTCCGGCTTTGTGTTCAAGATTCAGGCCAACATGGACCCTGCCCACCGGGACCGGATCGCGTTCTTGCGGGTCTGTTCCGGACGCTTTGAACGTGGCATGAAAATCAAGCACCTGCGCCTGAACCGCGAAATCAAGGTGTCGAACGTGGTGACTTTCATGGCCGCCAGTCGGGAGCAAGTCGAAGAAGCCTATGCCGGCGACATCATCGGTTTGCCGAACCACGGGAACATGCAAATTGGCGATAGTTTTTCGGAAGGCGAATTGCTGCAATTCACCGGGATCCCGTATTTCGCACCAGACTTTTTCAGATCGGTGCGTATCCGCAATCCGCTGAAGATCAAGCAATTGCACAAAGGCCTGCAGCAATTAGGGGAAGAGGGCGCTGTCCAGGTTTTTAAGCCGGTCCACAGCGGCGACCTGATCCTTGGCGCGGTTGGTGTCCTGCAGTTCGAGGTAGTGGCAAGCCGTTTGTTGAACGAATACGGCGTCGATGCAGTCTTTGAAGGTACCAGCATCAGCAGTGCACGCTGGGTCACCAGTGAAGACAAGCGCGCCATCGCCGATTTCGAGAAATCAGCCGCTGGTCATAATGTGGCCTACGATGCCGCCGGAAACATGGCCTATCTGGCGTCATCGAGCGTCAACCTTCGCCATACCCAGGAGCGCTGGCCCTTGCTGACGTTCCATGCCACGCGTGAACACGCCGTGAAACTGGAGTGACGTGACGTATTACCGCCTGCTCCAACCTGCGAGGGCAGGCTCGTATTGCTACACCAAAAACGTCGAACGCTTTTATAGATCGATCAATCGTTTGAGGAAAATCAATTGATTTGTCGCGGATTTTTCATATACTAAACGTCATCTTTCGGTGGCGCATGCTTGCATGCGTATTGCCGGTCCCCTCCAAAGTCGCTTTTTTTGTTCCGCCACTTCCCGCCAGTCGCGATAACGTGGCAAGGAGTTGTTATGCTGACTGCCATGTACTCCTTGGTCGCTATCCGGGCCGAGCAAAAAAACGTGCGCAGCATACTCGGCAGGCTCCGGTATCACATTGACTCCAGTCGACGAGAACTCCAGGCGACTGATTTGTCGTTGCTTGAACTGGTCATGCGTCGCTTTTTTCAGTTCGACGCCTACTGCCATGCCCGCAAAGTCGAGGTGTACGTGATCCCGGCGATTCACTGCGACGATACTGCGATCAATAACCTGCTGGCCGAGCTGGATGCATTCAGCGCTGCCGCAATGGGAATTTTAGCCTCGCTGCAGGAACATCATGCCGAAGCACGTGAACAGGGTCATGTCGATCATCATCAGTTCTTCGCGGAGGCCGAAAAATATTGCGAGACGATCTCCTGTCGTCTGACGAAAGAAGACGAGCATTTGTTTCCCGAAATTGGCAGACTGTTGACCAGGGAGGACTGGTTCGCCCTCGGCACCCAGTTTTTATCCGACGACGGCGATAAATATGCGCACAGGCGCATTCAACCGCCTTCCATGCCAGCAGCCCTGGATGTGCTCAGCTAGCACAATCAGCGGCCTATCCCCGCGCAGCGGATGACGCCATTCGATGCATTTCCGACCATGTTTGTTCTTGCGTACCAGTTCGAATGTTGGCATGGTGTTGCCACCTGCAATCCCTGCGCTTCGACATGCCCAAAATTTTCGATTTCACCCGCTTTTCATTGCGCGACCTGATTGCCACAGCAGGACCGACGGTGCTGGTCATCGCTGTGTTGTGCGCGCTGGCCTATGTGCTGGCAGACCCACAGCCTCCCGCTGTCGTCAGGATTTCGACCGGCCAGGAAAATGGCGCTTATGAGGGCTTCGCGAAAAAATACGCAGCGGAGCTGGCCCGCTATCACATCAAGGTTGAGATGACGCCCTCGCTGGGATCATTGCAAAACTTGCAGCGACTGATGGATCCGGTATCGCAGATCGATATTGGTTTTGTACAGAGTGGCTCGACCGAGCAGGAGGACGCCGAACGGAACGGTTTGATTTCGCTTGGCAGTTTGTTTACCGAGCCGGTATGGCTGTTTTATCGGGATACCCATGACATTAGCGAGCTCAATCAACTGAAGGGATTGCACATCAATGTCGGGCCTGCGGGTACCGGGGTGCCGCAACTGTTCAAGAAGTTGTTGTCGGTCAACGGCGTTGCACCGGACGAACTGCAACTGGGTGCGCTGGAAAATACGCCAGCGACGGTCGCGTTACTGGCAGGGACGATCGACGGTATGGTGTTCAGTTCCGCACCGGATGAACTGCTGATCCAAATGCTGTTGCAGACACCGGGCATCAAACTATTTGATTTCACGCAAGCGGAGGCTTATACCCGACGATTTCCGTTCCTGTCGCACGTGGTGCTTCCGCGTGGCATTGTCGATCTGGGACGTGACTTGCCTGCACGTGACTACCAGTTGATTGCGCCAACGGCAACGTTGGTGGCGCGCGAAGGCATTCATCCTGCGCTGGTGGATTTGTTCGTCCAGTCAGCGACACGGATCCACGGCCGCGCCGGATGGTTTCAACGACAGGGCGAATTCCCGACCGCGAGCTATACCGAAGTGCCGGTAGCGCCGGCCGCCGCAAAGTATTACAAGACCGGCCCGTCATTTTTGCAGCATTATTTTCCGTTCTGGCTGTCCAATTTCATGGAGCGCATGTGGGTCGTGGTGGTGGCTGTGGGCGCCTTGTTTATTCCCTTGTCACGCATCGTTCCTCCGCTGTATGTCTGGAAAGTCCGGTCACGTGTCTATCGCTGGTATGGGCAATTGCGTTCGGTCGAGCAGGCAATCGAAGACGTGCCCAACAACAAGCGCAAGGAAGTCTACGCCCTCCAGCTTGGCCATCTCAATGGGATCGAAGAAAAAGTGAACCAGATTTCCATTCCGCTTTCGTTTGCAGAAGAGCTGTATGGATTGCGCAGTCACATCAATTTCGTGCGCAATCGCATTATCGGATTGCAGGGCGTGATTGACATTGAAAATGGTCCGGCGACGGATTGACTATGCTCCGATCCAAGGAAGGCCGGCTTTGCACCAGCCATTTACGGTCTTGCGGTGTCCATCCGTATCGCGGTCGCCTTCAAAGCCTTCGAGGATATCGAAGCAGTGAGCATAGCCGGCCTCTGTTGCCAACTTGGCAGCATGTCGTGACCGAACGCCGGATCTGCACAGGAACAGGATCGGCGTGTTTTTGTCCGCGTTCGTACCGAGCTGTTCCAGAAAATCGGGATTCGGGCTTGCTCCCGGATACAAACTCCATTGGACGGATAAATGCTGTTGCTCGGGAATAATGACTTTGCCGACCCAGTCTCGCTCCGCATTGGTTCTGACATCGACCAGGCGGGCATCCGGATTCAGGCGCAAGACGCTATTGGCTTCTTCAGGTGTCAGCGCGCCCGCATAGGGCAATTGTCCGGCCGCCGCGCGGTCCCGGCCCAGGCTGAGAAGTTCTTGGTAGGTGCTCATGCGGTTTCCCCTTCAAACAAAGTGATCGATCTGGATTGAAAATGATTCATCGTGGTGCAAAAAAGATGGTGGATAAAAAATCGCACCAAAATAAGGAGTTAGGCTGAAATTGGCACCATAACGGCATCTTGAATTTTTCATGAAATGTTTCAAAAATCCGGTTTTTGCCCCTCGTTCCCGGTAATCGAGGAGGTTTGAACGGCATTCATTCGCTGGAATTCCCGCAGTTCATGGCATGGAATCTGCTATGCTTTCACGCTGAGCTTTGGACGTCCTCTTTTTGCCGTGAATTACTTTTGTATGCATCATTCGGCGCACGACCATTTCGCAAATTCGTAGTATCCCAATTAATCACAGGAGATTCTCATGGCAATGACGGCCGCAGAAGTATTGAAAATGGCGAAAGATAACGAAGTCAAATTCGTTGATTTCCGTTTTGCCGACACCCGTGGCAAGGAACAGCATGTCACAGTGCCCGTTTCACATTTTGACATGGATAAATTCGAATCCGGTCACGCATTCGACGGTTCTTCCATCGCTGGGTGGAAAGGTATTGAATCGTCCGACATGATTCTGATGCCGGATCCAAACACCGCAAACATCGATCCTTTCATGGAAGAAACGACGATGTTCATGCAGTGCGACGTCATCGAGCCATCCGATGGAAAAGGTTACGACCGTGATCCACGCTCGATCGCCAAGCGCGCCGAAGCGTATCTGAAATCATCCGGCCTGGGCGATACCGCCTACTTTGGCCCGGAACCAGAATTTTTCATTTTTGACAGCGTCCGCTGGAAAGTCGGCATGGATGGCTGCTTCGTCAAGATCGAGTCCGAAGAAGCGTCATGGTCAACCGGCGACAAGATCGAAGGCGGCAACACCGGTCATCGTCCAGCGGTCAAGGGCGGTTACTTCCCGGTTCCTCCTGTCGACAGCATGCAGGACATGCGTTCGGAAATGTCCCTGATCCTCGAAGGCATGGGCATTCCTGTTGAAGTGCATCACCACGAAGTGGCTGGTGCTGGACAAAACGAACTCGGTACCCGTTTCTCGACACTGGTCGAGCGCGCAGACTGGACCCAGAATTTGAAGTATGTGGTCTGGAACGTCGCACATACCTACGGCAAAACGGCAACCTTCATGCCGAAGCCTATCGTTGGCGACAACGGTTCCGGCATGCACGTACATCAATCGATCTGGAAAGATGGCAAGAACCTGTTCGCTGGCGACGGTTATGCCGGTCTGTCCGAATTCGCGCTGTACTACATCGGCGGCATCATCAAGCACGCGCGCGCGCTCAACGCCATCACCAATCCGGGTACCAACTCGTACAAGCGTCTGGTCCCTGGCTACGAAGCACCGGTCAAGCTGGCATATTCAGCGCGTAACCGTTCTGCCTCGATCCGTATTCCGCACGTACCGAATCCAAAAGGGCGTCGCATCGAGACACGTTTTCCGGATCCTCTGGCCAATCCGTACCTGTGCTTTTCTGCACTGATGATGGCTGGCCTCGATGGCGTGCAAAACAAGATCCATCCAGGCGAAGCTGCTTCCAAAGACTTGTACCATTTGCCGCCAGAAGAAGACGCACTGATTCCAACCGTCTGTTCGTCACTCGAGCAAGCACTGGAATACCTCGACAAGGATCGCGAGTTCCTGACCCGTGGTGGTGTGTTCAGCGACAGCATGATCGATGCGTACATTGAACTCAAAATGCAGGAAGTCACACGCTTCCGCATGACCACGCATCCGGTTGAGTTCGATATGTACTACTCCCTGTAATCTCTTTTCATCGAGATTGGGCAGTAACGAGAAGGCGGGATTTCCCGCCTTTTTTTACGCCTGTGTGTTGTTCGAGGACAAGTGCGCCGGATCATCGTTTGTAATGGTTCCCGACTTATCCTAAACTGATGGCTCGATTCAATCGCTCCCCCAAAAGAAATTTATGAAACTCCGTTTGTTTGGTGTTGTTTTCTGTTTGTTGTTCTTGCAGCGTGCCCACGCACAATCCGAGGTATTCCTGTGTGTCGACGAACGCGGCAACAAGGAATACAAAAATACCGGAGCGACCAAAGGTTGCAAAAAAATTGACCTGCCTGGCATGACCATCATTGCCACTCCCAAGCGGTCGCCAGGTGCGCAGACAGCCTCTGCCAAGCCGACAAATTCTCCAGGTGACTTCCCGAAGATCGAGAGTAGCGCCCAAAAAGCCCGGGACAATGATCGTCGCCAGATTCTGCTGGATGAAACGAAAGCCGAAGAGACCAAACTGGCCAATCTGAAGCGTGACTACAATGGTGGCGAGCCGGAACGGCAGGGCGACGAGCGCAATTACGCCAAATACCAGGAGCGCGTCGCCACCATGAAAGAAGAAATTGGCCGCACCGAAAAGAATGTCGATGCACTCAAGCGCGAGCTCGGCAACCTGAAGTGACCCTGCTGGAAAGCCCTGCCCATGGCCGCATCACGCGGCCTTTTTATTTTGGATCACCGTGAAACTACCTGTCAATTCACTCGCGGGTCTCGACCTGCTGGCGTCCGCTGTGGTCATCCTCGATGCGCAAGGCCGCATCAGCTACGCCAACGCGGCAGCCGAGAACATGCTGAAGAGTTCATTCCGATTGCTCGATCAGCAGCGACTGGTCGATATGTTCGCTAACGGCGACAAGCTCGACACCGTATTCCGGCAAGCGCTCTCGCATCAATTCGCCGAGAAGAGCCAGGACCTGACGCTACAGCGCACCGGAGGTGACTCGCTTCAGGTTCACGTCGTGGTGACTGCACTTCACAATCCCGATACGCCCGTTCTGATCGAAATGCGCGAGAACGTCCAGCAACTCAAGCTCGATCGCGAAGAGCGCCTGCTCGACCAGAGTCTGGCGAACAAAGAGCTCATCCGCAACCTTGCCCATGAAATCAAAAATCCGCTGGGCGGTATTCGTGGTGCGGCACAGCTGCTCGAACTGGAGTTGCCGGAACGGCATCTGAAAGAGCTGCGGGAATACACCCAGGTCATCATCAAGGAGGCGGACCGGCTACAGACGCTGGTAGACCGTTTGCTGGCACCACATCGTCGTCCGCACATCGTTGGCGACGTCAACATTCATGAAGTCTGCGAACGCGTACGCAGCCTGATGCTGGCCGAATTCCCGAGTGGACTCACGATTAACCGCGACTACGATTTGTCGCTGCCCGATTTTCGCGGCGACAAGGCGCAGCTGATCCAGGTGGTCCTGAATATCGCGCATAACGCCGCGCAAGCCCTCTCGGAGCGGATCGCGAGCGGCGATGCAGTCCTTACCTTGCAGACCCGAGTTGCCCGTCAGGTAACACTCGCCAAGATCCGTTATCGGCTGGCACTAGACTTGCATATCATCGACAACGGCCCGGGCATTCCGACTGAAATCCAGGACCGCATTTTCTTCCCGCTCGTGTCGGGACGGGACGGTGGAAGCGGATTGGGTTTGACGCTGGCGCAGACTTTTATTCAACAGCATTCCGGCGTGATCGAATGCGAAAGTCGGCCGGGATGCACGGATTTCAGGATTTTGATACCGCTGCCCTGACAAACGGGGAAGCGGAGCATAGCAGGCACACCACGTGCTGCTACATGACGCGGACATTGAAACGACTATGAAACCAATCTGGATTGTTGACGACGATGAGTCGATACGCTGGGTACTCGAAAAAGCACTCGCACGAGAGAACCTCGCTACCCGGAGTTTTTCCAATGCGCGTGACGCAAGCGAGGCGCTGCAACACGAAACACCGCAGGTACTGGTCTCGGACATTCGCATGCCTGGCGGCTCGGGTCTTGAATTGCTGCAGACCGTCAAGACCAAGCATCCGGGTTTGCCGGTCATCATCATCACCGCATTTTCGGATCTTGATTCTGCGGTAGCGGCCTTTCAGGGTGGCGCTTTCGAATATCTGGCCAAGCCGTTTGATCTGGAGAAGGCCGTTGAACTGATCCGGCGCGCTCTGGAAGAGAGCTTGCGCGAAGCAAATGTCGAGCAAGTGTCAGGTGAAACACCGGAAATTCTGGGGCAGGCACCGGCGATGCAGGATGTCTTCCGCGCCATTGGTCGCTTGTCGCAGTCCAACGTCACGGTGCTCATCACTGGTGAATCCGGCACCGGCAAAGAGCTCGTGGCCCGTGCCTTGCACAAGCACAGCCCACGCGCATCGCAACCCTTCATCGCGCTGAACACGGCGGCGATTCCCAAGGATTTGCTGGAGTCCGAACTGTTCGGGCACGAGCGTGGCGCATTCACCGGTGCCCAGGCGAGCCGGCGCGGTCGCTTCGAGCAGGCCGAGAACGGCACGCTGTTTCTGGATGAAATCGGTGACATGCCATTTGATCTGCAAACGCGCCTGTTGCGGGTGCTGTCAGACGGTCATTTTTACCGGGTCGGCGGGCATCAGCCGATGAAGGCCAACGTGCGCGTGATCGCCGCGACGCATCAGAATCTGGAGCAACGGGTACGCGAAGGCTTGTTCCGCGAAGATCTTTATCACCGTCTCAACGTGATCCGCTTGCGCCTGCCGAGCCTGCGTGAGCGGCGCGAAGATATCCCGATCCTGACGCGGTATTTCCTGACCCAAAGTGCCAAGCAACTCGGTGGTGATCCAAAACGCATGACTGATAGCGCAATGCAATTCCTGACCGGGCTGGACCTGCCCGGCAATGTGCGTCAACTCGAAAACCTGTGCAACTGGATTACCGTGATGGCGCCGGGCCAAAGTGTCGAGGTCAAGGATTTGCCGCGCGACCTGATCGAAGGCGCCAGCTTTGCCGCTATCGCCTCGCCGCAGGCGGCGTTCGCGCCGGCAATCGCTGCTGCAGCGACTGCCAGCGACATCATGGCGGCAGGCGCAGTGATTCCTGTCAGCCCGTTTGCTGGCGTGCCGATTGCGCCTGCCGCAGAGCGCCAAAGCTGGATCGATTTGCTGGAGACTGAAGCTGCCAGCATGCTTGCAGCGGGGCAGCCGGAAGTGATGGATGCGCTGGGGCGCCTGTTTGAATCAACGCTGATCAGGACAGCACTGCGGCACACGCACGGACGCAAGAACGACGCGGCAATTCGCCTCGGCATTGGACGCAATACCATCACGCGCAAGATTCAGGAATTGGGTATCGACGGCGCGAAGGACGAGTAATCGGATGGGTCTGTAGGGATCCGGGTCGGTGCACGCTGTGCACCAACTTGTCGGGAATGATGCACGAAGGTAGTGCATCATTCTCCAGTACATCGGAGCTTATCCGGCAGTCTGACCCGATACGGAAACACGTCCCGGTCCCTCGACCATCTCACCAATGACCGCTGCCTCGGCAAATCCACCCTGGCGGAAAATTTCCAGTACGGCATCCACGCTGGCGTCATCGCAGGACACCAGCAATCCACCCGAGGTTTGCGGGTCGGTCAACAGCATTTGCTGTGTCATCGTGATTGATGCATCCAGATCCACATCGAAGCCGTAGCCATCCCAGTTGCGTCCCGAAGCACCCGTGATGTAGCCCGCATCGGCGAGCGCCTGCACGTTCGGCAGCAGTGGTACGTCCGCCATCCGGATTTGCGCCGTCAATTTTGCGCCGCGCGCCAGTTCCAGTGTGTGTCCGAGCAGTCCGAAGCCGGTGATATCGGTCAGTGCGTGGACGCCAGCCAGTTCTGACAATGCCTTGCCGGGCTTGTTGAGCTTGGTCGTGTTGTCGATCATGGCAGCGTACCCAGCGGCATCCAGCGCATCTTTTTTCAGTGCCGCCGACAGGATGCCGACACCAATCGGTTTGCCAAGGATGAGCTTGTCGCCAGCGCGAGCGTCCGCATTGCGTTTCACTTTGGACGGATGGATCAGACCCAGCACGACCAGGCCATAGATGGGCTCGACCGAATCGATGGTGTGGCCACCGGCGATCGGGATACCCGCTTCGGCGCAAATCGATTCGCCGCCCTTGATGATCTGGCCGATGACTTCGACCGGCAATTTATTGATCGGCATACCGACCAGTGCCAGCGCCAGGATCGGCGTGCCTCCCATCGCATAGACATCCGAAATCGCGTTGGTCGCAGCGATGCGGCCGAAGTCGAACGGGTCATCCACGATCGGCATGAAAAAATCGGTGGTGGCAATGAGTGCCTGTTCGTCATTGAGCTGGTAGACCGCGGCATCATCGGCGGTTTCGATCCCGACCAGCAGCTCTTTCGGCACCGGAAAGCCGGTGGAGTTTTTCAGGATTTGCGCCAGCACGCCGGGAGCGATTTTGCAGCCGCAACCACCGCCATGCGAAAAAGCGGTCAGTTTGATAGGTGCATCAAGTGGAGCATTCAGCGGAGCATTCATGGAGATCCTTGCGAGAGATGATTCGGTGGCGGTCGACGTGGCGCCGAGCCGGAAATTTGGAGGCAATTATCCACCAACTGTAGCACCGCTGCTCGTTCACGCTCGGGCGTGAACAGCGCGCGACGTGCGTCACATTGTTGCTGCAACCTGGCGAGGAAGGCCGGATCACGGGCTGTGCGCCCGATGAGTGCCGCCAGTGCGGCCGCATCTCCGACCGGGAAATAACCGAGATAGTCGTCACCGAGCATGCCGATATTGCCGGAGATATCACTCGCGATCACTGCCACGCCGCTGGTGATCGCCTCGATGATCACGTTGGCACCGCCTTCCATGATCGAACTGATCACCATCAGATGGCTGCGTTTAAGCCGTTGTCGAGTTGCCGCATGCGGCTGGTTGCCGATCCAGCGGTAATGTCCGGCGGTGCTGCGCGCGGTACGTTCTGCCAGTGCCGCCAGTCCCGGTTCGAGCGCACCGCCGATATGCGTAAAGGTGATCGGTTCCTGCTGCAGCAGGGCACAGGCATGCAGGAACGTGGCAGGGTCTTTTTCTGCCCGCAAGTGGCCGATCATGATGACGTGGAAGCCGCGCCGTGCCGGGTCTGGCGTCAGGCTTCGGGCCGATTGATGAATGACGCAAGTCTTGCTGCGGTAGGCATCCGGCAACTCTGCAATGCCGGCCGCTTGCAACACCACCAGACGTGTGGCGAGTGCCAGCGAGTGCGCGGCATCGTCATCGGTGTTGATATCCCGGTACAGGTCGGTACCTGTCAGAAGCAGGATCGATGGCATCATGGGAAAACGTTGCGACAGTTCCGCCAGCGCGATCGCCGAGCGCCGGGCATGCAGCGCAATAATGGCGTCCGGACGGAACGTGTCTGCGAGACCCGCAACCGGCGCCACACACGTGACCTGATATTTCTCTCGCAAGAAACGGGACCAGCGAGCAGCAGTTTGCCAGTTGCCGTTGTTGGCTTTCGCCAGCCCGGGACTGATAATGAGGATGTGCGATTTTGCCAAAACACCTGTTCCTGACTTTGATGAAGTTGATCGTCCATTGATGACTATTCCTGCTGCTTCTTTTCGCCACCTCGCACCCGGTAATCTGGCAGATGCGCTCTGTCAGGCACGAAATTATACGCTGGCATTATTCGAGCGTTTTCAGGCGATGGGGCTGGATGATCCCGCGCGGGTGCCCAGGCTATCGACGCTGAATCCACCGTTGTGGGAGCTGGGGCACCTGGCCTGGTTCGCCGAATGGTACTTGCTGCGCGATGCCAAAACCAGCGCGCCGGACTCGGCATTGCGCCACTCGTTGCTGACCAAGGGAGATGACTGGTTCGATTCGAATACCGTGTCGCATCGGACGCGCTGGACGCTGGGTTTGCCCAGTGCCGGGGCGCTAAAAACCTATTGCCATGAAGTGCTGGACCGAAGTCTCGACAAGTTGTCACGCACCGAGTCTACCGACGCCGCCTTGTATCCGTTTCGCTTGGTGCTGGCGCACGAAGACATGCATGGTGAGGCGCTGCTGGCAACCTTGCGTACTCTCGGTGGCGAACTGTCTCCTGCGGTGCCGCTGCAGCCAACGGCGGCCTGGGCGCAGGGTGAAATCCGTTTTCCCGGAGGCAGTTTCCAGCTTGGTAGTGCTGCTGGTTCGGGCTTCATTTTTGATAACGAGAAATGGGCCCATGCCACCCACGTCGCGGCATTCAGTATGGATTCGACGCTGGTATCACATGCCCAGTTCAGTGAGTTCATCGACGATGGCGGTTACCAGAAGCCGCGCTACTGGACAGAGGCTGGTCGCGACTGGCTGATGCAGCAGGAGCGTTCGGCGCCACTGGACTGGGTGCGTGACGGGCGCCAGTGGCGCTGCACGCGCTTTGGCGAAACGCTGATGCTGCCACTGCAGCAACCGGTGCGACATGTCAGTTTGTACGCCGCGCAGGCCTATTGTGAATGGGCGGGTCGTCGTTTGCCCACGGAAGCCGAGTGGGAGCTGGCGGCCTGCTCCGGGCATCCGGCGTTTCGCTGGGGGGATCTGTGGGAATGGACCTGTTCGCCGTTTTTGCCCTATCCGGGCTTTTCGGCAGATGGCTACCGTGAATATTCGGCGCCGTGGTTCGATACCCATCAGGTAGTACGCGGAGCGTCGTTTGCGACACCGGCCCGATTCCGGTCGGTGCGGTTTCGCAATTTTTTCCTGCCACAGCGCGATGATGTCTTTATCGGCTTTCGTACTTGCGCACGATGACCCGCACATGAAAAAACCTCCGTGCCGGCAATGCCGGTACGGAGGTTTTTTATTGACTGCTGACCTTGTTCAGGCCAGGTATCAGGTATCAGTTAGCGATTTCAGGTATTAACGGTCGCCATATGAGCGACGGGCTGCACCACCAGCGTCGCCGGTACGTGGGCCTTTGCTGAAGCTGCTGCCATCTTTGCGTGGTGCCGACGGCTTGCTGAAAGTACGCTGGCCCGGCTTGGCCGCTGTGCGGTTGTCGCCTGGTTTCCAGCCGCCTGGCTTTTGGCCAGCGCGTGGAGCGGATGCTGTCTTCTTCGGCTCAAAGCCTTCGATGACTTCAACCGGGATCAGCTGCTTCGTGAAACGCTCGATGCGTTTGACGTTGATGCCTTCAGCATGGTTCACCAGCGATACAGCGATACCGTTACGACCGGCGCGGCCGGTACGACCGATACGGTGAACGTAGTCTTCAGGGAACTTAGGCAGGTCGTAGTTGAACACGTGAGTGATCGCTGGCACATCGATACCGCGGGCAGCGACGTCGGTGGCTACCAGAACACGGACCTGACCGCGACGCATGCCGTCGAGGGTGCGGTTACGAGCGCCCTGATGCATGTCACCATGCAGTGCGGCAGCAGCGAAACCGGCGATGTTCAGACGATCAGCGATGGTGTCTGCATCACGCTTGGTAGCGGTGAACACAACAGCCTGGTCCATGGTTTCATCACGCAGCAGATGGTCAAGCAGGCGATTCTTGTGCGACAGATCGTCGACAAAGTGAACGCGCTGGCTGATGTTCTCGTGCTTGGTTGCGGAACCGGCGATCTGGATGATCATCGGGTTTTTGGTGATGCGCTTTGCCATGTTGCCGACGACGCCGTCCAGCGTTGCCGAGAACAGCATGGTTTGACGGCTTTCCGGTGTAGCAGCAACGATCTTTTCGATGTCGTCGATGAAACCCATGTCCAGCATGCGGTCGGCTTCGTCGAGCACCAGAATTTCAAGTTGCGAGAAATCGATTTTGCCCGATTCCATGTGGTCGATCAAACGACCAGGAGTGGCAACCAGGATTTCCGGATTCTTGGCCAGCAATTGCATCTGTTTCGGGTAAGGCATGCCACCCAAAATCGACACTGCTTTGATGCGGCGCATTTGTGAACCGTACTTGTCGGTTGCTGTGGTGACTTGCAAAGCCAGTTCGCGGGTTGGGGTCAGTACCAGCATTTTTGGCTGGGCAGCCTTGAAACGCGGACGCTCGCCACGGGCCAGTGCGGATTGTTTTTCCTGATTTGCGGTCTTGCTGGTGTCGGCCAATTGCAGGTCGGCAGCGGTGGCGAATTTGTGCAGTGCTGGCAGCATGAATGCGGCGGTTTTGCCCGAACCGGTCTGCGACGAAACCAGCAGGTCGCGGCCTTCGATGGCGGCTGGGATTGCTTGTTCCTGGACACTGGTAGGCTTGGTATAGCCGGATTCGGTAAGTGCTTTGATGACGGACGTGTGGAGGCCGAGAGCTTCAAAAGTCATTATTTTCTTTCGTAATATCAGCGCTGCGCGGCACCGGATAAAGTGCGTGCGAAAGCGCAAAAAAATGCAACGCCAACCATCGAAACAGCTAAGAGTATTCTAGTATTCTGAGAAATTTCGGCACATAAAGCTTTGCGCCGGAGCGGTGTTCAAAGTTCAACACCTGGAGGCGGGGGGCTTATCGTTAATGCTGAGGGTTTGCGATGCTGCTATGTTCACTGCGTTGCGCGATGAACGAGCCGAAGTGTACAGGGGAAAGGTGCGCTGTGTCCAATTTTTTATTGCGCTGCGGCGAACCGCAGAGCAATTTCCGAAGGCAACTGGTTGGAGCGCCCAGAAAACCGTCGCCCGGTACCATTTTCCGGAGCCGACTATTCGGCGATACCGCCGACCACATGCGAAAACCCACCGTCGACGTAGGTGATCTCGCCAGTAATTCCAGCTGCCAGATCCGACAGCAAGAACGCCGCCGCATTGCCAACATCTTCTTGCGTTACGTTGCGGCGCAGCGGCGAATGTGTCTTCACGAAGTTCAGAATTTTGCCGAAGTCCTTGATGCCACTGGCGGCCAGCGTCTTGATCGGTCCCGCGGAAATACCGTTGACGCGCACACCCTTCGGGCCCAGCGATTCCGCCATGTAGCGCACGCTGGCTTCCAGAGACGCCTTGGCAAGTCCCATCGTGTTGTAGTTAGGTAGCGAGCGGATCGCGCCGAGATAGGTCAGGGTCAGCAATGCGGCATTTGGTTTGAGCATCGGCAATGCGGCTTTTGCCATCGCCGGGAAGCTGTAGGCCGAGATGTCATGGGCAATCTTGAAGCCCTCGCGCGACAAGCCGTCCAGGAAATCACCGGCAATTGCTTCGCGTGGCGCAAAACCGATCGCATGCACCAAGCCGTCGAGCTGGTCCCAGGATTTTGCCAGGTCAGTGAATAAGGCGGTAATTTGCTCATCGCTACCGACGTCACAATCAAAAATCAGTTCGCTGTCGAACTCGCGCGCGAAATCGATGGTGCGCTCTTTGAAGCGCTCGCCAACATACGTGAACGCCAGTTCGGCACCTTCACGTTTGCAGGCGGCAGCGATACCGTAAGCGATCGAACGATTCGATAGCAAGCCGGTAATGAGAATTTTCTTGCCTTGCAAAAACGCCATGCAGAACTCCTGGGGATTGATTGGCAATAAAGCGCCTGCGTTCCGGAGACAGCGCAGACGTATACCGGTCAATCGGGGTTATCGGGATCGTGCAGCCGGAGCCGACTTTCAAACTGAACGAGATTGTAGGGGTTCAGTGCAGTCGCGGCAAGCATTGGCAGGACCGGCGTCCGGCCGGCAAGTATTCAGTAGCGCTGCGACCTGTAACGGGTGCCGCAATCGGCAAACAGCTGCGGGTTGCGGTATATCGTGTCCGGTTCCGGTCGCAACGGTTTAACGAGCCGATGCGAGGATAGGGCCGTTTGGTTTTTTGCCTGTCTTGTTGCCTGACTTCGCGGATGCCTGCACGACTTTGCCGCGCGAGCTGGCTGCCGCCACCCGACGCGAGGCCGGAGCCGACTTTCTGGTGGCCAGACGATAGGGAACCTGTACGTGCAGGGATTGCCCGCTGGTCACCTTGTCATGGACCAGATCGTTCCAGCTTTTCACCTGCGCGACGGTCACCTTGTAGCGATGCGCGATCGACGCCAGGCTATCGCGTTTGCCCACGCGCACCGTGATGCGACGGGTATCCGGTACATCCGGTTCGATCGACATCACTGCGTGTTCGGTAGCGATATCGGTTTCGGGCGCTTTGGCCGTCTTCGGTACGAGTATCGTCGAGCCAGCTTTCAAGCGCATATTTGGCGGAATGTGGTTCACCTCGCGCAGCAGTTGCGGTTCGGTGTCGAATAATGCAGCGATCGCTTCGATGCGTTCGCGCTTGGTCACGACATGTGCCATCCAGGACGACAGCGGACGATTCCATTGCGCCAGATTGATCTTGAATTTTTCGGCATTTTGTTGCGGCAACAAGATCTTGGTGCTGGAGCTTCCGGTAATGACGGGGCGATTGAATTGCGGATTGAGCGCCTTGAATTCTTCCAGTGATAACTCGGCCAGCTGTGCTGCCACTTTCAGATCGATGTCGCGGGTCTTGCCGATGGTGACGAAGTAGGGCTGGTTATCCGCTTTTGGCAGGGTGATGCCAAAAGCGCCAGGTGTGGCGATGATGTTCTTGACGGCCTGCAGTTTGGGTACGTAATTGCGGGTTTCGACAGGCATCAACGGCGAGAGGCTGTTGAAGTCGATCGGCAATCCTGCCGCCTGATTTTTCTTGATCGCGCGCTGTACCGACCCTTCGCCCCAGTTATAGGCTGCCAGGGCGAGTTGCCAGTCACCGAACATGCCATGCAGTTTTTGCAGATAGGTCAGAGCGGCATCGGTGGACGCCAGCACATCGCGTCGCTCATCCTTGAACATGGTCTGTTTCAGGTTGAAGTCGAGCCCGGTCGACGGAATGAACTGCCACATGCCCGATGCCTTGGCGGATGAAAAGGCTTCCGGATTGAATGCAGATTCGATGAACGGCAGCAGCGCCAGTTCGGTGGGCATATCGCGCTTTTCGAGCTCCTGCAGAACATGGAACAGATAGCGTGATGCACGTACGGTGGTGCGCTGGATGTATTCGGGTCGTGCGCTGTACCAATTGGTCTGGCTGATGACCAGCGGGTTATCCAGGTCAGGGATGCCGAAGCCGTTGCGGATACGCCCCCAGACATCCAGTTCTTCCATGGTGATCACCTGCGTGGCAGGGTCGCTCGGATCGTAGGTGGAGTCGCTGAAAGCAGGGGAGATGGTGAGGTCGTTGGCGTGGGTCGCGAAGGGCGTGCCCAGTAATAAACATGCTGCGAAAGTAATGGCACGGAGTTTCATTTGCTGCATGGGTGGGTTCCTTTTTTTCGGACTCGGACTCGATGCAGCCGTGTCATCAAGATCATCGATTAGTGTACGTAAGTAACTTTTGTTGCGTCAAGAAAAGTTACAGAATAATTGGCGACTCCGGCGCTTGCTTTTCGCGTCGGAGTACTGTGTCCGTGCGCCATCCTCACTGACGAGGTTGGCAATCCATCCATAGACCGGGATTTGCAAAAAAGATTCGCCAGCGTTCAACTTTAATTTCTGACAAGCCCGCAAGCAGGTCGCATGCGAACGTCTCGCACGCGGCAACGTGCGACTACGTCGTTGCAGAAATTGACCGTGGCGCAGCGCCGGCCGCAAAGAATACAGGATAACGATGTCACTGCACGGGTCGTTGCGGCGGCAGATTTGACGTCGCTGCTGGTTCAGGCAAACGTGTTCTTCCAGGAGCGCAGCGCGGCGAACGCAGCAACGCCGGCATCACTATCGAGCCTTCCCGCATGTCGAAGGCGGCTGACTATCGTTGGTGAATGCGTTCTCAAGAACGGATTGGTTGCGCGCTCGATGGCAATGGTCGATGGCACGGTCGGTTGCCCGATATCGCGCTTTTTCTGCTCCGTGGCAATGCGGTCTATCAGTGCCGGGTTGTCCGGTTCGACTTCCAGCGCAAAGCGCAAGTTGGCCATCGTGTACTCATGCGCGCAGTACACCTCGGTCTGTCCCGGCAACGCTGCCAGTTTTTGCAGCGAGTCATTCAACTGCGTCGGGGTGCCTTCAAACAGGCGCCCGCAGCCACCGGCAAACAACGTGTCGCCACAAAACAGCCAATGCTGACGCGGCGCATGGAAGGCAATATGCCCGCGTGTGTGACCCGGCACATCCAGCACCTCCAGCGCAAGAGCGAGTTCAGGGAGCGACACGATATCGCCCTGTGAAAGCGGTTGCGTGACCACCGCAATACCGTCATTGGCAGGGCCGAAAACGGGCACCGATACATGGCGCAACAGCTCCGGAACACCACCAATATGGTCAGCGTGATGATGAGTCAGTAGAATAGCGACCAACGTTAAACCGTTGGCATCGAGCGCTTCAAGAACAGGTTTTGCATCACCCGGGTCCACCACGGCGGCATGCATTCCGTCATGAATTAACCATAAATAATTACTATCAAAAGCGGGAACCGCCAGAACACGTATCGTTGCCATGGATATGCCACCTTCAGAAAAAACCATTATAGCGCTCGGTTCCTGGCTCGATAGCGAAGCCGGGACCTACGTCCGCGCGTGGGAGCAGCAATGCCTCGACAGGTTGACAGCGGATATTTTTGGCTTCAATGCAATGCAAATTGGTTTGCCGCAAATGAATGCGCTGGGTGCCAATCGCATGCCCAACAAGTGGCTCGCCGATACCCATATCGACAGTGCATCAGAGTGGATACCGTCGGTTGCCATTGCACATGACCTGGGTGAATTGCCGTTTGCGTCCAAGAGTCTGGATCTGGTGGTGCTGCCCCACGTACTGGAGTTTTCACGTGAACCGCACCAGGTACTGCGTGAGGTCGAACGTGTCTTGCGGCCGGAAGGCCACTTGATTATTTGCGGCTTCAATCCGGCCAGCCTGTGGGGTGTTCGTCAAATGGCGGGGCGTCTGGTGGGTTCGGCTTTTTTGCCGCTGGACGGCGAATTCATCGGCATGCCACGCTTGAAAGATTGGCTCAAGCTACTGAGCATGGAGGTCGACCACGGACATTTCGGCTGTTATGCGCCAGCGTGCAAGACGACGCAGTGGCTTGAGCGGTTTTCGTTCCTGGAAAAAATCAGTGCGCAATGCTGGCCGTATCTCGGCGCTGTCTACATCGTGCATGCGATCAAACGCGTCAAGGGTGTGCGGCTGATCGGTCCCGCATGGCGCGAGCAAAAAGCCGGCGTCACGCAAGGCGTAGTCGTTACCAATAAAGTGCAAAAGAAAATATGACTATGGACAAAGTAGAGATTTATACCGATGGCGCCTGCAAGGGGAATCCCGGTCGTGGCGGCTGGGGTGCCTGGCTGGTTGCTGGCATCAATGAAAAAGAACTGTTTGGCGGCGAGCGGGATACCACCAACAACCGGATGGAACTCAAGGCCGTCATCGAAGCGCTGACGATATTGCGGCGTCCGTGTGACGTCATCGTGCATACCGACAGCCAGTATGTTCAAAAAGGCATTAGCGAATGGATACATGGCTGGAAAAAGCGTGGCTGGAAAACTGCCGCCCGCGAGCCGGTCAAGAATGTCGACCTGTGGCAAGCGCTCGACGCTGCCCAGCAGATGCATCAGATTCAGTGGCGCTGGGTACGCGGGCACTCCGGTCACGTCGGCAATGAGCGCGCCGATAGCCTGGCCAATCGCGGTGTCGAATCGATCAGGTAAAGTCACTCGCCCCCCTAATTCTTTCATTAAACGGTATCAGGAATTCATGCGACAAATCGTTCTGGACACGGAAACCACGGGTCTCAATCCACGCGCCGGTGATCGCATCATCGAAGTCGGCTGCGTCGAGCTGATCAACCGCCAGCTGACCGGCAGGAATTTTCATTGTTATATCAACCCCGAGCGCGACTCCGAAGACGGCGCACTGGCGGTGCATGGTTTGACGACCGAGTTCCTGAGCGACAAGCCAAAATTCGCCGAGATCGTTGCCGAGCTGCGCGATTACATCAGCGGCGCCGAAGTCATCATCCATAACGCGCCGTTCGACATCGGTTTTCTGGATGCCGAATTCAAGCGCCTGGACATCCCGCTATTCAATGCACAGGTCGGTGGCGTTATCGACACGTTGGTCCAGGCCAAAGAGATGCATCCCGGCAAGCGCAATTCACTGGATTCGTTGTGCGATCGTTATGGCGTATCGAACGCCCATCGCGCTTTGCACGGCGCCTTGCTGGATGCAGAGTTGCTGGCGGAAGTCTATCTTGCCATGACACGGGGACAGAACAGCCTGAGCATGGATCTGGGCGACGACGATGATGCGCAGAACCCGGATGTCGAGCTTGAACTGGTGCCGTTGGCCGAAATCATCCTGCTGCCTGCCAGCGATGACGAGCTTGCTGAACATGAAGCGGCATTGAATAGTCTGGACAAGGAAATGCGTGGCACCTCGCTCTGGCGCACGGCTGTAAATTGATTGCGCGCGAAGATAGCGTTTGTCGCCGTTTTCGTGCAATAATTCGGGCCGAAACGGGCGGTTAGCTCAGGGGTAGAGCACTGCCTTCACACGGCAGGGGTCGCAGGTTCGAAACCCGCACCGCCCACCATTTTCGTATGGTCCTGACCACCGATCGGTTGTCTAATAGATTCGGCCGTCGGACGCGATCCGCTGCTCCGGCGACATCAATTCCCCCTACAAAATTTCGACGACTTGCTTTTGCTCAGGCCGACATTGCGTGATTTTTTCATCGCAAACCATGCCGGTCATCATGTTCGTCGTCTGTCATCCTGGCGCGCAACGGCATTGTGTCGAACCAGGAGCCGCCGAAACCTGCATTGCCTTGAGCATCCCTCTCCACGGACCGTTGTTCTGGCATTGTCATATTTTGTTAATGGCGACAAAGCCAGCACACACATAATCGTTAACTCGCGTATATTGCTTGCCTGGTCAATCAATAATCGTCAGGCATCGTGAGCGCATCCGAGAATCTCCCACCGTACTTCGTTGAAGAAAGCGTCGGCTATCTGCTGGGGCGCGTGCGCGCACAACTGGCAAAGTCGATCGATGAGGCATTGTCGGCGCATGGCATTACGCATGCCCAGGGCGGCATCCTGCTGATGTTGATGTCCGGGCGTTTCGATACCGCGTCGCAGCTGGCACGTGAGTTATATATCGACGCGGCAGCGATGACGCGCATGGTTGACCGTTTGGTCAAGCGGGATCTGGTGGTTCGCCTGCAGAGCGGTGTGGACCGGCGCTCGCTGATGTTGCAGCTGACGGTAGCCGGAAAAACGCTGGCCGGGCAGCTGCCAGAAATCTATATCGCGGCACGCGAGCGCAACTTTGCCGGCCTGAGTGCCGAGGAACTGGGATTCCTGAAATCGTTGCTGAGACGCATACTGGTCAATGGCGAGGCGGCAGAGCCAGTCAGCGCATCTTCCTGAAATCCACTTGAAAACCCTTTGCCTGAGCAAACAATAAAAATACCATGAAGCATTTACTCATTGCATCCCCGCCCGGCGTCGCCATCAAAGCCGTCATGGGTACGCTGCTGGTGTCCGCGATGATGTCTGGTTGCGTCAGCTCCGGCGATATCCGCAGTACGGCGCAAACCCGTTCCGGCACCGAATTCGCCACTGCCCGCAGCTTGCCTGCACAAGGTGGCACATGGCCTGCGATGGACTGGCCCACGCAGCTTGGCGGCACGGCGCTGCAGGCATTGGTCGACGAGGCGCTGGCAGGCAATCCCGGTCTGCAAGTCGCCGCGGCGCGCATCAATGCTGCGCAGGCGCTGGCCGACGCCACCCGCGGCGCGGCCGGACCGACGGTCGGCGGCAGTTTCACCAGTACCTACCAGCGCTACACCGAGAATGGCATCATCCCGCCGCCACTGGCTGGTGCGGTGCGTTCGGATAATCAGTTGGCGGCGAGTTTTTCGTATGACCTCGATTTCTGGGGCCGCCACGCCGCAGAATTGCGGGCCGTTCTGGCGCAGGGCAACGTGGCCGAGGCCGAGCAATACAGTGCGCGACTGACGCTGGCCTCTGCCGTCGCGCATGGCTGGATGATGCTGCATCGCCAGACGCAACAGCTCGACATGATCGAGCAGCAGCACGCCGTGCGCCGCAAACTCAATGACCTGACCCTGCGCCGGATTGCCGCCGGGCTGGACAACCAGAGCGACAACCAGATCGGTCAGCTGCAGCTAGACAACCTGCGCACCGAGCAGGCGCAATGGCAGGAAGCGCTGGCGCTGACCCGCAATCAGCTGGCTGCCTTGCTGGGCAAGGGGCCCGACCGTGGTCTGACGATAGACCGTCCGCTGCCAGCGGCTAACGTCGACATGGCGTTGCCGGACGCGCTGCCGCTGGAATTGCTGGGCCGCCGGCCCGATATCGTGGCCGCACGCTGGCATGTCGAAGCGTTGCAGGGAGAAATCGACACGGCCCGCACCGAGTTCTATCCGAACGTGAACCTGACTGCGTTTGCCGGTCTGTCCAGCCTGGGTTTGTCGAACCTGATCAATAGCGGCAGCACGATCGCCGGTATCGGTCCGGCGATTCGCCTGCCGATTTTTGAAAGCGGCGTGTTGCGGGCGCGGCTCAAGGGCAAGGTCGCGGCCTACGACATGGCTGTTGCCACCTACAACCAGACGCTGACCGAGGCGCTGCGTGATGTCGCCGACCAGGTCCAGTCACTGCGTGGTGCCGCGCGCCAGCGTGATTTGCAGCAAAGCGCCGTACGGGCGGCGTCCCGGTCGCTGCGTTTGTCGGAGCAGCGCCAGCGGGTCGGTACTGCCAATCTGTTGCAGGTGCTGGCATCCGAAGCCAATTTGCTGCAGCAGCAACGCATCGAACTTGACGTACGCATGCGCATGGCCGACCTGCAGGTTGGTTTGGTCAAGGCACTCGGCGGCGGCTTCGATGCCGGCGCGGCCGGGCTGGTTGCTCCGGTAAAAACTTCTTCCGTAATTTCACTTCCTGTCAAAGCCGCATCATGAATCCACCCGAGAACGTGTCAAACCCGGCTCCTCAACCGGTTCCCCAGGCGGCCGCACCTGCTGCACCGGCGGCACCCGCTGCAGCCGTAAAACCTGCCAGCGGCAAGCGTCGCGTGCTGCTGCTCATCACGACGGTGGTGCTGGTGCTGCTATTGATCGCCTATGGCATCTGGTGGGTGATCTTTGCACGCCACTTCGAAAGTACCGATGACGCCTACGTCGCAGGAAATGTGGTGCAGGTCACGCCGCAGGTCAGTGGCACCGTCATCGCCATCAATGCCGACGATACCGAACTGGTGGAGGCCGGCAAACCGCTGATCGTGCTCGATGCCGCCGATGCCAATGTCGCGCTCGACCAGGCCACGGCGCAACTCGCGCAGGCAGTACGCGAAGTGCGTACGCTGTTCGTCAACAATGGCACTCTCAATGCCAATGTCACCCTGCGCAATAGCGATCTGGATCGCGCCCGCGCCGATCTGGCACGCCGGCAGGAGCTGATCGGGTCCGGCGCCGTGTCGAAAGAAGAACTCGAACATGCCCGTACCGCACTGCAAAGCGCCGAGTCCGCCGTGGCCGCCACGCGCGAACAGCTGGCATCGAATCGCGTGCTGACCGACCATACCTCGGTGGCGCAGCACCCGAGCGTGCTGCGTGCCGCCGGCCAGGTGCAGGCGGCCTATCTGGCAGCCAGCCGCACCACGCTGCCGGCGCCGATCACCGGTTACATCGCTAAACGCTCGGTTCAGGTTGGCCAGCGTGTGGCGGCCGGCGCGCCACTGTTGTCGATCGTGCCGCTCAATCGCCTGTGGGTCGATGCCAATTTCAAAGAAGTTCAGATCGCCTCGATGCGCATCGGCCAGCCGGTGACGCTGCATTCCGACCTGTACGGCTCGGACGTGACCTATCACGGCAAGGTCACCGGGCTGGCAGCCGGTACAGGCGCCGCGTTTGCGCTGCTGCCGACGCAAAATGCCAGTGGCAACTGGATCAAGGTGGTTCAGCGCGTGCCGGTGCGCATCATGCTCGATCCGAAAGAGCTGGAAGCCCAACCGTTGCGCATTGGTGTCTCGATGCAGGTCAAGGTCGATATTGCCGACGCGGCCGGCACTTCACTGACGTCGAATGCGGCGGCGCGTACTGCGCCGCGCACTTCGCCGGTATATCAGACCATGGCGTTTGATACCGCAGGCAAGGATGCCAGCGAGCTGATCAGCCGCATCATTCGCGAGAACAGCGGGAGTGACACCGGTGCCGGCACTGGCAGCGCAGGGACCAAAAAAATCGTCAACGCGACCCATTGATCTGCGTCCGATGAATTACCGACTCAGATTTCACGGACGACGACCATGACCGCACCAGCCCGACCTGCTTTACAACCACTACAAGGCGGACAGCTCGTGCTCGGCACGATGGCGTTGTCGCTGGCGGTGTTCATGAATGTGCTCGATTCGTCGATCGCCAACGTGTCGATTCCGGCCATTTCCGGCGACATGGGCGTGTCGCCGCAACAGGGCACCTGGGTCATCACGTCGTTCGCGGTGGCCAATGCCATTTCGGTGCCGCTGACTGGCTGGCTGACGATGCGTATCGGTCAGGTCAAGCTGTTCGTCACCTCGATCCTGCTCTTCGTGATGGCCTCGTTCCTGTGCGGCATGGCGCCCAGCATCGAGATGCTGATCGCTGCGCGCGTGCTGCAGGGCGCTGTCGCCGGGCCGATGATTCCGTTGTCGCAGGCGCTATTGTTATCGAGTTATCCGCCCGCCAAAAGCGGCATGGCGCTGGCCTTCTGGGGCATGACCACGCTGGTGGCGCCTATTATGGGGCCCTTGCTGGGTGGCTGGATTTCTGACAACTACACGTGGCCGTGGATCTTTTATATCAATATCCCGATCGGCATTTTTACCGCGTGGGCGACATGGTCGATTTATCACAAGCGTGAAACCGCAATCCGAAAACTGCCGATCGACAAGGTCGGGCTGGTGCTGCTGGTGCTGTGGGTAGGCTGCCTGCAACTGATGCTCGACAAGGGCAAGGAACTCGACTGGTTCAACTCCGGCGAGATCATCCTGCTGGGCGCCGTGGCGGTCGTGTCCTTCATCTACTTCATCATCTGGGAGCTCGGTGACGATCATCCGGTGGTGGACCTGTCACTGTTCAAGGGCCGCAATTTCAGCGGTGGCGTGATCGCCATTTCGGTCGCCTACGGCTTGTTCTTCGGCAGCCTGGTCATTCTGCCGCTGTGGCTGCAAACCCAGATTGCGTATACCGCCACCGAGGCCGGCAAGGTCATGGCGCCGGTCGGCATCTTTGCCATCCTGCTGTCGCCACTGGTCGGCAAGTTGCTGCCGAAAATCGATGCGCGCTGGGTGGCGACGGGGGCGTTCCTGATCTTTTCGCTGGTGTTTTACATGCGGGCGCAATTCACGCCGGACGTCGACACGATGACGCTGATGATCCCGACCATCATCCAGGGTGCGGCGATGGCGATGTTCTTCATTCCGCTCACCGCGATCATTTTGTCCGGCCAGCCGCCCGACAAGATTCCGGCCGCAGCCGGCCTGTCGAACTTCGTGCGGATCATGTTCGGTGGCATCGGCACCTCGGTCACCTCGACGCTGTGGGACAGCCGCACCGCGCTGCACCACGCGCAGCTGGCAGAGCACACCAGTGCGCAGGCCCCGGCATTTGCCCAGGCCGTGCAGGGATTGACCGCCCAGGGGCTGACGGAGCAGGGCGCCTATGCCGTGATCGAACGGACCATGAGCGTGCAGGCCAGCACCATGGCAGCTACCGATATTTTCTGGATATCCTCGATCCTGTTCCTGGCACTGATCGGCCTGGTCTGGATGACCAAACCGTCGCGCTCGGCTCTGCCGGCCGATGCCGGTGGGGCGCATTGATGGTCGTCATGCCGCAACAACCGCAAAGCCTGATGGCGGCATGCTATCCTCGGTTTTCTTTTATCTTCTGTCTGCGTACAATTTTCTGAATGACTTCCCCGACTCCTGCCCCTGCCCCTGCCCCTGCCCCTGCCCCCAATCCTGTTCAGGCCGCCCGCGTCCTGCTGAAAGAACTCCAGCAAACTTTCCCGGCCTTTCGTGATTGCCTGCCGCTGGCAATCGGCATCGACAAACAGCTGATTGCACGCCAGCCCGAATTGCCGCGCAAGATTTTGCGCATCGCCCTCGGCCAGCACACCAATTCGCTGCGGTATCTGAAGTCGGTTGAAAAAGCCAGCAACCGCTTTGATCTCGACGGCCAGCCCGGCGAGGCGCTCACCGACGAACATCGGCTGCGCGCATCCACGCTGCTCAAAGAACGCTTCAAGAAAGAGGCGGATCAGCGCAAGGCAGCGCGGGCCAAGGAAGAAGAAGCACGCCTGAGCGCCGAAGCCGACCGGTTACATGCTGAAAAATTGAGCATGCTTGCGGCCAAGTTCGCCAAGTAATTGTTGTTGAACAGGTGCCGGTGCAATGCCGGTGCCTGTTGTGTCTGTCACTCTTCAGGATAGCTCTGCCCGGCGCTGGTCGTCGCTGCCGCCCCGCTTCCGGCATATCGATGCGGCAATTTCTATCCTGGTATTACCTACCCGTTTTTTGCTCCCATCCTCCCTGACTACTGCAGCTTGTTTGCCACACTATTTTGCTGCCAAGGCCGAGTCAATTTTGACTCGGGTAAATGGGCCCGGGTGATTGCCATCGTTTCAGCAAATGCAGCAACCTGTGCCTGAAGGGTGTCGGCACACGGTGTCCGTTATGCCCATCCTGATGTTGCTAAATTAAAATTCAAATGGCGGAATTAAAAATCCATTTGCATGCCATTTCCCGCTTTGCGTACCCATGAGCAGCTTTGCAACTTCAATATTAAATTAGTAAGAGTTGGTAAATAAGTTAGGTAATGTGACAACTTCTTTTCGACCTTAATTTGACCAGGAGTTATTACATGAAGCTGAAACAATCGTTCGGTATGACCAAAAATTCCGGGCAAGGTATGACCGAATATATCGTGATCGTCGCGCTGGTCGCCATTGCCGCCATTGCGGTGTATCAGTTTTTTGGGCAGACCATTCGTAGTCAGACGTCGGGGATTGCCCTCGAGCTTGCCGGTAAAAAGTCCGATGGGGCGATTACACAGGCGGGAGTAGCAGCTGATGCGACTACCGCGGAGACCACGACGAAGAAAGGGTTGTCTGCCTATAGCAATGACGCTTCACGCTAATAACTTTGCATCGACCCTCCTTCCCCTAGCATCCAAATTGCCACGTCACCACAGCATATTTGACCGCCAAACCAGTCCAACCTGTCGACCATGAAATTTCCTTCCCCCGGCGCACTGAGGCCCAATAAAACCTGGGTCATCCTCGGTATCGCCTTGTCCATTGGCGTACTTGCCGCACTGGCCGCACGCAGTTTCCTGAGCGACCGGATCGCCAGCATCGAAGCCCGGGGGAAGGGTCCTACCGTTGCCGTCGTGGTCGCCAAACGCGATATGCCAAAAGGCACCTTGCTGACGGCGGACAACGTTGCAGTGCGTCCTGTTCCCCAGGAATTTGCCCATTCGGTTGCCGTATTGCCGACCCAGTTCGACCGTATCGAAGGCCAGAGCATTGCCTATCCGCTGAAAGCTGGCGAGACCATCATGTGGGGCTTGATGGAGAGCAAAAAAGTCCCGACGTTTTCTGCCCGGGTCGAAGCCGGACATCGCGCAATGACCGTCCCGGTCGACGAGATCAATTCGATCTCCGGTCTGCTCGAACCGGGCGACAGCATCGACCTGATGGTGACGGTCGACCATAGCGGAAAAAAAATCACTTTCCCGTTATTGCAATCAGTCCTGGTCATGGCGACTGGCCAGCGCGCTGCCGATGACCCGCAAACCGGCGAGCGGCGCAATTTCACCACCGTCACGCTCGACACCACGCCGGAGCAGGCACAGAACGTGATCGTCGCCCGCGAAGCCGGCAAAATCACCGCGCTGCTGCGCAATCCGTCCGACCGCAAACCGATGGCAGGTACGCGTGCCGACATGGCCGCGTTGCTTGGACTCGGGCGTTCCGGACCACGCAATGAGCGCGACATTCCCGTGTTGTACGGCGGCAGTATCGCCAAGCTTCCGCCGGAAGCGCTGCGCTTGGAGCCGCGGACCAGAGCGGACGTCAATCCGCTGCTTGATCCGATGCAGGCCGGACGCGATACGCTGAAAAAAATGCAGCAGGACGCGCCGCTGGTTGCGTCAGCAAAACCGCCTCCTCTGTCTTCGCCTGCACCGCTATCTTCGTCTGTACCTTCTTCTGTATCTTCGTCCAAACCCTGACCGATAGCCCGGTCGGATAATTTTTCCTAACCATTTTTCAACCAATCAAGACCCGCCAGCATTCACTACTGACGCCCTGAATAAAACCAAAAGTAGATATTTGAAATGACCAATTCTAAATATACGAATGCGGCAACGCGCACTACGTACAAAACCGGTAACCCGTCCTGTCGCGCCAAGAGCAAGGAAATCGTCACGTTTTCGAGGAGAAAAATTTGTGCCGGCATCCTCAGTGTGTGTGCCGGTCTGACGCTGCTGCAAGTGCACGCGCAGAGTGTCGGACCGACACGCAGTGGTGCCATGCCGGTCCCGGTCACCGGTGGCGCGGCAGCCATGCGCCCGAGTGCTGCGCCCGCAGGTCGTCCGCCTTCCGATGCGGCACCGATATCTGCCGCGAAGTCGTCAGACGGCCCCGCTGATCGGGTCATGCCATATACATCGGAACCGCAGCGCAATACCCTCGCATCGGACCCTTTGCGCAACGGCTTTGCGCCGGAACTGAAGCCCACTGTACGCCGAGTCCAGGCCAGCAAACGTCCTTACGCGCCAATCGCTGCGCAGAACGACCAGGGTCAGATCCCGGAAATTGAAATGTTCGTCGGCGAGTCCCGTGTTTTTCCGACCCCCGGCGTGGCCCGCATCGCGGTCGGGAACGGCCAGATCATGTCGGCGGCTGCGCTCGACGAAAAAGAAGTCATCGTCTTTGCCAATGGCGTCGGTACTTCGTCGCTGTTTGTCTGGAATGCAGATGGACGTTACCAGCGCGTCAAGGTCAGTATCGTGCCGGGCGACACCTCGCGCATTGCGCGCGAAGTGGCGGCCTTCCTCAAAACCATGCTCAATGCCCGGACCTCCATCGTCGGCGACAAGGTCATCGTCGAAGGCGACAACCTGTCCGACGGCGACCTCGCCAAAGTCGAACAACTCGAAAAGCGCTATCCGCAAATCATCAATTTCACCAACCGTTTAGGTTGGGAGCCTATGGTCATGCTGGACGTGAAAGTGGTCGAATTCCCGGTCAATGAACTGCGCGAGATCGGCTTGAAGTGGGGCAGTGTCGGCGGTGCGGCGATCGGCGCCATCTGGTCGCCCGGACGGCGCGGTACCGATGGTCCGTATCAGATCAATATCCAGAGTGCCCAGTCCGCACCGGCACCAATCACCAATCCGGGTGGCGCCGGTGCTGCCGCTGGCGTGGTCCTGCCCAGCGGGCTGAACGTGCTGAGCGCACTCAATCTTGGCCTGAATGCGCAGCTCAATTTGCTGGCGCAGGAAGGCAAGGCCAGTTTGCTGGCGCAACCGCAATTGTCGGCACGCAGCGGCACCAAGGCCAGCTTTCTTGCCGGTGGCGAATTTCCGTACACGGTGGCGACCAATAACGGCGTGACTGTCCAGTTCAAACCCTACGGCATCAAGCTCGATATCCTGCCTAAGGTAGATCGCAACGGTGTCGTGCGCGCCACCATCGAAACCGAAGTCAGCAAGATCGATGCCTCCATCAGCAGTCTTGCCGGACCGGCACTCCAAACGCGCAAGACCAACACCGAATTCAATGTCAGGGCAGGTGAAACCATCGTCCTGGCCGGCATGCTGCAGGTCGATAACAGCACCAGTATCGACAAGGTGCCGTTGCTGGGCGATATCCCCATCCTCGGGGCCTTGTTCCGCTCGAAACGCTTCGAGAACAAGGAAACCGAACTGGTGGTGTTCGTCACGCCGACGGTGGTCGATAGCCGCACTCCGGCGCTGATGGACCGGGTCGAGCGCGCGACAGGTCAACTGCAAAATAATCTGGGCAAGTCGCCCTATCTGGAGATTCCGGCCAGCCTCGGTCCGCAGTCCCAGTACGTGATGCCAGCGACCGAGAATCGTAGTGCGCAAACGCCTGCGCCGGTTTCGCCGGTGCTGTGCGAGCGCGAGCCCTGCCTGCCATTTCCGAGGTCCGGATCGGCTACATTGCAGCGCAATGCAACGTCGGTGACGGGAATCAACCTCGTGACTGAGCAGGCGTCATCCACCCAACCGTCAACCACGCCGTCTGGCGTGTCGCGCGACTGATCCCGGAGCGACCATGCTGCATATCGAGATCATCGCTGCCGATGGCACCAGCAAATTCGTCGATGTACCGAACGACTGCGGGATCGGTAAATCCCGTCGCAATGAAGTGCGTCTGGATAGCTGGCGCATCGCGCAGGATCACGCCCGATTGATGATCACGCCATCCGGTGTGGTGATCCAGAATCTCGGAACGTTTGGTGGCGTGACCATCAACGGCGAGCGCATCGAGGTGCATGGCGGACCGCTACAGCCGCGCGATACCATTGGCATCGGTCCGTACCGGTTGCATGTGCGGCAGGTCAGCGACCTGAAGGATTTTTCCGATGACACCGACGGCATGCAGCAAAGTGGCGATACGCAATTTGCGCGTGTGGTTTCCGACGTTGCGGCCAGTGCCGACAGCCACCGTCCTGCCAGCAACGCGACGCCTCCGGGCGGCGGCATGCTGCGCTCGCGCGAGCATGTTGCGGGGAGTCCTTCGATACCGGCCAACCGACAGACGCCGTTATCACCAGCAGCATCAGCGCCAGCACCAACATCAACCCGCTCAGTCAGCAATGCCGTCGTCGTAATGCCCGCCAATCCGGCTCTGCGCGAACTGGAATTCGAATGGCGTCGTCGCCTCCATACCGAACTGCTGCAGACCATGGACCTGCGCCGCCATGACGTCTCCAGCATGTCCGATCATCAGCTACGCACCGATACCGGCACCCTGATCCGGCAAATCCTGTTGCTGCGCGAAAGCGAGATACCGGTCGAACTCAATCGTGCGTTGCTGTGCCAGCAAGTGCTCAATGAGGCGGTCGGACTTGGCCCGCTGGAAGAGCTGCTGGAGGACGACAGCGTCAGTGAAATCATGGTCAATCGCTACGATGAAATTTACGTCGAACGCAGCGGTCGCCTGCACAAGCATCCGCTGGTCTTTACCGGCGAGCGCGCAGTGCTGGGCGTGATCGAACGCATCGTCGCGCCGCTCGGACGGCGCATCGATGAATCTTCGCCGATGGTCGATGCACGTCTGAAAGACGGCTCCCGCGTCAATGCCATCATTGCTCCGCTCGCGCTCAAGGGTGCCACGCTGACGATCCGCAAATTCGCCAAACGCAAACTGTCTGCCGACGATCTCGTCGAGGCCGGTTCGCTCAGCCCTGCGATGGCCGACTTCCTGCGCGTTTGCGTGGCGGCGCGCAAGAACATCGTGGTCTCGGGCGGTACCGGTTCGGGCAAGACCACGCTGCTCAATATCCTGTCGAACTTCATCCCCGGCCACGAGCGCGTCATCACGGTCGAGGATGCCGCCGAGCTCAAGCTGCACCACGAGCACCTGATCAGCCTCGAAGCACGTCCGGCCAACGTGGAAGGCAAGGGCGCCGTCTCGATTCGTGAACTGGTGCGCAACACCTTGCGTATGCGACCCGACCGCATCGTGGTGGGCGAGTGCCGTGGCGCCGAAGCGCTCGACATGCTGCAGGCGATGAATACCGGCCACGAAGGCTCGCTCACGACCCTGCACGCGAACACGCCACGCGACGGCCTGGCGCGACTCGAAACCATGGTCCTGATGGCTGGCATGGATTTGCCACTGGTCGCCATCCGCGAGCAGATCAGCTCGGCGGTCGACATTCTGGTACAGCAGAATCGCTTTGCCTGCGGTACCCGGATGGTCACCAGCATCACCGAAATCACCGGCATGGAAAGCGGCAAGATCCAGCTGCAGGAGCTGTTCCGTTTTGCCAGTCAGGGCTATGACGGGGCAACCGGCAAGGTACGTGGCTGCTTTACGGGGTGCGATCTGGTGCCGGAGTTTTATGAAGAACTGCGCGCATCCGGTGTCGCACCGGACATGACAATTTTCAAGTCGGCCAATGTGCTCGCGGCGGCACCGAAAGACCTGTCATGAATTCCACCGCACTGGTGATCGGCTTCAGCCTGACCATATTTCTGGCAGTTGGCTTGCTCAGCTGGGTGCTGATCGAGCTGGGCGGATCGACGATGCAACGTTATCGCGCCAGCTTCACGGACCGGACCCGCTTTCAGGCGCAGGAATTTTTTCTGTTCATCGATCCGGCCAAGCTGTTCATTGCCAACCTGGCCATCATGATGCTCGGTGCGGTGCTGGCATGGATTGCTACCGGCAGCGCGCTGCTGGCATTGCCGGTATTTTTCGGTCTGGCGCTGCTGCCGCGACTGGCGTATCGCTGGATGCGACAGCGCCGTTTGCGCCAGTTCGACGAGCAACTGCCAGACGCCTTGCTGATGCTGTCGGGCGGCTTGCGCGCCGGGATCGGATTGAACGCCGCCACACAACAATTGGTCGCCGAATCCCAGCCGCCGCTGGCGCAGGAGTTTTCGTTACTGCTGCGTGAGCAGCGTCTCGGGGTCACGCTGGAACAAAGCCTGTCCAACCTCAGTCGCCGTATTCCGACTGCGACCACGACGCTGGTGGTGTCGGCGATGCGGATCGCCGCCGAAACCGGTGGTGGCCTGGCCGAAACCCTGGAGCGCACGTCGCATACGGTACGCAGTCGCTTGCAAATGGAAGGCAAGATCGTGGCACTGACCGCGCAGGGAAAATTGCAGGCGTGGGTGGTCGGCATGTTGCCGATCGGGCTGATGATGGTGCTCAACAAGATGGAGCCGGTGGCAATGAGCCATTTATGGAATAGCCGTATCGGCTGGGCCACCTTGGCAGTGATCGCGTTTCTTGAAATTATGGGCGTGGTCCTGATCCGCAAAATCGTGGCGATCGACGTCTGATGGGCGCCGTTTTATCTGCCGTGCTGTCCGTCCTGATATCAGCGAGTGCTGCGCGATGAGCGCGTCGTCATCGGACCTGATCATCTTGCTGCTGGCGCTGGGCGTCGGATTGGCAACCGCGCTGATCGGCTGGCTATTGAGCCGTTCGGTGGCCGACGTGCCTCCCGAAAATCGCGACTACAAAGACCCGCCACCCATCGGATTCAGGTTGATCTGGTGGCCCATACAATGGGTAAGCCACTTCCTCGAAAGACATCCGCTGCGAGACATCGAGAAGGGTAGCGAGACGCGCAACGACAAGCGCAACGAGCAACGACTGCTGCGCCTGCGCCGTGCCGGCCTCGATTACATGATCAGCCCGGCCCAGTTCACGGCAGCTCGGCTGTTAAGTGCCGGCTTTCTTGGCCTGGTCTGCTACTGGGTGCTGGGTTCGTTTGCGCAGATGCGAGCGGATCAGGCTCCGTTCGGAATCTACGCTTACGCCCAGATGGTCCTGGTCGGGATGCTGATCGGCTGGGTAATGCCGCTGATCTGGCTGCACGACCGCATCGCGCAGCGCAAGCGCGAACTGCTCAAAAGCCTGCCGTTCTATCTCGACATCATCACGCTCTGCGTGGAGGCCGGATTGAACATGCAGGGGGCATTGAACCAGGCGGTCGACAAGGGGCCGCCAGGTGTGTTCCACGACGAATGCCAGCGCGTACTGCGCGACATCCGTGCCGGCAAAGGGCGTGCCGATGCATTGCGCGCCATGGCAGAGCGGATGCGCGAACCCGGTATCACCAGCTTCATCGCGTCCGTCATTCAGGCGGAAAGCATGGGCATGAACCTCGGACCGGTCCTGCGGGCGCAGGCCGATCAGCGCCGTACCGAGCGATTTTTGCGGGCCGAAAAAAAGGCGCTGGAAGCGCCCGTCAAATTGCTGCTGCCGCTGATCGCCTTTATTTTTCCCTGCACCTTCATCGTTTTGTTCTTCCCGATCGTGATGCAGTTCCTGCATGCGGGATTGTGATGGTGGTGCCATGCAAGTTCAGCAGTGCACGCCAACGCGGCGCCAGCATGATCGAATTTGCGGTTGCCGGGCCGCTCATCACGTTGCTGGGGCTTGCCATGCTCCAATACGGGATGCTGTATTTCGCCCGCAATGAATTCAATCAGGCCGCCTTCAGTGCGGCGCGCGCTGGTGCGGTAGCCCATGCCAGTCTGGACAAAGTGCAGCAAGCCTATATCGCGGCACTCGTGCCGATGCACGGTGGCGGCCAGACTGCCGCGGCACTAGCCACGGCACGCATCCGTGCCAGCGATGCGGTTACCGGCAGCAATTTGTCGGGCCAGAATCCGCAGGGTGGTTACGCGCGCATCACGTTGCTCAACCCAACCAAAGAGAGTTTTTCGGACTGGAATAGCCCCGAACTGCAGCGCTCCATCGGCGCCGGCAGCCGAGTGATCCCCAATACCGGGCTGGCCTTCAGGCGCTCCGTCGTCAAAACGGATTCCGGCCAGAGTATTCAGGATGCCAACCGGATCAAGTTACGTATCGTGCACGGCTATCAGCCGAAGATTGCGCTCATGGGGATACTGTTCAATCGCTATCTGGCGTCCGTCGATACCAGAACCGATCCCGTCCAGACCGACTTGCTGGCGAAAGGACTGATACCGGTCGTCTCCAGCGTGGTGCTCGACATGCAGTCAGATGCGATCGAACGCCTGACGGTTTCCAGTCCGGGTGGCGGTAATTCGGGTTCGCCGATCGCTTCTGCCCCTGTTCCTCCGCGCAACGCGCCCGACTGTATCTCGGCAGACCGACCTGCAAGCTGTCTTCCAGCCGGGTGCACACCTGGCGACATCCAGTGCGACCCCATCTGCAATTCTCCCGATTTATGTTGCATGCCCAGTCAACTGCCGCAGTGATGGTGTAGTGGAATACTGCGGGCTCATTTTATGGTGCGCTGAATCGACGGGTTGCTTATGCCTTAAGAACACGTCTCCCTGGCCGTTGAATAATGAAAGTCATCTGGCGTTCGATGGCGCTGCCTTTGCGATGCTGCGGTGATTTTTATCCTCATCCATTTCAAAATTCACGATTAATAGCCATGAATAGTTGGTTATTTATAGCAACTAAAAGTATTAATCGGAAGTTTTATCGAGCTGTTAAAAAAATACAACGGTAGTGTTTTTATACTGACTAAAACTTCAGTCGTTTTGAATTAATCCTGTCGGTAACTTTAATAAATAAAGTAATGGTATTTATTGCGATGCAGTACCTGAGATTTACTATGGCGGTAAAGCAATCTGTTGTTTCGCGCATCCCGTTCATGCTGCATTCGGCAAACGCGCCGATCTCTTTCCCTATAGACAAACCGTCAAAGTCGATGTTTTTAAGTCATTTTTAAAATCGGCATTTTCAATGAAATATAATGAAATTTGAGTTAAACAACAAAATCGTCTTCTTGTTTTTGGTTTCCTCAGGCTATATGATTACTCAAGAGAAACAGTAGCTAACAATCCATCAACGCGATGCTGGTAGTTAATCGTTTATTACTCGGGCCGTGCATTTTTATGATGACGTTTTAGCCCGATTAAAATTTACTTGCTGTGGTTGATAGAAATCTGCAAATGTTCGCATTACTATTGCAAACACCGGACGGGATCGAATAAAGCGCTTTTTTCTGGTAAAGCCCAATTAAGTTGGCTTCGCTGTTCAGCAATAAAACGCTCATGGACATTCACCAATGCACAGCGCCGATACCTCTGTCACTACAAGAAAAGTACCGTCTCCGATCCTGATTTATGGTTTGTCATCGCTGGCTGTACTGTTCGCTTGTCTGCCGCTATTGCAGCAAGCCGGCATGTGGCAAATCATTGCTGCCGTAGGTGTCGCGCTGGTCTCGCTCGGTATTTGCTGGTGTGTCTCCGGACTCGCGAACACGTCCACCGACGCTAGCGCCACGCTGCAACAGGACGCCGACACTGCGTCCCGGCTCAGGCAACTTGCCTGCGCGATCACGCCGGTCTGGCAGCGCCACGTGATCTCGGTCAAGACCCAGACTGAAGAAGCAGTAGTGCAACTGATCGATAGTTTTTCGTCGATCGTGACCCAGTTCGACAAGGCCGGCTTTGGTGCTGATGCCCGCTCGGGCGCTGCGGTATCGGGTAATTCCACCATCAATCTGCTGACCCTGTGCGAACGCGAACTGACGCCGGTAATCGCTTCACTGGAGCACGTGATCGAGAGCAAGGACACGCTCATGACCAGTGTCCAGACCCTGGCCAAGGAAACCCATCAGTTACGCGACATGGCCGAGCAGGTCGGCGTGATCGCCGCACAAACCAATTTGCTGGCAATTAACGCCGCCATCGAAGCTGCCCGCGCCGGCACCGCAGGGCGCGGTTTTGCGGTGGTGGCGAGCGAAGTACGCAAGCTGTCGCTGATGTCGGCCGAGACCGGCAAAAGCATCGGCGACCGGGTACGCCGGATTGGCGTCATCACCGAGCAAACCTTGCAGGGCGCGGCCAGTGCGGCAGACGGCGACTCGAAAGCCATCATGCTGGTTGGCAGCGTGGTCAAGAACGTGCTGGATCACGTCCGGGTGCTTGGCGACTCCGCCGAAGGCATGCGCAGCCAGGGCACGATCATCCGCAACGATGTCGAAAATCTGCTGGTGGCGCTGCAATACCAGGACCGGATTTCCCAGATTCTTTCCGTACTCGACGACGACATGCTGCGCATGCATGACGCGGTTGCCGACGAACGCGCCGCCTTGCCGACCCCCGAAGAATGGATGGCGGTGCTCGACAGTACCTACACGATGGAAGAAGAGCGGCAGCAGCATGCGCCGGCGGCTCGCAAGCAGGTGCAGGGACCGGTTGCCAGTGCCGACGACGACGTCACTTTTTTCTAGCCAGCGTTGCAGGTGGTAGCTGGTCACCCAGTAGTCCGTTTTTCAGACCGTTTTTTGTGAGGGAAGCAGCAAATGGCAAAGACGATATTGATAGTTGATGACTCGATCAGTCTGCGCAAGGTGGTATCGATTGCGCTCACTGGTGCCGGCTACGAGGTCATCGAGGCCGGTGACGGTGTTGAGGCACTGGCAAGACTGGACGGGCTCGCGGGCAAGAAAGTCCACCTGATCATCAGCGATGTCAACATGCCCCGGATGGGCGGCATCGAGTTCGTTCGCAAGGTCAAGACCAACCCGGCCTACAAATTCACACCGGTCATCATGCTCACCACCGAAGGTCAGGATGACATGAAAGAGCAGGGCCGCGCGGCCGGTGCCAAGGCGTGGATCATCAAACCATTCAATCCGCCGCAGATGCTCAATGCGGTGACCAAACTGATTCTTCCCTGACCCGACGGAGGCCATCGATGCGCCAGGACACCATCGTGATCGCAGGGGAACTGACGATCTATCAGGTTGCCGATATCCGGCTGCAGATGCAGCAGGTGTTGAACGGCGTTGACGGTAGCGACGCGATCGCGCTCGACCTGGGCAACGTGTCCGAATGCGACGGCGCCGGCCTGCAACTGCTGCTGGTGTTTGCCCGGGCGGTCACGGCATTGGGCAGTGCGGTGGTACTGACAGCGGCATCCGCCGTCATCAACGATCTGCTCGCGGAATATGGTCTTGCAGACCGTTTCGTGTGCCAACCTGCGGGAGGTGCTGCATGAGCGAAGAAAGCGGCATGTACGACGAGGCGCTGACGCTGTTTTTTGATGAAGCGCGCGAAATGGTGCAGCAGATCGAAGATGCACTGCTGTCGATGGAGCAGGACCCGGCCAACCACGAAACCATCAATGCGCTGTTTCGTGCAGCCCATACGGTCAAGGGATCGGCCGGCATTTTCAATCTGAACCGGGTGGTCAGGTTCACGCATGAGGTCGAGAGCGTGCTCGATCGCGTCCGCAACGATGACCTCATGATCGACGCCGCACTGAGCGACTGTCTGTTTCGCAGTTGCGACATGATGGCCGCCCTGCTGGCCGAAGCCGAACAGCGTATCGATGCGCCTGAAGCGATGGCACAGCTGGATCAGGAGGCGGATGTGCTGAAGGCGCAATTGAGTACCTATCTGGTCAGTGCGACAGCCCCATCAGTATCCGGACAAGCCACCGCCACTGCCACCCCAGCGCAGCCAGTCACGACCGGCATCTGGCACATTTCGCTGCGCTTCGGCGAGGATGCCTTTCGCAACGGCTTCGATCCGCTGACCATCATTCACTATCTCAAATCGATCGGACAGATCGTGGCGATTGCCACCATCGACCACGATCTGCCGGACTGGGCGCAGTGCGATCCCGAGTCCTGCCATCTGGGTTTTGAAATCGACCTGCAATCGAACGCTGCATTGGCCGACATCGAAGGTGCGTTCGAGTTCGTCCGTGACGATTGCGTCATCCACATCATTTCGCCGGCGCGCAGCCTGCCGGATTTCGTGGCGCTGATTCATGCGCTGCCCGACGAGCGGCGCCTCGGCGACATTCTGGTCGATAGCGGCGCCGTCACGCGCGCGGCGCTCGACGCGGCGCTGTCGTTACAAGCCGGCGAGAGCCCGGTGAATGCCGATCCGGCAACCGAACTGGCCCGTCTGCCGCTAGGCAAAATCCTGATTGCGCAGAACCAGGTGGCAGCCGACGTCGTCGATGCCGCGCTGCTGAAGCAGGCCAGCGCGCGCGACAAACCGCGTGAGCCGCGCAACGACGATGCCCGCTTTGTGCGGGTGCCGGCCGACAAGCTCGATGAACTGATCAACCTGGTCGGTGAACTGGTAATTTGCGGTTCCAGCGCCAGCTTGCAGGCACTGGATTTGCGCGATGCCGGCCTGATCGGCACCACCCAGCAAATGAGTGGACTGGTCGAAGAAATTCGCAACGGCGCGCTGTCGCTGCGCATGGTGCAGATCGGCGAAACCTTTGCGCGCTACCGGCGCGTGGTGCGCGATGTCTCCGGCGAACTCGGCAAACAGGTTCAGCTCGATATCGAGGGTGCAGAGACCGAACTCGACAAATCGGTGGTCGAAAAAATCGGTGACCCGCTGATGCATCTGGTGCGCAATGCGCTCGATCACGGTATCGAAATGCCCGACGTGCGACTGGCTGCCGGCAAGCCTGCCGCTGGCACGATCCGCCTCTCGGCACAGCACGATTCCGGCAATATCCTCATCCGCGTGACCGATGACGGGCGCGGGCTGGATGGCGAGGTATTGCTGGCCAAAGCGCGGGAACGTGGCCTGGTGGCACCCGGTCAGGTCCTGTCCGAGGTCGACAAGCTCAACCTGATTTTTGCACCGGGATTCTCGACTGCCGAAAAAGTCACCAATCTGTCCGGGCGCGGCGTTGGCATGGATGTGGTGCGCAAGAATATCGAAGCCTTGCGTGGCACCGTCAGCCTCAGCAGCAAGCCGGGCGCAGGCACGCTGATTGAAATCCGCCTGCCGCTGACGCTGGCCATCATCGATGGTTTTCTGGTCAGGATCGGCACCAGCTCGTTCATCATCCCGTTGCATGCCGTGGTCGAATGTATCGACGCGGATGAATCGCGCCTGCAACTGCATCACGGCGCGGCTGGCCGTATCGATTTGCGCGGCGGCGTGTTGCCGTTCCTGGATTTGCGCTCGGTGTTTTCGGTAACGGGCGCGCAATCGGCCAAGCGCAGCATCGTCGTCGTGCAAAGCGAAAATGGTCGCTCCGGTTTGCTGGTCGACCAGTTGCTGGGCGAGTACCAGACCGTCATCAAGCCGCTCGGAAAATTGTTCCAGAACCTGCGCGGCATCAGTGGGTCGACCGTGCTGGGTTCGGGCGAGGTGGCCCTGATCCTGGATGTCGGGGCATTGATGAAGCTGGCTGCGGAACAGAAGTATGACGACGCACTGGTCAGGATGTAGGGCGGTATCGGGTTCGCGTTATTGGTGGTTCAAGAAGTCAACAGAGGGGACGAGATGTTCAAACGATTCGGTGTGGCAGAAAAAACAGGCGTGGCGATTGCGTTACTGGTCTTGATCGGCCTGGCGCCAGCGTTCATGGGACCGGGTCCGGCGACGCCTGGCTTGCCGCAACTGGTGTTTCTGGTGGCGGGAGCGGCGCTATGGATCTGGTTGATCGGCGCCCAGCGCGACGAACTGAAGCCCACGGTGCAGGTCGCACAGGCACTCGGCAAAGGTGATTTCTCCAGTGCTGCGCTGGCTGGCGGCGAGGATGGCATCGGCATGCTGGGAACGGCCCTGAATGACCTGAGCCAGTCCATGAAGCGGCTGGTTACCGGTCAGCAGACGATGGCGAAAAAACATGCCGAAGGCTGGATCGATGATCAGATCGACACCTCCGCACTACCTGGAAATCTGAAGGAAATCGCCGACGGTATCAACCATCTGGTGCGCTCCCACATCGACGTCAAGATGCAGATCGTCGACATCGTTACTGCTTACGCAAAAAACGATTTTTCGCGCGACATGGAACGCCTGCCCGGTAAAAAAGCCACCATCACCGCCGCCATCGACGGGGTCCGTGACCAGTTGCGCCAGGCGCAGATCGATCTGGTCAACAATACCCGCATCAAGCAGGCGCTCGACAAGTGCTCGACCTCGGTCATGATTGCCAATGTTGACGGCAACATCGTCTACATGAACGAGTCCGTCACCAGCATGATGGCTAACGCCGAGAGCGACATCCGCAAGGACCTGCCGCAGTTCCGTGTCAGCGAGATCGTCGGTGGCAGCTTCGACCGCTTCCACAAAAATCCGGCGCACCAGCGCAACATGCTGGGCGGACTGCGCAGCACCTACCATACCCAGATCAAGGTCGGCGGTCGCACCATGGCGCTGATCGCCAGTCCGATTCTCAGTGCCACCGCAGAACGCATCGGTACCGTGGTCGAGTGGAAAGACCGTACTGCCGAAGTCTCGGTCGAAGGCGAAATCGCCAACGTGGTCGATGGCGCCGCGCTGGGCAACTTCACGAACCGTATCGATGCGTCCGGCAAGGAAGGGTTTTTTGCCTTGCTGGCCAATGGCATGAACAAGCTGATGGATACCAGTGAAGTCGGTCTCAATGAAGTCGTGCGCATGCTCAAGGCACTCTCGACCGGCGATCTGTCGCAGCGCATCACACGTGACTACGCCGGTACCTTTGGCGAACTCAAGGAATACTCGAATACCACCAGCGAACAGCTGGCCAGCATCATCAGCGATGTCCGCAACGCCGCCGATGCCCTGACCTCGGCCTCCGAACAGGTCAGCTCGACCGCGCAAAGCCTGTCGCAGTCGGCCTCCGAGCAAGCGTCGGGCGTCGAGCGCACCAGTAGTTCGGTCGAACAGATGTCTGCCTCGGTGGCACAAAATACCGAGAACGCCAGGGTCACCGACGGTATCGCCTCGACCTCGGCGAAAGAAGCGGTCGAAGGCGGCGATGCCGTCACGCGCACCGCCAACGCCATGAAACAGATCGCTGCAAAAATCGGCATCATCGACGACATCGCCTATCAGACCAACCTGCTGGCACTGAATGCCGCCATTGAAGCGGCCCGTGCCGGCGAGCATGGCAAGGGGTTTGCCGTCGTCGCGGCCGAAGTGCGCAAGCTGGCCGAGCGCAGCCAGGTTGCGTCGAAAGAAATCGGCGAGCTGGCCAGTACCAGCGTGACCATGTCCGAACGCGCCGGCAAACTGCTCGACGCGATGATCCCGTCGATCCGCAAGACCTCGGATCTGGTACAGGAAATCACGGCGGCCTCTGAAGAGCAGACCACCGGCCTGTCGCAAATCAGCACCGCCATGAGCCAGCTGAACCAGGCCACGCAGCAAAACGCGTCGGCCTCCGAAGAGCTGGCAGCGACTTCCGAAGAAATGTCCGGCCAGGCCGAGCAACTGCAGCAACTGATGGAATTTTTTCAGGTCGCCAACACCGCCAAGGAGCGTCCGATGAAAGAACCGCTGCGCAAGCTCAGCGCCAGCAGTAGCAGTAGCAGCAGCGGCGGCGGTCGCAAAGCCGCAGCATTGATCGATGAGTCGCACTTCAAACGCTTCTGACCACGGAGGCGCCGAATGCACAATGATTCGTCCCGTGGCGCACCGCCGGCTGCTGCCACGACCAAGGCGGCAGCGAAGCAATATCTGACGTTTTCGCTCGGCAAGGAAGTCTTTGCCGTGGGCATACTCGTCATCAAGGAAATCATCCAGTACGGCCAGCTCACGACCGTACCGATGATGCCGGCCTGCATACGCGGCGTCATCAACCTGCGTGGTGCGGTGGTGCCGGTGATCGACCTGACGGTGCGCTTCGGTGGTGCGGCAGCGTCGATCGGCAAACGTACCTGCATCGTGGTGCTGGAGATCGCCCAGGATGGCGAGTCGCATGACATCGGCGTGATGGTCGATGCGGTGTCCGCCGTGATCGATATCGAGACCGACCAGATCGAGCCGGCGCCCGGTTTTGGTACCGAAGTACGGGCCGAATTCATTGAAGGCATGGGCAAGATCAACGACCGGTTTGTGATCATCCTGGATGTCGAACGCACGTTCTCGCTGACCGAACTGGCCAATCTTGAACCGGCTGCGGCCTGACCTGTCACGCGACGGGCGCGGCATATTTTAGGGTTGAACGGTGGCTATGGAACTGAATGGACTGACCGAGCGCGAATTCGCGACGATCCGCGATCTGTTGTTCCGGGAAACCGGCATCGCGCTCACGCCAGCCAAGAAAGCGCTGATTTGCGGCCGGCTGTTCAAACGCGTGCAAACCCTGGCGCTGGACTCGTACGGCGCGTATTTCGAGCGCCTGCTGTCAGGCCAGCATCCGGTCGAATTGCAAACCGCGATCGACCTGCTGACCACCAACGAAACCTATTTTTATCGTGAGGCCAAGCACTTCGCGATGCTCGCCACGATTGCAGAAAACGCCGCGCGGACCCATACCTTCCGGGTCTGGAGCGCGGCATGCTCGACCGGCGAAGAGGTCTATACGATCGCCATGACGCTGGCCGAACTGAGTCGCGTGGGCAGGGCGCCGAACTGGGAAGTGCGCGGTTCGGACATCAGCACGCGGGTGCTCGATACCGCGCGGCGCGGCCATTACAGCCTTGACCGCACCGAGGAAATTCCGCCCGACTGCCTCAAGCGCTATTGCCTCAGCGGCACCGGCCCCTACGAAAACACGCTGCTGATCGACCGGCCCTTGCGCGAGAAGACCGAATTTGCCCAGATCAACCTGATCGAACCGTTGCCGGAACTGGTGCCGTTCGATGTCATTTTCCTGCGCAACGTGCTGATTTATTTTGATCCGCCGGTCAAGCGCAAAGTGGTTGGCCAGCTATTGTCGGCGCTGGCTCCCGGCGGCGTGCTGTTTGTCGGCATGGCGGAATCGCTGAATGGCCTGATCGATGGCCTGATCTCGTTCGGCCCCGGCGCCTACCGGATGGAGCGCCGCCAGTGAGGGCGCCGTCGTCACCATCGTCACCATCGGCGGTTCCCTTCGCCAGCCTGGCCGCACGTGAAATTTTCCTTAATCCCGGCGAGCTGGGCAGTGGCTGCCGCAACGAAGTCTTTGGCACCCTGCTGGGTTCATGCGTGGCCATCACGCTCTGGCATCCGGTGCGCAGGTTCGGTTGCCTGTGTCATTTCATTTTGCCCACGGGCGCAACCACCGCGCTCACGCGCGGACGTTACGGCGATACGGCCTTTGCCCTGATGCAGGCAGAATTGGTGCGCAACGGCGTGCTGCTGTCGGAGTGCGTGGCCAAACTATTTGGTGGCGGACGCATGTTCGTGGCCGGCGCCACGACGCACGATGTGGGCAAGCGCAACATTGCCATGGCGCGTGATCTGCTCCGACAGGCCCGACTGGTGCCGGCATCGGAACATGTTGGTGGCGATGGCTACCGGCGCCTGTATTTTGATATCACCACCGGTGACGTCTGGTTGAAGTTCGACTGGATCGATACGGATCAACACGATGTAGTCCTATGACAGGTGAACACTGAACCATGGCCCATGAAATCAAGGTACTGATCGTCGATGATTCGGCCGTCGTGCGTCAGGTATTGGCTGCGATCCTGTCGAAAGATCCGCAAATCCGCGTGATCGCTGCGGCGGCCGATCCGATCCTGGCACAGGAAAAAATGCTCGCGGAATGGCCGGACGTGATTGTCCTTGACGTGGAAATGCCGCGCATGGATGGCATTACCTTCCTGAAAAAAATCATGGCCGAGCGGCCCACGCCGGTGGTGATCTGTTCGACCCTGACCGAAAAGGGCGCAGAGACCACGATGCAGGCGCTGGCCGCCGGTGCCGTCAGTTATGTCACCAAACCCAAGCTGGGCCTGAAGGATTTTTTATCGGAATCCTCGGCAGAGCTGATCCGCAGCGTCAAGCAAGCCGCCCAGTCCAGGCCGAAGCAGTTTGGCCGCGCTGTATCGGCAACGACATCGCCATCGGCATTGGCATCGGCAACGCTGACAGTCGCGCATGTGGACAAGCCGGCGCCGCTGGGCGCATTGGCGCGCACCACCGACAAGGTCATTGCGATCGGCACCTCGACCGGCGGTACGCAGGCCCTCGAAGTGATCCTGACCGCGTTGCCGCGAGTCTCGGTGGGCATCGTCATCGTTCAGCACATGCCCGAAAAATTCACGGCGCTGTTTGCCAACCGGCTCAATACCTTGTGTGAAATCGAAGTGCGCGAGGCGCGCCACGGTGACCGCGTCATGCCCGGACGCGCCCTGATCGCACCGGGCGGATTGCACATGCGGCTCACGCGCAGCGGCGCGTACTATCAGGTCGAGGTGCTGGACGGGCCACCGGTAAACCGTCACAAACCATCGGTCGATGTGCTCTTCAAATCGGTTGCGCAGGTGGCCGGACGCAATGCGCTGGGCATCATCATGACCGGCATGGGCGACGATGGCGCACGTGGCCTGCGCGACATGCATGATGCCGGCGCCAATACCATCGGGCAGGATGAAGCGAGTTGCGTGGTGTATGGCATGCCGCGCGAAGCAGTCAAGCTGGAGGCGGTCGATGTCGAATTGCCACTCGACCGGATTGCTGCGGAAATGATCCGGTTTTATCAGAAGGGCTAGCAGTTGCTGACTGCGTTTCTTTGACCAGGAACGCCGAGGCACAGGCTGCTAGGCTTTTCCCGGACATCGTGCCGGGTAATGAACGCGCTCCGTCGATGCCGGGTTCTTGGCCAGCGCGCCGGCAGGCCGCCGCGGTCGCGTGACCAGTTCGCCGCCGCAGTTCGGGCAGATACCGTTGAGCACAACGTCGGCACAGTCCGCACAAAACGTACATTCGAAAGAGCAGATGCGCGCCTGCGTCGACGCGGGCGGCAAGTCCCGATCACAGCATTCACAACCGGGTCGGAGCTGGAGCATGTTGGCCTCGTGGAAAACAAGTGGTTTGCAAAATCATCAGCGCACGATCAGCACCGGTATCCCGGTATCGGACGCCAGCACCTTCGTCGCCACCGAGCCCAGCACCAGATTACGTAGCGCACCGTGTCCATGCGAGCCCATCACGATCATCTCGATCGCGTGTTCTGTCGCATAGCGGTTGATTTCCTGGGCGATATCGCCGACCCGCCAGCCGGTCTCGAAAACGATGTCCGCCGCGCTCAGGATCGCGCGGGCCGTAGCCACCGCTTCGTTGGCCTGCTCGGCGTAATAGGCCTCGATCGCATCGTCGCCCAGCACGGCTTGCGCGCGGGTCAGCGCCATGCCTTGCGGGATCGGCAGTTTGACATGCAGCAGGTGCAGCTCCGGCGCCACGCGGAACCACGCCAGGTGCGACACCAGAAAGTGCGCGGCGCGTTCGGTGTATTCGGAGCCGTCGGCGGCAAAGAGTATTTTCATGGGATCAATGCGACATCAGCACAGGCAGGGTGATCGCATCGAGGATGGTGCGGCTGACGCCGCCCAGCAGCACCTCGCGAAAGCGCGAGTGGCCATAGCAGCCCATCACCAGCAGATCCGATTGCAGGTCTGCTGCCAGTGACAGCAAGGCTTCGCCCACCGGTATCTCGGGACGTTCCTGCCGCACATTGGCAGTCACGCCGTGCCGTGCCAGAAACAGGGCGATGTCGGCGCCAGGTTCTTCGCCGTGCACGTCGGGCCGTTCCTGCGGATTGAAGATGGCCACTTCCACTACTTTTGCCGCCTGCAGCAGCGGCAGGGCGTTGCGGATCGCCCGTGTGGCTTCCTGTCCGCCATCCCAGGCGATCAGGACGCGTTGCGGTACCAGCGGATAGCTGCCGGTGTACGGAATCACCAGCACCGGCGCGGCGCCGTTGAGGGTCACGTATTCGGGCAGGTTGGCATAGACGGATTGAATTGTGCCCTCGGGATCGTACTGGCCGACGATGACCAGGTCGCTGTAGCGGGCGCGCATGGCCAGCGCGTTTTCGGTTTCATCATCTGCCAGGACTTTTTCAAAGGAATTGACGCCGAGACGGTCAGCCAGTTTCTCGAAGTTCTGCAACCGCAGGTTGGCCTGACCCCGCAAATTGTCAAGGTAGGGACCAAGGTCAGCGACACCGGCGCCACTGGCTACCGAGTCATAAAAAAACCGCGAGATACCGGTCGACGCCAGCCCCACCAGATGTGCCTCGTGAGTAATCGCGGTTTGCGCGGCCAGTTCGATACGGCTATCGAGGTTGGGGGATTCGTCCAGATGTACGAGGATGGTCTTGAAAGGCATGACTGACTCCTGTTGATATGACGCACAGAATTTTGGGGCGCGGCCACCGCGCCGTCACTGCAGAGGCGGTGGTAATTTCACAACGACTTAGTGTAATGCTACGGACTTGCCAAGTCGATCAAGGTTATTTCAATTGAGGTTTTCGTAAGGAGCTTTTTGATTCACATCAAAAGTTGGCCTGCGGGTACGCATCGGGCCTGCGCAAACCAGCGGCCTCGATACGTCACGTTAGTTCCTCCACCTTGCTTGATTACGGTGGCTGAATTTACGCAGTTTGATAGAAATTAAACCGAGCCGGATTGGCGCTCAACGCTGGTCAATGAATTTTTATACTAATGCTGTTGTGGTTCTGTTCCCGCTGAAGCGCGGAGTCAAGGACTACCGCAAGGACGCCAGGCCGCAACGGCCATTGCAGTTCGTGTCCCGACACCCCCTTCACACTTCCACCAGCACAGGAGAACATCATGCGCAATCAACGCAATCAATGGACGGCAATCAGCATCACGATGCTGATTGCCAGCGGTAGCCAGCCGAGCTCTGCCGAAGACATGTCAAACCGCAACGCAGTTCATGTAGTCCGCCCGACCCGTCCCACCCGACCGCCCGATCCCAATCCCGACAACAATAACGCCTTCAGCCGGATGTTCCCCGAGTTGCCGTCGTTCGCACCATCCAACGACGCGGTGCGCGAACAGGCAAGCAAACTTGGCGCGAAGGGCGGTGTCATCGACGCCCTCGACAACGTGACCGATCCGACCCAGTCGATTGCCAATGCAGGTCCGCGCAATCCCGATAATCCGGCCATGACAGCCGGTATGACCTTCCTCGGCCAGTTCATCGACCACGACCTGACGCTGGCGCTGAAAGCACCGCTGCGGGAAACTACCGACCCGCGCCGCACCGAAAATTTTCGCACCGCTGCCTTTGATCTCGACCAGCTGTATGGCGATGGCCCCGGCGAGGACCCCGAGCTTTACGATGCCAGTTCCGGCGACTTCAAGTTTCGCGTCGTCGCGATCCCCGGATCGCAACTGGTCTCGCGCAAAGGCGCGGTGCGCTACGACCTGCCGCGCGATGCCAATAACAACGCCCTCATTGCCGACAGTCGCGACGATGAAAACGTGGTGATCAGCCAGCTGCACATGGCCATGATGAAGTTCCACAATGCCGTGGTTGAGCGCCTGCGTGCCGATCCGCAAAACGCCCGCAGCACGCCCAGAAAAATCTTTGCGATGGCCCAGCGCCAGGTGCGCTGGCATTACCAGTGGATCATCCTGCATGAATATTTACCGCTCACCATCGGCCAGGACCGGGTCGATGCGATTCTGAAAAACGGCCCGCGTTTCTATCGGGTCAACAATCGTGGCCGCGGCGATGCGCAAGGTGCGCGCAATGCACGTAACGAGCCTCAGATACCGATCGAATTTTCGGTGGCGGCGTTCCGCTTCGGGCATTCGCAGGTGCGGCCCAGCTACCGTCTCAATTTTGGCCCCGATGGCGGACCGTCATTCGTGGCCCCCATACTCGACGATACGATCGACCCGGCCAACCCTGATCCGGCCGATCTGCGTGGCGGCAAGCGCGCCGCCCGCCGGTTCGTCGACTGGCAGACGTTTTTCAAGTTCGATGCCGATAATTTCCGGCTCAACAAGCGCATCGACACGAAGATTTCCAGCGCGCTGTTTCAGTTGCCCGGATCACGCGGCTTGTCACCGGGCCTGCCGTCGGATGGCGTCCAGTCGCTGGCCTCGCGCAACCTGATGCGCCACGTCAATTACGGCATCCCGTCGGGCCAGGCGATTGCCCGCACCATCGGCGTTCCGGTGCTGGCGCCATCGCAATTGGCCGAACTGGTCCCCTACGGCATGGAGCAAAGTACACCGCTCTGGTATTACATTCTGAAAGAATCGGAACTAGTCGAAAACGGCACGCGGCTCGGGCCTGTGGGCAGTCTGATCGTCGGGGAAGTATTGATAGGATTGCTGAAGGCGGATGACGAGTCGTATCTGTCGGCCCGCAAGAACTGGACACCGGATCTGCCGTCTGCCCAGGGCGGGCAGTTCGGCATGACCGACTTGCTGAAGTTTGCCGGCGTAGTGCCACCGCTGCAATAAGCGGTGGCACCAGGTCGGCGAAGGGTGCTGTTCTTAACGCACAACCATGCTGGTAAATGGCCAGACATACGCTTGCAGCGTGATCAGTCCGCCCACCAGTAATGCCAGTGCGATCGAATGGAAGAACACGTAGCGCAAGATGTCGCCTTCGTGGCCATACCATTTGGTCGCGGTCGAGGCGACCACGATCGACTGTGCATCGATCATCTTGCCCATTACGCCACCGGCGCTGTTGGCCGCAGCCATCAGCACTGGCGGCAGGCCGAGTTGTTCGGCAGTGGTTTTCTGCAGGCTGCCGAACAGCACGTTGGCCGCGGTGTCGGAGCCGGTCAGTGCCACGCCGAGCCAGCCGAGCAGGGTGCCGAACAATGGATAGAACACGCCGGTATGGGCAAACGCCAGACCCAGCGTGGCATCGAGTCCGGAATACTTGGTGAGGTATCCGACGCCAAACATCGCGCAGATTGTCAGCAGCGAATACTTGACGGTCTTGATGGTTTCCCAGTACTCACGCAGGATGCGCGGCACCGAATAGCCCATCAGCAAACCAGCCACGATGGCCGACAACAGGATGCCGGTGCCTGCCATCGAGAGCACATTGAAGTTGAACACGGCAGCTTCGAGAAACGGCTCCTTGGCGACCGGTGGCATTTTCATGATCATCTTGTCGAGACCCGGAACCGCGATCTTGAACGCCCAGACGCTATCGATAAACTTCTTGAACATCGGTGTGCCCCAGGCAAACACGAACACCGACAGGATGGCCCACGGCATCCAGGCGCGGACGGTGCTGATGGTGCCGTCACCGGTGCGCACGAACGGCTCTGGTGGCGGTACATCGTCGGCCGAGGTATCGACGCGCTTGCCCAGTTTGGTCGAGGTCCAGATCTTTTTTGGTTGCCAGACTTTCAGGAACAGAGTCAGCGAGCCCATCGACACGAGCGAGGCAATCACGTCCACCAGCCACGGGCCATGGTAGTTCGAGACCACGAATTGCGGGATCGCAAACGAGGCACCGGCGACCAGAATGGCCGGCCAGATTTCGCGCATGCCCTTGAACCCGGCAAACGCCCAGATCAGCCAGAACGGCACCAGCAACGAAAAGAACGGCAACTGGCGACCGATCATCGACGACAGGTCCAGCAGATCGATCCCGGTCACGGCCGACAGCGCGATCACTGGCGCACCCAGTGCACCGTAGGCGACCGGAGCGGTATTGGCAATCAGGGCCAGGCCCGATGCCGCCAGCGGCGAGAAACCCAGGCCGATCAGGATCGCACCGGTCACGGCAACCGGCGTACCGAAGCCCGCCGCGCCTTCAAAGAAAGCACCGAAGCAGAACGCCACCAGCAGCAACTGCAGGCGACGGTCTTCGGTAATGCTGCCGATGCTTTCCTGCAGCACCTGGAAGTAGCCGTTCAGTGTGGTCAGGCGGTGCAGGAAAATGATGTTCAAAACGATCCAGCCGATCGGGAACAAGCCCGATGCAATACCAAATCCGGCCGCCTTGCCGGCCATCGCGACCGGCATGCCAAACACCACTGCGGCAATACCGATGCCGATCACCAGCGCAAGGCCGGCGGCGAGATGAGCGCGCATATGAAAATACGCGAGGGCGATCAACAGGACAGCGACGGGAACACCCGCCGCCAGCGTCGACAGCGCAAGGCTGTTGAGTGGGTCGTAAATTTGCTGCCAGATCATGGGCGGTTCCTGGTTCAATAGTGTCGAGAAAGGCAGGGTGCCGGAGCGCGGCAGGGCGCGGGCCGGTGTGTTACTGCGGGCTGGATGGAACGGGTTTTTCCGGTGGCGCGGATTTTACGCCAGGGCTGGCGCATTGCGTGCTTTTCTATAAACGATTCCGGAAATATTTGGCAGAGGTTCAGCGTGTATTGCGTGCCGAATCCGGTTACGGCGTTGTACTACGCTTCTTTTACGTCGCTTCTTTTACTACGCTACTTTTCTTGCACCCTGCGATCAGGCTACCAGGACGGCAATCGGCATTTGTTGAACAACGCATGCGAAACCACGATCAATCATTCCGATTGTGCCTCCTCGGACCAGTCATGCAAGTTTTCTTGAGCAAGCGCTGAAGTGCAGGTCTCGCGCGATGTCACGGAACCAAACGGTTCGGCGTTACACACATGGGAGGTTTTGATCTGCCTGACACGATTTACCGTAAGCCTGAACTGCGGTGCCAACCCTGACCCGGCAGGTCAATGCTCTTTTCTGCAGACGACTGCACTGTTCAAACTGACTCGTTCATGCGATGTACTCGCATTGCGCCAGCAGCATCACTTTTCCGGAAGCTTTTTATGGCTCTTTCACGTCTTTCGTCCTCGACAATAACTTCACAACATGCTGATTGGTCGCCCCCGCAATCACCGCGCTCGCGTTTTGCAAATGCCGTCAATCGCCTTTGGAATAAGCTTTGTCAATCGACAGAGCTGTTGACACGTTCATTCACAACTCTGCCCAGTAATACTGTCCCTCCAAACATCTCAGGCGTTGGCTGCATGGACAACCAGCATGTCATCGAGGTCGATCGCGGCCCCGGCAAGGAAAAAACCAAAATGCATGCTCACCATCTTGTCTTGCCTGGTGCAACTCCAGCAACAGGCACGCGGCACTATGCTGCCGGGCAGTCGCCACCTGCCGAGACGTACCAAAACTTTTTGCTGCAGGGGATCTCTTCCGGGCAGGGTCTTTTTCAATTCGTTTCACGCAAAGCGCATTTTGGTGCCGGGTCCACCCAAGGCAAACCGATCATTTCCCTGCTCAATGATGCAATCACCGAAAGCAAAGAAAGTGGTTGTTCTTTATTGCTGGGCGAACGCTACCGGGTTGAAACCTTCGAACCACTGGACAGTCTGCCCGTGCGAAAAACCGGCGAACTACGCCGGGACAACGAACGGAATTTTTTGCGCTACCAGTTGGTCGTCACCGATACCCAACATGAAAGTGGCCACGAAACACAAATAGCAATTCCGATCACGCAGGCGGGTCTCAAATTTACCGGAAGTGTCCTTGAGATCGATGCGATTGCCCAAGCCGATGAGTTAATGGATGCGCACCTCCAGTGTTTGGAAGTAGACGGCGCAGATACCGCTCCTGCAAATAGTGAACCGCTTGTCCTCAGCCATGTCGGCTTTGGTCGTACCGGTACGTTGATCACGTATCGCCATCTCAGCCAGCGGATTAAAAGCGGCACGCTAAAGAGTGATGGTATCGACGAAGCGTTGAATAAAGTGATCATGATCGGACGGCAAACGCGTGATCCGCGTTTCGTGCATTCCGAAGCACAGCTAGGCAGCTTGCGCGCGGCATTGTTGAAAGTGGCTGATGAGCTTCGGTTACCTGAGGCGGGACCTTCGGGCAGAGGAGATCGTCCAACGCGTCTTCAACGTTCACTTCAGGGAAGTCGGCCTCCGGAAATTCAACCGGCTGGATCAGATTTATGCAGCGGCGCTGCGCAGCCGTTGTCCACTCCGGGCAGCCAGCCAGCTGAGCCCGACAGTAACCTTGATTGGGAAAACTTTATTGGGCCGGAGCCAACGTGGATTGAACAGGGTACGGATCTTAGTAATCTCGCCGAATTGAACCTATGGATACAACGGGATCTCATCAAGGATTATGCAAAAGGTATGAAGATCAATGTGCATCAACTCTCGCTCCGAGAAATTGTGACCATTGAAGCATCAGTTGATTTTGCCAACTTTCTGATAAGTAAGGAAAATGCGATTATCAAACGTCTGCTCGTTATGCCGATCACGCAGGAAACGGAGCATGAACTGCAGCAATTGGTTCACGAAGGCCTCGTAGAAAACTTGCAAGATGCTACGGATATAGCGCTGAAGAATGCCTGAAACAATGCTTCTCATGGGATCTAACTGAATTTGAATTGATATGACACTCGACTAATTCAGCAAATTATTTCCGGTTCGTTGTCGGCGGTCACAACGCTGACAACGCAATGGAATTTACTGGAAAAATTTCCTGGTGGCGGTTTTCCTGTCGCCATGCGAATTCAAGTTCGACATACAACGGTTCAATTCGCCGGTCGGATAGGCGAGATGTGTAAGCATCCCGTCCTCCCAACCACCAGTTCATCGTTACTCCGAATGCCGGTTGCCAGCCAGCCGCATCACGCTGCCTCGTCCTTCACATCAAGGATTTCCTCGAACTCGTTGATCGCATCGATCTCGGTGCCCATGGCGATATTGGTGATCCGCTCTAGGATGATTTCGACCACCACCGGCACGCGGAATTCGGCGATCCAGGCGCGTGCCTGCAACAGCGCCGGCTGGATGTCTTCGGGCTTCCATACCCGGATCGCCTTGCAGCCCAGACCCTTGGTCACGGCCACGTGGTCGACGCCATAGCCGGCCAGCTCTGGTGCATTGATGTTGTCGAAGGCAAGTGACACGCAATGGTCCATTTCAAACATGCGTTGCGACTGGCGGATCAAGCCCAGATACGAATTGTTGACCAGCACATGGATGTACGGCAGTTTGAACTGCGCGCCGGCAGCCAGTTCCTCGATCAGGAACTGGAAATCGTAGTCACCGGTGACCGCGACGATTTCGGCATCCGGATCGGCCGCGCGCACGCCCAGCGCCGCTGGCACGCTCCAGCCCAGCGGACCGGCCTGGCCGCAATTGATCCAGTTGCGCGGTTTGTAGACATGCAGGAATTGCGCACCGGCGATTTGCGACAGGCCGATATTGCTGACGTAGCGGGTGTCGCGGCCGAACACCGCATTCATTTCCTGATAGACGCGTTGCGGCTTGATCGGCTCGTTATCGAAATCGGTACGGCGCTGCATCGTGCGCTTGCGCTCCTGACATTGTGCAACCCAGCTGTCGCGTGACTTGAGCTTGCCGGCGTCACGCCATTCCCTGGCAACCTCGATAAACAATTTCAGTGCTGCACCGGCATCCGAGGCAATCCCGAAATCCGGACCGAACACGCGACCGATCTGGGTCGGTTCGACATCGACATGGACGAAGGTGCGGCCTTTGGTGAATACTTCCATCGAGCCGGTGAAGCGGTTGCCCCAGCGGTTGCCGATGCCGAGCATGAAGTCCGATGCCAGCACGGTGGCGTTGCCGTAGCGGTGGCTGGTTTGCAGGCCTGCCAGCCCGGCCATCAGCGGATGGTCATCGGCAATCGTGCCCCATCCCATCAGCGTCGGGATCACAGGCACATTGACCAGTTCGGCAAATTCGACCAGCAGCTCGGCCGCGTCCGAATTGATGACGCCACCACCGGACACGATCAGCGGTTGCTCGGCCGCGTTGAGCATGGTCAGCGCCTTTTCGATCTGGCGGCGTGACGCACTCGGGCGATACACCGGCAGTGGCTCGTAGGTCTCCGGATCGAATTCGATTTCGGCCATCTGTACATCGAAGGGCAGGTCGATCAGCACCGGGCCCGGACGTCCCGAACGCATCACATGGAACGCCTGCTGGAACGCCTGTGGCACCAGCGCCGGTTCACGTACCAGCACCGACCACTTGGTGACCGGCTTGGAAATCGATTCGATGTCGACGGCCTGAAAATCTTCTTTGTACAAGCGCGCCCGTGGCGCTTGTCCGGTAATGCACAGGATAGGAATCGAATCGGCCTGGGCCGAATACAAACCGGTAATCATGTCGGTGCCGCCGGGGCCGGAGGTGCCGATGCACACGCCGATATTGCCGGCCGTGGCCCGGGTGTAGCCTTCGGCCATGTGCGATGCGCCTTCGACATGGCGTGCCAGCACATGCTTGATCTCATCCTGTTTGCGCAAGGCTGCGTACAGCGGATTGATGGCCGCGCCGGGTACGCCGAACGCCTGTCTGATCCCTTCAAGGCGCATTACCCATACTGCTGCCTGCGCTGCTGTCATCTTTGCCATTGCACACCTCCGGTTTGAATTGAATGTCGATGGCCTCAGGTTAATCAGCATTCATCCGTCTGGGAATATGACAAACTGTCTGTCAATTGCATATCTGAGGTATTGAATGGACAAACTCAAACAGATCGAAGCGTTTGTTGCCGCAGTTGAATACGGCAGCTTTTCGGCCGCAGCGCCGGCGTTGAACGTCACGCCGGTGATGGTCGGCAGGCGCATCGAAGCGCTCGAAAAACGCCTCGGCGTGCGCCTGCTGCATCGCTCGACCCGACGGCTTGCGCTGACCGAGGAAGGCTCGGGGTATCTGGAACATTGCCGCAAGCTGCTCAAGGATCTCGACCTGGCCGAAAGCACGCTGGCCGAGGGGCGCAATGTGGTCAGTGGCCATCTGATCATCTCGGCGCCGGCCGCGTTCGGGCGCAAGCACGTCGCACCGCATGCGCCCGCGTTCATCGCCCGTCATGGCGGCCTGAAAATTTCATTTAACCTGACCGACCGTGTGGTCGATCTGGTGCAGGACGGCTACGACATGGGGATACGGATCGGCGGCCATATCGATCCGAATTTTGTGGCGATCAAGCTGGCGGTGAATCAGCGTGTGGTGTGCGGAACGCCGGCGTATTTCGAGCGTTGCGGTGTGCCGCTCACGCTGGACGATCTGGCGCGACACAACTGCCTGGCCTTCAACCTGCAGGGCGGACAACAGCGTGGCTGGTACTTCCGGCAGGACGGCAAAACCGTGGCGGTGCGGGCCAACGGCAACCTCGATTGTAATGACGGCGAGTTGCTGCATCGCTGGATGGGCGAGGGGCTGGGGCTGGGCTGGCGTTCGGCGTGGGAGATCCAGGCACAACTCGACAGCGGTCAGCTGCGCACGGTGCTGGACGCGTATGCGCTGCCCGATTACGACATCATGGCGGTCTATCCGCAGCAGCGGTATGTGCCCGCCAAGATCCGGCTGTTTGTCCAGCACCTGAAAGACATGTACCGGCAGCCGGGCTACTGGACGCGCGCATGAGAGTGTGGTTTATGCTCTCGGCAGTGACGTGGTGTGCATCGCACTGACGCCACGCTAATTGCGCTAACCGATAAAGGAATGATCATGACCAGCCAGACCGAACGCGACCAGTTTGCCGCCGAATTCAATCGGCGTTTCGAGGAATTTGTCAGCTGGGCCAACGAGCACTGGCCCGAAAAAAACCAGCCGCTGCGCCCCGAAGACTTCGGCGCATCCCGTCGTGAAATCGCGCTGCTGCTAGGCGCACGTTTGCATGCCGGGTCACCGCCGGATGCAAGTGCGTTGCCGTCGGAAGGTGGCGAGCAATATGTGAATGTGAATCCGGCGCCGTGGCCCTGAACGTGGTGTGCTGACGAAAAAAAACCCGGAAAAATTTCCGGGTCATCAGCGCACAGGGCGCCAGTACAGGGACCGGGTGAGGCTATTGAAACTTACTTGGGCATCAGTACGGTATCGATGACATTGATCACGCCATTCGACTGCGTGACGTCATAGGTGCTGATGCTGGCGGTGTTGCCGCTTTCATCCATGACGCTGATGTTGTGCATGCCGTTCATCGCAAAACTCAGCTTGCCGCCACTGACTGTCGCCAGTTGTGCCTTGCCGTTATGCTTTTTGATTTCGCTGGCCAGTGCCATGAAATCGTATTTACCTGGCACGACGTGGTAGGTCAGGATCTTGGTCAGCGTGGCTTTGTTCTCTGGCTTGACCAGTGTCTCAACGGTGCCGGCTGGCAGTTTGCCAAATGCGGCGTTGGTCGGAGCGAACACGGTGAACGGGCCTTTGCCTTTCAGTGTCTCGACCAGTCCGGCAGCTTTGACGGCAGCGACCAGCGTGGTGTGATCAGCCGAGTTGACCGCGTTATCGATGATGTCCTTGCTGGCCATCATGCTCTGGCCACCGACCATGACATCGGCGAACGAGACGCTGGCGGTTGCAAGCAGTGCGGTAAAAACAAGAGCGGTACGAAGTGAGCGCATGGTGAATCCTTAATTTGATTGGAGGAGGCTTACCTGTCTTTGTACGGTGACCTGCCAACCCTGGATTCAACTTATTGCGTCACGTTATTTTTTGGCTATGCGTTCTGTACTGGCCTGTTTCAGTACGGCGTAAAAGGTGCTCCGGTCAGTTTTACAGGTACTTCATCGATTCCATCACGCTAGCCAGTTGCGGCTCCACGTTGGCGCGATTCCAGCCACGTTGCCCGACCAGATCATCAAGCACGGTTGCTCGCAACATATCCTGCTTCAGTGCCGTGATGTCGGCCGCAAAGTGTTCTTGCGACTGGGCTGATTGCTGAAGTTGGGGCGCCAGCTGGTTCACGTAGTGCGCGGCGTAGTCGGTCTTGTACTCGTTTTCAAATGCATTGTTAATTTTTCCTGCAATGCTGGTGATCTCATCATGGATCGTTGCGGCATCCGGCTCGCGCGCCATCAGGGTCGCATCGATACCGGTGGGCGTATCGAGCAGACGCTGCACGCAGCCGATATTGCAGACGCCGTCATCGTTGCCGATATCGCGCAACCGCTGCAAAAACGCAGTCTGCAAGTCCGACTGCAGGGGGCCCTGGCGGGCACCGATGTAGCGGTGTAATAACTGCAGTGTTTCTGGCGCGGTGGTGTGCAAATCACCTTCGTCCACCGGTCTGGTTTGTGCCAGTGTCTGATTCAGACCGGCATGCATCATGCGCGCGTCGTCGCCGGTATGGCGCTGGTCGATCAGGCTGCGTACTTCCTGCGTGACTTGCTCCAGCGTGGCCGGTGTTGCGGGGGGTGCGGAATGCTCCCGCAAGCGCGCCAGGATAGCGCTGCCGCGCAGCACGAATCCGGCAAGATGGACGTTTGCCTGCCATCCTTCGGCGGCAATCAGATTCAGGTTTGCCGCTAGCGCATGGTTGCCGCGTTCATTGGCCATGTCGTCGATGTCGCTGCGAAGCACGACGATGCCATCGATATTGAAGGTGGGTGCATCCGGCGCCGCTGCCAACAGCGACGCGGCAAAATGACGCGTGTTCTCATGCTCGTTGCCGAATGTTTGCAAGCACTGTTCGAGGGCCAGCGCTGCATGAAATGCCGCATCCCTGATGCAGTCTTCCTGCTGTACCGGTGGATGCACCGTCAGCAGGCGGGCAAGCAATGAATGGGTTTGCATGGTGAGGGCACGATTCGAGCGACCGAAACGGGGCACGAACGCCACCCAGCGGCGCAATTCGTCGATATGGAATTGCGGTGCATCGCGCGTCTCCGGTTCAAGGCCCGCCTGTTGCCTGAAGTGATCGCGCACACGGCCTGACCTGAAGAACGCCGAGTTGGCGCCATTCGGGTCCGTATCCGGATGAGTCAAAATTAACAGTGCCATCAAAACATCGCCTTTGCGGGCAGCGCAATTCAGTGGTGAATCGCGTTTGACATCGGGCTTGTTGACGTCCAAGCCTGCCGAGCGCAGCAGCGCCCTCACCATATCAGTCTGACCGCGTTCGACGGCAAGCAGCAACGCCGTCTTGCCATCGCGATCCGTCACATTGGGATCGATGCCGCTGGCACCGGCCAGTGCCTGCAAGATCCCGGTATCCCGATTCAGGACGGCACGGTGCAGCATCGACATACCGTCGTGCAAAGGGAGGTTCGGATCGGCCCCGGCATCAAGCTGTGCTTTCACGGCCGCCAGTTCGCCGTAGCGCACCGCCCGCACCAGTCTGGTTTCGCCATCGGCATTTTTTTTATTGGCCAATCTCCGCCTGAGCTGGTAGGCCGGGTTGCAGGCTTTGGCGACGGCGGCGGGCGTGAACGGACAGCAATTCACGGATGCATTGCGGCCGGCAAGGCGTTGATCCTGCGGGGCGTCCGGAGTCGTCTCCCGCTGTCGCAAAGGGCCCGCCCGTAAAGCGTTCGGTGCAGCTGCGGCGTTGGGTATGTTCATGGCGGTGAAAGGGACTGGTCAGTCGGGGCAGGTAACCCCATTGAGCTTGTTCTTGGCGGATGACACATGCGGGCAAGCGTTCCGCATTCCGATCAATGAGTAGCGCGCTGGCGGTGATGGTTCCGCTGAGCGGTGACTGCGCGTGTCTGTGGGCATCCGTGCGTGCAGCAGCGGGCGCTGGCGGAACCGTCAACGACTGAAAAGCCATTCACGTTGTATCAGCGATCGTGGCAGTGGACGCACGTGTTTCAATCGGTCCACGAAGCATGCGGGAGGTGTGACATGGCAGTTCAAAAGCAACCCACCAAAGAGCAGATCCGTGACTACATGGCGCGCCGTCAGGCGGGTCGCAAACCACCTCCGGACCCGCGTGAAATTCGCCGGCAACTCGGCTGGGAATTAATGGAAATGACGCGGAAAATTGTTGGCTGATCGGCAGACTGCAATACTGGCAGCGCCGCGATCGCGCGGCGTCTTGCGGCTGCCGAACCGACTGCGAGGAGGTCGCCGACCTCGCAGTCCACATTACCTACAAGGCGGCGCGCAGTCCGACAAACACGCGCCGGCCCGCAGCGGCTTCATAGAACCGGCCATTGCCATCATTGACGATGACCGAACCGGCGTACTGCTTGTCGAGCAGATTGTCGATGCGGCCGAACAAAAACATGTTGGCCGTACCAAGCTTGAATGCGTAACCGGTGCGGGCATTGAGCACGGCATAACCGGACGCGGCTTCGCTGTTGATGTCGTTGACAAAGACCTTTGATTCGGCGCGCATTTCGACGGCAGCGCTGAGCGCATCATTGACCTGATACAGTGCTTCGGAATACAGGCTGTGTTGCGGTGCGCCGGGCAGGCGTTTGCCAGCCGCGATGGTGGCGTTTTGCGCATTCGAAAACGCTTCGCGGAAGGTCGCATCCAGCCAGGTGTAGGACACCCGCGTGGTCAGCTTGTTGTCCCATTTCGCCAGCCAGGACGACTCCACGCCGCGGCGCTGCACACCATCCACGTTCTGAAATACCGAACGGCCATTGCTCACCGATGACGGCACGATCTCGTCCTTGCTGCGCGAATCGAAGAGCGCCAGATCGACGGCATGGCGACCGCTCTTGATCTTGGCACCGAGTTCGCCCTGAACACTGGTCGACGGCAACAGGCCGAGGTTCGGGCCGGTGGCATTGGCGCGGTAGGCGGATTCGGCCAGGGTCGGAGTTTCGAAACCCTTGCCGATGTTGGCGTAGATGTTGACGTTGTCGGTCGCGCTCCAGACCAGTCCGGCCACCGGGCTGGTCTTGCGGTATTCGACCTGGCCGCTGTCGTTCGGGTTGTCCTTGGTGACGGCGTAATGATCATCGACGGCCAGGCGCACCCGGCTCGAACGCACGCCGGCAGTGGCGCGCCACCGTGGCGCGAAGGTCCAGTCCACTTGACCGAAGAAGTCGAGGTCGCGTGCGGTGTCTTTTTCATCGCGCCGCAATGCGCCGGGCGTGCCGGCATTGTTCACATAGCCGCGGCGCAGCTCGCGCAGATTGTCGGCCTCGACACCCAGCGTCCAGTTCAGTGGCAGGTCATTGACACGGGTCTTGTGATTCCAGTTCAGGCCGAGACCAGCATAGTTGCGATCAAGGTCGACCACACCACCGGACGAGTTGGCCGCAGCGCCGCTGAATGACAAGGTCTGGAACACCTGGCGGGTGCCCGAATAGGCGCGTGCATTGAGCGTGTCACTGGCCGATAGCTTGTGTTCGATAACCACGCCGACCTGCTGCTGTTCGATTTTTTTGCGGGTATCGAAGGACAGTGCGACGGGCACGACCTGGCGCGGATTGCTCGCAAAATCGGTGCTGCTCAAGCCCAGCGGATCTTCCGATTTTGGCTGGTTGAAGTACCCGACCAGCGCCGTCACCGTGGTCGCCGCCGACGGCCGCACCACCACCTTGCCGGAGAATTGCGTGCGCTCGGCGGCGCTGTGATCGCGGTAGCCATCGGTTGAATAAGTCGAGACGTCGAAGGTGCCGCCGATCACGTCATTGCCACCGGCAATCGAGGCACCCAGCTGGCGCTGGCCGTCCGAGCCCGCACCGACGGTGACCGAACCGGTAGTGGGTTCATCGCCGCGCGGCGGGTTGTTGGTAAACACCTGCACCACGCCACCGGCGGCATTGCCGTACAGCTGCGCCATCGGTCCGCGCAGCACTTCAATGCGCGACGCCGCCGCCAGATTGGCGGTAGCAGCCTGACCCTGGCCATCCGGCATCGTGGCCGGAATTCCATCCACCAGAATGCGTACACCGCGCACGCCGAAGGTCGAACGGGTACCAAAACCGCGTGCCGAAATCTGCAGATCCTGCGCGTAGTTCTGGCGCTCGCGCACCTGCAGGCCCGGTACCGCCGACAGCAATTCGGACAGGTTCACCAGCGGCGACATCGCCGTAAAAGGATCGACCTTTACCACATCGATCGCAGCGGGCGCGTCGAAGCGGGTTTGCTCGGAACGACTGGCGCTGACCACCACTGGCTCCAGCGTCGGCGGGGTCACCGATTGCGCCAGCACCAGCGGCATCGCGAGCGAGCCAGCCAGCGCGGCAACGGCGCGGCGGTCGAGAATAAAAGCAGGGTGCAGCAAAAAACGAATCGTCATGGCGGGTTCAGGATCACTAAAAAATCATTGGGAAATAGTCGCGGGTCAGGTCAGGATCAAACCACTGACCAGCGCGCGACAGGAATCAGATGGACAGTCCTATTTGATGACCACGCCCCACGGCAATTTACCCACCGTGACATCGCGCAGCTTGGTGTTCCGGACCGTATCGATCACCGACACCGTGCCGGAGCGACCGTTGGCGACATACAGTTTTTTGCCATCTGGCGTGATGGCCATGTTCCATGGTCGGGTGCCGGCGGGGATGGTGGCGATGATCGTGTTGGTGGCGGTATCGAGCACCGACACGCTGGCATCGCCACCATTCGAAATATAGACCCGGCTGCCATCCGGATGCACCGTGATGCCGTTGGCGCGCAAGCCGGCCTTGACGCTGGTGATGATCTTGAAAGTACGGGCATCGAGCACGAAGACTTCATTGCTGTTTTCGGTCGCGACATACGCACGGCTGCTGTCCGGCAAAAAGCCGATCCCGCGCGGACGGGCGCCAACGGCGATCTGTGCAACCTGCTTGCGCGACGCGAAGTCGATCACGTCGACGGCATCGCCTTCTTCGGCGCTGACAAACACCACGCGACCGTCCGGACTGAAGACGGCATGCTCCGGATTCTTGCCCTTGACCGGAATCGCAAACGCCAGCGTATTGGTACGGGTATCGGTCAGCGTGATCTCATTTTTTTCTTCGACGGCGGCGACGACCCAGCGACCATCGGCCGAGATCGAGACGCCTTCCGGTGACTCGCCCAGCGCCACGGTGCCTGCCGGCTTGCGTGCGCGGATGTCGATCAGTTGCAGGCTGTTGTTCGGTTGATCGCTGACATACAGCCAGTGATTGTCAGCGCCGGCCGCGATGCCGCGTGGTTTTTTACCAGCGGGGATATCGGCCACGACCTCGTCGGTGGCGGTATCGATCACCGAAATCGTACCGGAACCTTCATTCGGAACATAGGCAAACGGGGCAGCAACAACCAGAGCGGGCAGGGTGGCCAGTACAGCCGCGGCACACTTCAGGGCAATCAGTCGACGAATCGTCATGGGAACTCCGGAAAATGGAAAAAGAAATCCGCATTAGCGGGAGGAGCGCGGCAGCATGCGGGAAAGTAGGTGATCACGATCGATCAGCTGGTGCTTCAGGACCGCCAGAATATGCAGTCCGACAAACGCCGCCAGCAACACAGCAGTGACCTGGTGGGTCTGATTGAAAATCGTGTACAGCAGCTTGTCATCGCTGCCCCACGGTGCCAGTCGGACCGCATTGAATAGCTTGACGCCGTGCTTGCTGAAGTTCGATGCGAGGTAACCCGACAGCGGCATGAGCAACATGCAGGCATACAGTACAAAGTGGCTGGCAGCTGCAGCACGTTGCTGCCAGCGCGGCGTGGAACTTGGCAGCGCTGGTGGCGTATGCAGCAGACGCCAGACGATGCGCAAGATGATCAGCAGACCGATAACGATCCCGGTGCTTTTATGCAGGTTGATGAAGAAACCGCGGTCCGGTGTGCCGCGCGGAATTTCGTCAAGCCAATAGCCGAAGGCGAACTGGCTGATCAGCAGCAGGGCGATCAGCCAATGCAGGAACTTGGCGGTGCGGGTGTAGTGAAGGTCCATGGTGCGGTGTTCTTTCTGTCTCTGGCTTGCGGTGGCAAGAAGCGCATTGGCGGGATTCGATAGTCCTTGCGTCTGGGCGGGAGGTTATCACCGATGTTTCTGGCGTGCGTAGTTGAGCTCATCACGCATCGCCGTCAGCAATCGTTGTGCCAAGCATCCAAAATCGTAGGTTGGGCTGCCAAGCCCAACATGCGTCAAGCTCCCTGCGCGGTGAGTTCTGCGGTAGCTAATACGGTTTTTGCTCCGTGGAGCCAAGCCGGGAGCGGCCCGGCAGCCGGTCACTTCTTTTTGCTTCGCCAAAAAGCAGTAACCAAGAAAAAGGCGACCGCAAGACCGCTGCCCTGCGGGTTCCCAAAAACCGGGTACGGCAAGAGGGAGGCCCGCAAACTCGCTGCGCTCAGACAGTGCGGGCCTCTGATCCTCTTGCCGTACCCGGTTTTTGGCAGCGGCCTTTTTATGCGGAATTCAACGTCAACACCAAGCCCAGCCTTGGAACCTGCGAGATGGTCGTGCTCGCTTTGCGCGAGAAAACTTCTTCGTCGTGATCGACATCGACTTCCAAACCAACGTCAAAGCCAGTTTCAAATTCAGTATCAAAACCAACGCCAAACTCAAAATCTACAAGGCTTTTACAAGCCATCTTTCTCGCGCAAAGCGAGCCTGGCCATCAATCAATCATCAAGGCTGGGCTTGGTGTTGACGTTGAATTCCGCATAAAAGGCCGCTGCCAAATACCGTGCCCGGGCAGGGGACAAGAGGGCCGCACTGTCTGAGCGTAGCGAGTTTGCGGCCCTCCCCCTGACCGGGCACGGTATTTGGGAACCCGCAGGGCAGCGGTCTTGCGGTCGCCTTTTTCTTGGTTACTGCTTTTTGGCGAAGCAAAAAGAAGTGACCGGCTGCCGGGCCGCACCCGGCTTGGTCGCGACGGAGCAGCAACCGTTTTAGCTACCGCAAAACTCACTGCGCAGGAAGCTTGACGCATGTTGGGCTTCGCAGCCCAACCTACGATTCGGCAACGTCACCGTCACTGTGTTTGCTGTTCGACGCCCACCTTGCGAGGGCTGGCTGCAAAGCCCAACCTACACACTGGCAACGGATTCGGCGCTGTAACTGTTCCACGCTGACTGATTCAATTTGGAACAGTCCCCCGGCAGACCTGTTCGAAAAAAAAACAGCGTCCCGCCACGAGGACGTCGTCAGCCCGCCAAACACCGCCACCACCGGCATGGCACGTTGATTGCTAAATATCGTTCGTGCAACAAGCACCCGGACAGCAAACCAGAGACACCACAACAACCAGGAGCACGACAACATGAACATGGCAGATTTCAGCAAGCTCGGTGTAAAGAACCCGTTCGCAGCGCGCTACGACAACTTCATCGGTGGCAAATTCGTACCCCCTGTCAAGGGCGAGTATTTTGAAAACGTCAGCCCGATCATGGGCAAGGTCTTTTGCGAAGTGGCACGGTCGACTGCGGAAGACATCGAACTCGCACTCGATGCAGCGCACGCCGCCAAGGCCTCCTGGGGCAAGACGTCGCTGGCCGATCGTTCCAATATCCTGAACAAGATTGCCGATCGCATGGAAGCCAATCTGGGCATTCTGGCACTGGCCGAAACCATCGACAACGGCAAGCCGATCCGCGAAACGACGCTGGCGGATATCCCGCTGGCGATCGATCATTTCCGTTACTTTGCCGGTTGCATCCGCGCCCAGGAAGGCAGCGTGTCGCAGATCGATGCTGAGACCTATGCCTATCACTACCATGAGCCACTCGGCGTGGTTGGCCAGATCATTCCGTGGAATTTCCCGATCCTGATGGCGGTGTGGAAACTGGCGCCGGCACTGGCGGCCGGCAACTGCGTGGTGTTGAAGCCGGCAGAGCAAACACCTGCATCGATCATGGTCATGATGGACCTGATCAAAGACTTGCTGCCACCAGGCGTACTGAACATCGTCAACGGTTTTGGTCTGGAATGCGGCAAGCCACTGGCATCGAACAAGCGTATCGCCAAGATCGCCTTCACCGGCGAAACCGGCACCGGTCGCTTGATCATGCAATACGCCGCACAGAACCTGATCCCGGTGACGCTGGAGCTGGGCGGCAAATCGCCGAACATCTTCTTTGCCGACGTGATGGACCACGATGACGCCTTCTTTGACAAGTGCCTTGAAGGCTTCTCGATGTTTGCGCTGAACCAGGGTGAAGTCTGCACCTGCCCGTCGCGCGTGCTGATCCAGGAATCGATTTACGACCGTTTCATGGAGCGTGCGCTCAAGCGCGTTGCCGCCATCAAGCAGGGCAATCCGCTGGAAATGTCGACCATGATCGGTGCGCAAGCGTCGCATGAGCAACTCGAAAAAATCCTGTCGTACCTCGATATCGGCAAGCAGGAAGGCGCCAAGTGCCTCATCGGTGGCGAGCGTCAGAACTTTGAAGGCGATCTGGCGGGCGGTTACTACGTTCAGCCAACCGTGTTCCAGGGGAATAACAAGATGCGTGTTTTCCAGGAAGAGATCTTCGGGCCGGTCGTGTCGGTGACCACCTTCAAGGACGAAGAAGAGGCGCTGGAAATCGCCAATGACACCTTGTACGGTCTCGGTTCCGGCTTGTGGACGCGTGACGGTTCACGCGCCTTCCGCGTCGGTCGTGGGATTCAGGCCGGTCGGGTCTGGACCAACTGTTATCACCTGTATCCGGCCCATGCCGCGTTCGGTGGTTACAAGCAGTCCGGTATCGGCCGCGAAAACCACAAGATGATGCTCGATCATTATCAGCAAACCAAAAACCTGCTGGTCAGCTACAGCCCGAACGCGCTGGGATTCTTCTGATTCAGCATTCGGCATGAGTCCGCTCCAGACAGTTGCGTCCTGCTATCAGGACGCGGATTGTCTGCAGCATGATCGATAGTGCGACACCATCACCGCCCGGCCTGACAGCATCAGCCCGGGCGGTTTTTTCATAGCGAGGAAATCATGACAGGCAACAGAGTCGATCGGGTCATCGCGACCGACAGTGCGCTGGAATTACTGGCGACGCTGCGCGCAAAATACGGACCGGTCATGTTCTTTCAGTCAGGCGGATGTTGCGATGGCAGTTCGCCCTTGCTGTATGCGCAGGGCGAGTTTCCGATCAGCGATAACGATGTCTATCTCGGTAATCTGGACCAGACACCGTTCTACATGGGGCATGACCAGTTCGAGTACTGGAAGCACACCCAGCTGATCATCGATGTGGTGGCCGGAATGGGTGGCATGTTCTCGCTGGATAACGGCACCGGCAAGCGCTTTTTGACGCGCTCGCGGCTGTTTTCGAATGACGAAAACACGGCGCTGGAGAGCATCGTCTTGCAGCGACCATGATGCGAGGCAGGATAGCGTTGTGCTGTTCTGCGGGTTGTATTGTTTTGCAACAGTGAACTTTTTTGACGCAACAGGTTGCGCGCAAAGTGGTGGTTTTCGGATGAATTCAGTCTGTTTTCCGCCGTCAATCGATGGCACGCCGCTTGCCTATACAGCATCAGGCTTGATTTGATCGGCACAGACCGATTGCCAACCTGATCGCGTTTCAATAACCGGAGGAGCATATGTACAAGAAATTGTTGGGGACACTAGTGTTAAGCGCGCTGTCGAGCATGTCGGCGACAGCCGCAGGCGTGACGGATGCCATGATCGTCAACGACGCCAAGTCGGGCGACGACGTCCTGTCGTACGGAATGGGAACCGAAGGCCAGCGCTATTCGTCGCTGACCCAGCTCAATACCAAAACCGTTGCTGGCCTGGTGCCGGCATGGTCGTTCTCGTTTGGTGGCGAAAAGCAGCGCGGTCAGGAATCACAACCGGTGGTGTACAACGGCCGCATGTTCGTGACAGGTTCGTACTCGCGTATCTATGCGCTGGACGTCAAGACCGGGGCCAAGATCTGGAAGTACGAACACCGCCTGCCGGAAGGCATCATGCCTTGCTGCGACGTGGTCAACCGCGGCGCTGCGCTGTTCGGCAACCTGGTCATTTTCAGCACCCTCGATGCCCAGCTGATCGCGCTGGATCAGGCCACCGGTAACGTGGTCTGGAAAGAAAAGATCGATGACTACGCAGCCGGCTACTCCAACACGGCGGCACCGCTGATCGCCAAGGGCATGTTGCTCACCGGCGTATCCGGTGGCGAATTCGGCGTGGTCGGACGGGTTGAAGCGCGTGATCCGATGACCGGCAAACTGGTCTGGATGCGTCCGACCGTCGAAGGCCACATGGGCTACAAGTACGACAAGGATGGCAAGAAAACCGAAATCGGCATCTCCGGCACCACCAACGCCACCTGGCCTGGCGAACTCTGGAAAACCGGCGGCGCGGCGACCTGGCTGGGCGGCACTTACGATCAGTCGACCGGTCTGGCGTACTTCGGTACGGGTAACCCGTCGCCATGGAACAGCCATCTGCGTCCGGGCGATAATCTGTTCTCGTCATCGACAGTGGCACTCGACGTCATGACTGGCGAGATCAAGTGGCACTACCAGACCACGCCGCATGACGGCTGGGACTACGATGGCGTCAACGAGTTCATCACCTTCGACATGGGCGGCAAGCGCATGGGCGGCAAGGCTGACCGTAACGGCTTTTTCTACGTGATGGATGCGAAAAACGGCAAGCTCGAAAACGCTTTTCCGTTCGTCAAGAAAATCACCTGGGCCAGCAGCATCGACCTGAAAACCGGTCGTCCGAACTACATCGAAGCTGGCCGTCCTGGCGATCCGACCAAGGGTACCGATGGCAAGAAAGGCGCAACGGTCTACGCTGCACCTTCCTTCCTCGGTGGCAAAAACCAGATGCCGATGGCGTACAGCCCGAAGACCAATCTGTTCTATGTGCCTGCCAACGAATGGGCCATGGAAATCTGGAATGAGCCGGTCGGCTACAAAAAAGGTGCCGCTTACCTGGGCGCCGGTTTCACAATCAAGACCGTTAACGACGACTACATCGGCGCACTGCGCGCGATGGACCCAAAGACCGGCAAGATCGTCTGGGAAAACAAGAACGTCGCGCCGCTGTGGGGTGGTGTCATGTCCACCGCCGGCGACCTGGTGTTCTACGGTACGCCTGAAGGCTTCCTGAAAGCAGTCGATGCACGCACCGGCAAAGATCTCTGGAAATTCCAGACCGGCTCTGGCGTCGTGGCGCCTCCGATCACCTGGATGGATGGTGGTGTGCAATACGTGGCAGTCGTATCGGGCTGGGGTGGTGCAGTGCCGCTGTGGGGCGGTGACGTGGCTGCCAAGGTCAACTACCTTGAGCAGGGTGGTTCGGTCTGGGTGTTCAAGTTGGCCGGATCGACCAAGGTCGCATCGAAATAAGTTGAAGGCGTTGTCCGGGTGCGCCGTGCTGGCGTTATCCGGGTTGCTGAAAAATGGTCAGTGGAGAAATCCGCTGGCCATTTTTTTTGTTTGAAAGTGAGCGTGGTGCAAGCGTCTACGGCGAGCCAAGGCGTGAACATCCGTCACGTCATCCAGCCATTGTCGCGTCGTTGCCGAGTTGTAGATTGCGCTGCAAAGTTCAACATGCGTCAGGCTTCCGGCGAGGTTGGCGGCTCACCGTCCTCCGTCAGCCGTCAGCCGTCTGCGGTCCGCTGCCCGCTGTTTGTGGCTTGCGGTAGCTAAAACGGGTTGCGCTCCGTTGATGCAAGCCGGGGGCGGCCCGGCAGCCGGTCACTTCTTTTTGCTTCGCCAAAAAGCAGTTTTGTAGGTTGGGCTGCGAAGCCCAACATGCGTCAAGTTGCTTTCCGGGTCGCCACAGCGCGCGGTCTGCGGTGGCTAAAACGGGTTGCGCTCCGTTGATGCAAGCCGGGGGCGGCCCGGCAGCCGGTCACTTCTTTTTGCTTCGCCAAAAAGCAGTAACCAAGAAAAAGGCGACCGCTAGACCGCTGCCCTGCGGGTTCCCAAAAACCGGGTACGGCAAGAGGGAAGCCCGCAAACTCGCTTCGCTCAGACAGTGCGGGCTTCTGATCCTCTTGCCGTACCCGGTTTTTGGCAGCGATCTTTTTATGCGGAATTCAACGTCAAAACCAAGCCCAGCCTTGAAACCAGCGAGATGGTCGTGCTCGCTTTGCGCGAGAAAACTTCCTCGTCGTGATCGACATCGACTTCAAAACCAACCTCAAAACCAACATCAAAACCAACATCAAAACCAACGTCAAAACCAACATCAAAACCGACATCAAAACTAACGTCAAAACCAACGTCAAAAACCAAAACCTACAAGGCTTTTACAAGCCATCTTTCTCGCGCAAAGCGAGCACGACCATGATCGAATCACCAAGGCTGGGCTTGGTTTTGACCTTGAATTCCGCATAAAAGGCCGCTGCCAAATACCGTGTCCGGGCAGGGGATAAGAGGGCCGCACTGTCTGAGGTGTAGCAGGGGTTTCGGATCGCATGCGATCCGCCTGCGGAACGGGATCCGCTTGCAAGCGGATCTGCGCCCTGCAAGGGCAGCGAGTTTGCGGCCCTCCCCCTGACCGGGCACGGTATTTGGGAACCCGCAGGGCAGCGGTCTAGCGGTCGCCTTTTTTTGCTTACTTTATTTTGGCGAAGCAAAAAAAGTGAGCGGCTGCCGGGCCGCACCCGGCTTGCATCAACGGAGCGCAACCCGTTTTAGCTACCGCCGACCGCCGACCGCCGACCGCCGACCGCGCGTCGTGGCGACCCGCAAAGCAACCTGACGCATGTTGGGCTTCGCAGCCCAACCTACGACCCTGGGCTTGGTTTTGACCTTGAATTCCGCATAAAAAGATCGCTGCCAAATACCGTGTCCGGGCAGGGGATAAGAGGGCCGCACTGTTTGAGCGCAGCGAGTTTGCGGCCCTCCCCCTGACCGGGCGCGGTATTTGGGAAGCCGCAGGGCAGCGGTCTTGCGGTCGCCTTTTTCTTGGTTACTGCTTTTTGGCGAAGCAAAAAGAGGTGACCGGCTGCCGGGCCGCCCCCGGCTTGCATCAACGGAGCGCAACCGCTTTAGCAACCGCAAGCCCACCCAATTCAGGGATGAATTTTCCGGTAAATCGTATTGCGCGACACGCCCAGCGCCCGTGCCGTGGCCGAAACATTGCCATCATGCGCTGCCAGTGATTGCTGGATCATGGAAAGCTCGACGTCTTCCAGCGTGGCCGTGTCGCTCATGGCCAGTGCGCCAGCCGGCTTCTCCAGGACCGCGACGGCCAGCGCGACATCGTCGAGGAAGTCATCCGGCAAATGCTCCATGCGGATCTCATGGTCAGCCCCCGCCATCACCATCGCCGTACGCATCAGGTTGGTCAGCTGGCGGAAATTGCCGGGCCAGTTGTGCACGCGGAACAGCTGCATGATCTCCGGCGCGATCGTGAAATGGATGCCATTGCCTTCGGCCGCCAGCAGTTTCTCGATGACGACATCGAGGTCGGTGCGATCACGCAGCGGCGGCAGGCGCACCACCAGTCCGTTGAGGCGGTAATACAGGTCATCGCGGAATTCATTGCGCGCAATCATGTCGCGCAAATTCCTGTTGGTCGCACAGGTCAGGGCGACATTCACCGGAATCGATTTGCTGCTGCCCAACGGCGTGACCATGCGTTCCTGCAGCACGCGCAACAGGCGCGCCTGCAGGTTCAGCGGCATGTCGCCAATTTCATCAAGGAAGAGCGAGCCACCATTGGCCTGCAGGATCTTGCCGATGCTGCCTTTCTTGCGCGCGCCGGTGAAGGCGCCGTCTTCGTAGCCGAACAGTTCGGATTCGATCAACGTTTCGGGAATCGAGGCGCAGTTGACGGCGACGAACGGGCCAGCCTTGCGTGGCGAATCATTGTGGATGGCTTGCGCGAGCAGTTCCTTGCCGGTGCCGGTCTCGCCAGTGATCAGGATCGAGATATCGCGGCCGATGACTTTTTTGAGTTTGTCGATGACGACAGCGACGTGCTCGTCGCCGGTGTTGAGGTAGCGCAGGCTGGACAGCCGCGCCTTGCTTTGTTCGTGGCTGCTGGGTGCCGACGCTGCCGCTGCGGCTGCGGCTGCCGCATCTGGCTGACGCGCGTTGCCGGAAGCGTGCTGGAAACTCGTGTTCGGCAGGCGCAGGTCGGAGCACTTGGCATAGACCCGCACACCGCTATGCATGCACAGTTCAAGCAGGCCCGGCGAGGCCGTCCGGTAATGGTCCATCAAGGCCGAAATCGGCAGGCCGAACAGTGAACTGAACGTGTGCGTTTGCAGCGCCGACATCGGCAATCCCAACTGGAACAAGCCGCTGCGACTGGCCGACAGGAAGCGTCCGCCCGGCGTAAAACTGGCGATCCCCTCCATCAAGGTGCCGAGAAATTCCGGTCGACTGTGAAAGCTCAGCTTGATCGCATCCTGATAGGCCGCCGCAAACAACTGGTTCTCGATCATCTGCGCCGACATGCGCACCAGCGCCATCGTGTGCTTGTGAAAATTACGCTGGTCGCCGGTGACGTCGAGCACACCGACGACATTGCCCATCACGTCGAAAATCGGCGCTGCCGAGCAGGTCAGGAAGCGGTTGGCATCCAGATAGTGCTGGTCGGCGTGGATGATGGTCGGTGCTTTTTCGGCGATGGCAGTGCCGATCGCGTTGGTGCCTTTGCTTTGTTCGGACCAGGTCACGCCGGGTGTCAACGCGACCCTATCGGCTTTTTCCAGAAAATCGGCATCGCCCAGCGTATGAATGATCAGTCCATGGACATCGGTCAGGATCACCATGTTATGGGTGTTGATGATCTGCTCGTAGAGCGTCTCCATCACCGGTGCAGCATGGCTGTGCAGCATGCGGTTCTGCTCCAGCACGAGCGTCAGGTCGGCCCGGCCGAGCGGATTGTAGTCCGGCGTGGCGGACTTGGGGATGCCGTAGCCGGCAGAGCGTTCGTGGGCTTGTTCGATCATGATGTTGTCGGGAATTGCAGGAACCGTGCCATGCGTTTCCTTGCTGGCGATGGCGCGTAACCGGACTAATTGATCGCGTGTGCCGAGCTGCGCACTAAGCGCTGCGTGCTTGTCGCTAATGTCTTGCATGGGGCTGTCTCCTTCTTTTTTCGGGTCGTTATGCTGCCCGGTTTTGTTTCTTAATGTAGCACTGTTCCGAATTGACGCAACGTTCTTGCATGGATCGATCCGGTTTATCGCGATTGCGGTATGGCACGCGCCTTGCGTTATCCGGGTACACCATTCACCGAGGCCATCCCCATGAAAACGACATTCCAGCAAACTGCCCTACAACTTCTCATCGTCTCATCCACCTTGTTCAGCCTGTCCGCATTTGCCCATGGTGACGTCACGCCACAAGCGGTGGATACGTCGACACTGAAACCGCTGGGCGAAGCCTGGCGCGAAGAAAATCCCTATCGCGGCGACAAGGAAGCAATCCGCATTGGTTCGTCGGCCTACGGTCAGAATTGCGCCCGTTGCCACGGCCTCGAAGCGGTCTCCGGTGGCATTGCCCCCGACCTGCGCAAACTCGATCGTGACTGCTTCACGCAGAAGGACGAGGCCAAAAAGCAGGCTTGCTACAAAGAGAACGATGTCTACCTGCTCACCTCGGTACGTCACGGAAAAAAGCGCAATGGCGCTGTCTACATGCCACCGTTTGAAGGCATCCTGAGCCAGGAAGCGATCTGGTCGATCAAGTCGTATCTGGAAACCGTGCGCGACATGCCTGTGGTCTCGGCTAACAAATAATTGTCCACCCTGAAGGCTGTCTCATGACTATTTTTTCAAGAAGCCGGATCGCGATACTGACCACGGTTGCCTGTCTCGGGTTGATATCTGCACCTGCGCATGCTGATCTGGAGAAGATCAGAAAGGCCGGTGTATTGAGTGTGGCGGTCTACGATGATTACGCACCGTTTTCGAAAAAAGGCGGGGCCGGCATCGACATGGACCTGGCTGCGGCGCTGGCAGAAAAGCTCGGATTGAAGCTCTCGCTGCTGCCGTTTCCTGCCGGTGAAAATCTCGGCGATGATCTGCGCAACATGGTCTGGAAAGGCCATTACCTCGGTTACGGACCGGCCGACGTCATGCTGCATGTACCGGTTGATCCCTTGCTGATGAACCAGACGCCGCAGGTCACTATCTTCGCGCCGTACCACGTCGACTCGGTGCGGCTGGTGCGCAATATTGCCTCGGTACCGCAATTCAATGGCATGCCATCGATGGCCGGTAAAAAAATCGGGGTTGAGAAAATTTCGATTTCGGCCATGGTGTTGCTGGGCGAAGAAAACGGCCGGTATCGCGATGACGTGAAAATTTATCCGACAGGTGTCGATGCGCTGGAAAAGCTCAAGGCAGGCGAGCTCGATGGCGTACTCGCCAGCCGGTCCGAGATCGAATCGGTATTGCGTGACGACCCGCGTTTTGAAATGCGGGAGGTGGCGTTTCAGCGTTTGCCACGCAAGGGGTGGGTTGCGGGGTTGGCTGTCAGGAAGGACAACGCCGAGCTTGCCAGTGCGTTGAATACAGCGATGGGGGAGTTGTTCGCGTCTGGTGAGATGATTAAAATATTTGCCAAATATGGGGTGCAGATCGTTAAGCCTTGATGGGTGGGCGGTTGCCGGTTATCGGCCGTGCAGCTTGTTGTTTGCGCGGCGGCGTTGCGGCTTTGGGTCGTAGGTTGGGCTGCGAAGCCCAACATGCGTCAAGTTGCTTTGCGGGTCGCCACTGCGCGCGGTCTGCGGTAGCTAAAACGGGTTGTGCTCCGTTGATGCAAGCCGGGGGCGGCCCGGCAGCCGGTCACTTTTTTTTGCTTCGCTGTTTTGTTGGGCTGTGAAGCCCAACATGCGTCAAGTTGCGTTGCGGGCCGCCACTGCGTGCGGTCGTCGGTAGCTAAAATGGTTTGTGCTCCGTCATGACCAAGCCGGGGGCGGCCCGGCAGCCGGTCACTTCTTTTTGCTTCGCCAAAAAGCAGTAACCAAGAAAAAGGCGACCGCAAGACCGCTGCCCTGCGGGTTCCCAAAAACCGGGTACGGCAAGAGGGAAGCCCGCAAACTCGCTGCGCTCAGACAGTGCGGGCTTCTGATCCTCTTGCCGTACCCGGTTTTTGGCAGCGGCCTTTTATGCGGAATTCAAGGTCAAAACCAAGCCCAGCCTTGAAACCAGCGAGATGGTCGTGCTCGCTTTGCGCGAGAAAACTTCCTCGTCGTGATCGACATCGACATCAAAACCAACATCAAAACCAACGTTAAAACCAACGTCAAAAACCAAAATCGACAAGGCTTTTATAAGCCATCGTTCTCGCGCAAAGCGAGCGTGGCCATCAATCAATCACCAAGGCTGGGCTTGGTTTTGACCTTGAATTCCGCATAAAAGAGCGCTGCCAAATACCGTGTCCGGGCAGGGGATAAGAGGGCCGCACTGTCTGAGCGTAGCGAGTTTGCGGCCCTCCCCCTGGCCGGGCACTGTATTTGGGAACCCGCAGGGCAGCGGTCTAGCGGTCGCCTTTTTCTTGGTTACTTCATTTTGGCGAAGCAAAAAGAAGTGACCGGCTGCCGGGCCGCACCCGGCTTGCCTCCACGGAGCGCAACCCGTTTTAGCTACCGCAGACCGCAGACCGCAGACCGCAGACCGCAGACCGCCGATCGCGCGTCGTGGCGACCCGCAAAGCAACCTGACGCATGTTGGGCTTCGCAGCCCAACCTACGACCTGCCGGGCCGCACCCGGCTTGCCTCCACGGAGCGCAAACCGTTTTAGCCACCGCAGCCCGCAGCCCGCAGACCGCGCGTCGCGGCGACCCGCAAAGAACCTGCTCAAAAAATGCACAACCACAACACAAACTGATCCGAATTATCACAGGCAGGCCATCAAAAGCAATCAGCACCGCGTCAGCAATCACACCAGATAAATAACCGTATCACATCCCCCAGCCCAGCTGCAGAGCCATTCCCAACCATCGACACCACAACAGGCACGCGATTTGCGATGACTGATTCGTCGACAACTGATTGTTCAGTCAGACAAGCACACAAGCAAATACATCAATAAACCGGAGGGGACAAAATGAAAAAATTATTCGTCGTGGCAGTAGCAGCCTTGGCCAGCGCAACATCCGCACAGGCGGTCGATCTGAAGGCCGGTGACTGGACCGTGTCGGTCGGCGGGATCGTCAATGCGTACTACACACAAGTGTCCTGCAGCGGCGATACCGTCGGCGGCCTGGCACTCGGCGGCAGGGCACTCGGCTGCGGCGGTCGCGGTGATCGCACCACGATCGGTAATGGTCTGCTGCCTAGCGGCCTGATCACCAGCGTGAAGTCGAAGCAGGGCGAGTACGATGTCGCCGCAACGATCGGCATCATGACGGCCACCGCCAGCGATACCGCGGTCGGTAATAACAGCAACGTCGATGTCCGCCAGGGATTTTTCAGCTTCGGTAACGAGCAGATGGGCACCGTCAAGCTCGGTCGTGACTACGGTATTTTTGGCGCGAACGCCATCCTGAACGACATGACACTGGTGGGCGCTGGCGCACCGGTACGTGCAACCCAGGCCAACCGCGTGACGCTGGGCCACATCGGTGCCGGTTATTCCTACCTCGGCACCTACGGCATGATGGCGTATTCGTCGCCCGCGTCGAATGGGGTCAAGGTCGATGTTGCGCTGGTCAGCCCGGTCACCAATGGCCCGCTCGGTACCGGTTACGATTCCGGCTCGACACCGCAAGTGCAGGGTCAGGTCAGTTTCGGCGGGTCCGGTGCAAAGGTCTGGCTCGGTGCCAAGGGGCAGAAGTTTGAAGGCACGACGCTGGCGTATCCCTCGTTCACGATGCGCGGCGTCGAGCTCGGCGCATCGTACTCGGCAGGTCCGCTTGGTGTACTGGCCAATGTCCAGACCGGCACCGGCCTGGGTATCGTTTCCGATGCAGATCAGGGTGATAACAAGTCGACCAACTACTTCCTTCAAGGTACCTACAAAGCCACCGACAAGGTCAAGGTCGGCCTGAATTACGGCCTGAGCAAAAACAAGGACAACACCACCGGCACCGGCGGTCTTGAGTCCAACAGCAACGTCACGGGTGGCGTGTACTTCTCGATTACACCGGCGATTACACTGGCTGCCGAACTCGGTCAAACCCGCTCGAAAGGCTTCAACGGTGGTACCGCAAAAATGAATGGCGCATCCTTCGGTGGCATCCTGTTCTTCTAATGTCCTCCTGAAGTGGTTGGCGCCGCGTGCTCTGGCAGGCGGCGCCTTTTTTGCCTGTGCGTGGGATGATGCTTGCTCGGGCACACCAGTTGCAAAGGATCAGTTTCATGACGACGATACTGCGGAGCCTGCTCCGATTTTTTGCGTTTGCGGCAGTGCTGTTGTGTTCGCTGACGGCCAGCGCAGGCACGATGACGCAGGCCGAACTGGTCAGGCGTTTTCCGTCACCCTACATGGTCGGCGACAAGGACCCGGCATTGCCGGTGTGGCCGATTTTCAAGAAGAACATGACGTCGACCGAATTGGTCGCCTACGTGTTCGAGTCGATCGATTTTGCCCCCATCCCCGGCTTCTCCGGCGTGCCGATGAACCTGCTGATCGCGCTCGATCCGGCCGGTGCGTTTGTCGATGTGAAGGTGTTGTCGCATCACGAGCCGGTCTTTCTCGATGGACTTGGCGAGGAGCCGATGTTCAAGTTCGTCAGCCAGTACCAGGGGATTTCCCTGAAGCAGAATATCAAGATTAGCACCGGCAACATGAGCCGCTCGAAACAGGAAGGCGCGAATGTTTATATCGATGGCGTCTCGAAGGCGACCGCATCGGTGCGCATCATTAACCAGAGTGCCTTGTCGGCCGCCCTGAAAGTCGCGCGCAAGAAGCTCGGCTTTGCCGAGGGCCGCGATCCCGATCTGATTGCGCGGATCAAGACCGATGCCTATTCGGTGATGTCGGTCGACGCGCTGCGCCGACGCGGCCTGATCCAGCCCGTGCTGATCGCCAACCGCGACATCGAGAAAGCCTATGCCGGATCGGCCGGTGCTGATCTGGACCCGATCGCACTGGCCCAACCGGATGCGCCGTTTGTCGACATGGAGGTCAGTTATGTCTCGGTGCCAACGGTGGGGCGCAACCTGCTGGGTGAGGCTGGCTGGGCCAAGCTGAGTGCGCGGCTCGATCCGGGTGACCACGCGATCATGCTCGTCTCGAAGGGACGCTACGGCGTGGTCGGCGATGACTTCACGCGCGGTGCCGTGCCGGACCGGCTGGCGCTGAAGCAGGGCACCTTGCCGATTGAAATCCGTGATCTGGATCTGGACGTGACCTTGCCCGGCGTGCCGCTGGACGGCTTCAAGATTTTTCGGGTGATCAGCCAGTCGGGGCTGGACCCGTCTTTGCCGCTCGAATTCTTTTTGCATGTCACGCGCAATAAGGGCATGGTCTACCCCGAAAAAATCAGCCGCGACTTGCGCTTCACCGTGAATTTGCCGGCCGAATTCTATGTCGCCGCCGAACCCGACAACAAGACCTGGCGCGCGATCTGGTGGCAGCGCTGGTGGGAGCTGGCGTTGCTGGCGGCGGCATTGCTGCTGCTGAGCTGCGCATTGGTGCTGCAGAAAAAACTGGTGCGGCACGAGCAAGCCTTCATCTGGTTCCGGCGCGGCTTTCTGGTGTTCACTGCAGGCTTCATTGGCTGGTATGCGCAGGGCCAGCTGTCGATCGTCAATCTGACCAGCATCGTGCAGGCGCTGATGGCCGGACGCGGCCTGGAGTTCCTGTTGTATGACCCGATGAGCGTGAGTCTGTGGGGTTTCGTACTGGTGTCGCTGCTGGTGTGGGGACGCGGTACGTTTTGCGGCTGGCTCTGTCCGTTTGGTGCCCTGCAGGAGTTCACCGGCAAGCTCGGCCAGGCCTTGAAATTCCCGCAACTGCTGATCCGTCCGGTGCTGGATGGCCGTCTGAAGCTGGTCAAGTACGGGCTGCTGGCGGCGATCATCGGCAGCGCTTTTTTCTCGGCCACGCTGACCGACAAGCTGGTCGAACTGGAACCGTTCAAGACCGCGATCACGCTCAACTTCATCCGTTCGTGGCCGTATGTCGCGTATGCGGTCGGCTTGCTGCTGCTGTCGATGTTCAGCTATAAATTTTTCTGTCGCTACCTGTGTCCGTTTGGCGCGGGGCTGGCGGTGCTGGGGCGCTTTCGTATCCTGAACTGGCTGCCGCGCCGTGCTGCGTGCGGCACGCCCTGCCAGACCTGCCGTCACAGTTGCGAGTACAAGGCCATCAAACCGAGCGGGGCAATCCAGTACGAGGAATGCTTCCAGTGTCTCGATTGCGTGGTGATTTACGAGAGCGATGAAAAATGCGCGCCGCTGATCATGGAAAAGAAACGTGCGCGCATCATCCCGATTGACGTGGCGCCGGTCAGCCGGTGAAGGAGCAGTGATGAAACGACGAACATTCATGGCCAGCGGGCTCGGGCTTGGCATCGCTGCAGCCGGGTTAGGCTGGGGATTGCATCGGCCAGCGTCACCCGGGACCGTGCAGCGCAGCGGGCCGCAATCGTTCATCGGCGCCGACCTCGCATTTGGCACCACCATCACGATCGAGGTGGTGCACGACAATCAGCGCGAGGCCGAACTGGCGATCCATGACGCGCTGGCCGCCGCCAAACAGGTCGATCGCCTGATGACCTTGCACCGGGCGGATAGTCAGGTGGCGATCCTGAACCGCACCGGCATCCTGCAGCAACCTGATCCGCATGTGCTGCAGGTGCTGGAGGCGGCCCGGCAGTTATCCAGACTGACCGACGGTGCGTTCGATATCACAGTGCAACCGCTGTGGCAGGCGTTCAGCAAGGCCGCCGCCGCTGGTCGCTTGCCGACCGACGACGAGAGTCGCACGGCGCAGGCGCTGGTGGACTGGCATGGCGTGAGCGTCAGTGCGACTGCGCAAGAGGTGGCACTGGCCCGGCCCGGCATGGCCATCACGCTCAATGGGCTGGCGCAAGGCTACGCGGTCGACCTGGCGCGTGCGGCACTGGATGCGCGCGGCATTCGCCATGCCTTGCTCGATACCGGCGAGTTTGGCGCACGGGGCCGCAGCAGCGCACAACACGCGTGGACCGTGGGCATTCGCGATCCGCGGGATGCACAGGCAGTGACCAGTGTGGTGCCGATGCAGGGGCGCTGCGTGGCCACGTCGGGCGACTACCAGACGGTCTTTACGCCGGACTTTGTGCATCACCACATCTTTGATCCCGCCAGCGGTGATTCACCGGTCGAGCTGGCCAGCGTCACCGTGATGGCCCCAACCGGGCTGCAAGCAGATGGATTGTCGACAGCGTTGATGGTGGTGGGTGCACGGCAGGCGCTGGCGCTGGTAGCGACGCTGGCGGATGTCGATGTGCTGCTGATCGACAAGCGCGGGCAGCAATGGCGTTCGGCGCAATTCGCCCTGCCGCCGGCATAATATCAAGGCGACGCACGGGCAATTGGGTCAGATTTGTCAGAAGTCAGGCACATGCTGAGGTCATTGCTGAACTACTGGTAAGGCATCGAAGTGGAAAAACAGTTTCCTTGCAGTATTTTATTGGGTTTGATCTAGATCAAAGTTTGTGTGACTGGCCGTTAATACACTGCAGATCAATGTGCTTCGTGATGGTGCGCTTCCTGTCTGACAAGGCAGGCTGCATCGGGCACATTTGTGTCGACTCTGTGTCTCCGACGTCCAACTCACTCAAAGAGATCCGCCATGCGCATGAACACCCCGGTCACCAATACCGAGTACGAGCTCCGCAGCACGGAAACCATCGTCTCTACCACTGACCAGCAAGGCAATATCACCTACGTCAATCCGTACTTTATCGAGGTCAGTGGCTTCACGGAACAGGAACTCATCGGCGCTCCGCAAAATATCGTGCGCCATCCCGACATGCCCGTGGAAGCCTATGCCGATCTGTGGGCGACCATCAAGAGTGGCTTGCCGTGGACCGGCATGGTCAAGAACCGCTGCAAGAACGGCGACTTCTACTGGGTCTTTGCCAATGTCACACCGGTGATGGAAAACGGTCGTCCTGCCGGCTACATGTCGGTACGCACCAAGCCAACGCGCCAGCAAATCAACGACGCGATTACGCTGTACCAGAAACTGAAAAATGGCAACCCGGACCGGATCGCTCTGCGTCAGGGCGCCGTGGTGCACACTGGTGTGCTTGCCAGGATAGCGACCTTGAAGGATATCTCGCTGGGACAACGGATCGGCTGGAACATGGCTTTCCTGTGCGCCATGCTGGTGGCGTTGACGGTGGTACAAACGGTGTTCGATGGTATCATCGGTGGCGCTACCCGGACCTGGATTAGCAGTCTGTCGGTACTGGCCGTGATTGCTGCGCTGTATTTCTGGTACTCGCTGCACCAGTGCGTGATTGCGCCGTTGAAGCAGGCGCTATTGGCAACCCAGATCATGGCGGGTGGCGACCTGACCCACGAGATCACGACCAGTCGCCGCGACGATGCCGGCCAGTTGCTGCGTTCGTTGCGCCAGTTGCGGGTGAACCTGCACTCGATCGTTGGCGATGTACGCAGCAATTTCGCGCAGATCGGACTGTCCACCCGCGAGATCGCCACCGGCAACATGGACCTGTCAGGTCGTACCGAATCGCAGGCCTCTGCGCTCGAACAAACCGCGTCCAGCATGGAAGAACTGGCCTCGACGGTGCAGCAAAATACCGGTAACGCCACCCAGGCCAACACCATGGCCAGCGATGCGTCGGTGGTGGCAGGCAAGGGCGGCCATATTGTCACGCAGGTAGTGTCCACCATGGGCGAGATCAGTGACTCGTCCAAAAAAATCGTCGACATCATCGGTATCATCGAAGGCATCGCCTTCCAGACCAACATCCTGGCATTGAACGCCGCCGTCGAAGCCGCTCGCGCCGGCGAACAGGGGCGCGGTTTTGCGGTGGTCGCCTCCGAGGTGCGCAATCTGGCGCAACGCAGTGCCGGCGCAGCCAAGGAAATCAAGCATCTCATCGATGTCTCGGTCGAAAAAATCGGTACCGGCACCACGCTGGCCGAACATGCCGGTAGCACCATGCGCGAGATCATTGCTTCGGTCGATCGGGTCAGCAGCATCATGGCCGAGATCGCGGCAGCGTCGCGCGAGCAAAGTGCCGGGATCGGGCAGGTCAATGATGCCGTGACGCAGATGGATGAAGTGACCCAGCAAAACGCGGCACTGGTGGAGCAGGCGGCAGCCGCAGCAGGTAGCTTGCAGGATCAGACGCTCAAGGTGCAGCAGACCTTGACGGTGTTCAAGCTGGTCCACCAGTCGCCCGCTGTCAGCAATGTCGCGCCGGAGCGCCTGCATCGTCCGCTGGTGCGGCCACAGTTGCAGCAAAAACCGGCGTTGCGCGTGTTATCGCGATAACAGGAACAGTTTGCTTTACTTAACTGTTCGAGCCAGCCTTGTAGCATGCGGCTGCCCGGCCATTGGTCAAACAATGGCAGGGCAGCCGTTTAGCGTGTAGCGATGTTGCTTGCGTGATTTGTTGATCTTCTCTTTTTTGGTTACTTCTCTGGATAGACCAACTGGCGTGGAGTGAAATGGTGTGCAACTATACGGCTCACCAGAACTCAGCTTCGCTAGCAGCAGGAGATGCAGGATGAAAGTAGTCATCATCGACGACAACGAAATGACCCGCATGTTGTTACGAACAACCTTCGTCGCTGCGGGCCACGAAGTTGCGGGGGAGGCGAGCAATGCCACAAACGGATACGAGCAGGCAATCAGGCTGGTTCCTGACCTTGTTTGTCTCGACATCGTGCTGCCGGATGGTAGTGGTATCGATGTGCTCAAGCAGATCAAGAGCGCGCATCCGAAAATGATCGTCCTGATGGTGAGCGGAGAACGTGGCGCGACCACGATCAAGGAGTGTCTCGCCAGCGGCGCCAGCGGATTCATACTCAAGCCATTCAATCAGGCGACTGTGTTGAACTCTGTCAATGATGCGGTGATGCGGCTTTTGTTGGTGCCGTAGTTCAATGAGCCCGGTAAGCCTGACAGGCACGAGATGCTTGCGCTGACAAGCAATCCCTCGCCCTCTTGATAAATTCAATCCCAAAAAATGCTGTGAACAATCCAGCATCGCAAGTCAATTCGCTCAAGCACGCCTTGCCGCGTACCTGATCGCAGGTGCCGCTTCGCTCTGCCCGCTCAGCCGGAATACCGACACCGTCCGTGACAAGCGCCGCGCCTGATCGTCCAGGCTGCTGGCGGCGTTGGTGGCCTGTTCCACCAGCGCCGCATTCTGCTGGGTGGTTTCATCGAGATGCGTGATGGCCTGGTTGACCTGGTCGATGCCGCTATGCTGTTCGCGCGAGGCGGTCGACATATCCTGCATGATGCCCGTCACGCGCAGCACCGAGGCGACGATGTCTGTCATGGTGCTGCCGGTCTGGTTGACCAGGGCGGTGCCCAGATGAACCCGGTCGGCCGACTCGCCGATCAGTTGCTTGATCTCCTTCGCGGCCGCCGCCGAGCGCTGGGCCAGATGACGTACTTCCCCCGCCACGACCGCAAAACCGCGCCCCTGCTCTCCGGCGCGCGCTGCTTCGACGGCCGCATTCAGCGCCAGGATATTGGTCTGGAAGGCGATCCCGTCGATCAATCCGATGATGTCGGCAATCCGGTGCGCCGAGGTGCTGATCTCGCCCATGGTCGTCACCACCCTGGTGACCAGTTCGCCGCCCGCAACGGCCACCGCCGCCGCCGATGCCGCGAACTGGTTGGCCTGCACGGCGTTGTCGGCATTCTGTTTTACGGTGGCGCCAAATTGCTCCATGCTCGCAGCGGTCTGTTCCAGGCTGGAGGCTTGCGATTCGGTGCGTCCCGACAAATCCCTATTGCCCGAGACGATGTCGGTCGTCGCCAGCGTGATCGATGCGACACTGACGCGCACATCGCCAATGGTCGCCTGCAGGTTGACGTTCATCTGTTGCAGCGCCCGCATCAATTGCCCCATGTCGTCAGTGGCAGCGGTATCGAATTGGCGGCACATGTCGCCGCCGGCCAGCGCGCGGGCGATGGTGGTGGCGTCCCTGATCGGCCGGATCAGCTGGACGTGCAGCGTGCGCCACAGGATCAGGTTGAGCAGCACCGCGAGTGCGATGGCGCCACCCAGCCATCCGGCCAGATTGCCTGCGGTTCCCGACAGCAGGGTCGCACCGATCACGAGCAGCAGCAGGCACGGCAGTCCCATGCCCAGACCGAGCCGCACGGGCAGTGACAGTGTCGCCGACGCGACCAGTTTGCCGATCCAGTCGGTGCGCACCACGTCGCCCCGATGGATGGCGATGCCTTTTGCCGAACCATCCATCATGCTGCGATAGAGTAGTTCGGTCGCCTCGATCTGGTCCCGCGCCAGCTTGCTGCGCACCGACAGATACGCGACGATCTGGCCGCCGTCGATGACCGGCGTGACATTGGCCAGTACCCAGTAATGGTCGCCTGTCTTGCGCCGGTTCTTGACCATGCCGGTCCACGGAATGCCGGCTTTCAGCGTCTGCCACATGTCGGCAAAGGCTTCCGGCGGCATCGACGGATGACGCAGGATGTTATGCGGCGCACCCAGTAATTCGTCTTCGGTGTAGCCGCTGACGTCGATGAAGTCGGCATTGGCATAGGTGATGCGACCCTTGGTGTCGGTCTTCGATACCAGATGCTGGCCGTCACGCAGCAGGTATTCGTGATTGCTGATCGGGAGGTTGGTGCGCATGACGTGGTTCCTTTCAGGAGGTACTGCCATGCAGCCCTGCCGAGGTGAATAATATTTCCCTGGGGAATTTAAATCGCATCGTGACATGGTCATTGGTGTTTTCACTTGATTCAGATCAAAAACCGGATTGCGCTGTCAGGGGCGGCCGCAGTACAGCCGAAGCACAGCCGAAGGCATCGGAAAATCTTTCCACCAGCGAATGGTGTTGGCCGTTTTTGATGTGAGTCAAAGTTTTGTCAGGTCCGCATCCCTACACTCCGTTGCATCAAGTCACGTTCCAAGCCTCGGCGTGAATGGCAGCAGGAGATAAACATGGTGGTGTCCGCAATTCCGGTGTCGGTGGTTCCCTCGGTCGAATTCGATGCCGCCCTGATTTCAACATTCAGGCAGCAGGGTCCGCGCTATACGTCCTACCCGACCGCGGACCGTTTTACCGAATCCTTCCGCTACCGTGATTATCTGCAAGCCGTGGCCGGCCTGCGCACCCGGGGCAGCCGCAAGCCACTCTCGCTCTACATGCATATTCCGTTCTGCGATACGGTCTGCTACTACTGCGCCTGCAACAAGATCGTCACCAAAAAAACCGAGAAAGCCGCTGTCTACCTGAGCTACCTGAAACGCGAAATCGACATTCAGGGGCAGCTGTTTGCCGACATGAATCAGGTCGAGCAGTTGCATCTGGGTGGCGGCACGCCGACCTACTTTACGGATGCGCAGATGGGTGAACTGCTGGCGCACCTGCGACGCTGGTTCAAGTTCGCTCCCGACGATATCGGCGAATACTCCATCGAAGTCGATCCGCGCACCGTCACGCGCGAGCGCGTCTTCACGTTGCGCGGGCAGGGCTTCAACCGCATCAGCCTGGGGGTGCAGGATTTTGATCCGGACGTGCAAAAAGCCGTCAACCGGATGCAACCGGAAAGCCAGACGCTGGCCGTCATCCAGGCCGCGCGTGATGCCAAATTCCGCTCGGTGAGCATCGACCTGATCTATGGCCTGCCGAAGCAGAACGTCATCACGATGGCGCAGACACTGGCCAAGGTGATTGCTGCCAGCCCGGACCGGATCGCCATCTACAACTACGCCCATCTGCCACATGTGTTCAAGCCGCAGCGGCGCATCCTCGACGCCGACATGCCCAGCGGCGAGACCAAGCTCGACATGCTCTCGCTGTGCATCCGTCGCCTCACCGAAGCCGGTTACGTGTACATCGGCATGGACCATTTTGCGCGGCCAACCGATGACCTCGCCATTGCGCAGGCACAGGGACGGCTGCATCGCAACTTCCAGGGTTATTCGACCCATGCCGAGCTGGACCTGGTGTCGTGCGGTGTCTCGGCGATCAGTTCGGTGGCGGCAACCTATAGCCAAAACGTCAAGACGCTGGACGCCTATTACGAGCATCTCGACAAGCATGAACTGCCGATCGCACGTGGCATCAAGCTGACCATGGACGACACGCTGCGGCGCGCTATCATCCAGACCTTGATGTGCAATTTCGAGATGTCGATTTCGGCCATCGAGCAGGCCTATCCGATCACCTTCGCGACCTACTTTGCGGCCGAGCTGGCGCAGTTGCGGATGCTGGCGCAAGACGGTTTGCTGACCATCGATGACGCGTGGTGCAGCGTCAGTCCGAAAGGCCGTTTGCTGATCCGAAATATCTGCATGGTGTTCGACCGCTACCTGAGTGCCGGTCCCGATCCGCTGCGTTATTCCAAAACAATCTGACCCGATGACCTTGTTGAGCCTGCTTCCGATAGTGTTGATTGGCCTGCTGGGCAGCGTCCATTGCGTCGGCATGTGTGGCGGGATCGTGGGCGCGTTGTCGGTGGCGCCGATGCCGGTACGAAAATTCCCGGTGGCAGTGGTGTCAGCCACCGTCTCAGCCACCGTGTCAGCGCCCTCATTGGCCGCCAGCTCCGATCGCCTGCTGCGCGTGCTTGCCTATAACACCGGCCGGATTGGCAGTTACATGCTGGCCGGCGCCATTGCTGGCGGCGTCGCCAATGGCGCGCGCACGCTGTCGGGTGTATCGGCTTTTCAGGCGGGCGGTTACTGGCTGGCCAACCTGATGCTGGTGCTGCTGGGCCTGTATCTGATGGGGGCGTGGCGCGGGCTGACGCGTGTGGAAGCGCTGGGCCAGGGCTTGTGGAGAGCCATCCAGCCGCTGACCAGGCATCTGCTGCCGCTCGACAGTCCGCTGAAAATGCTGGCCATGGGTGGAGTCTGGGGCTGGCTGCCGTGCGGCATGGTCTACAGCGTCCTGCTCACGGCGATGATGACCGGTTCGGCCTGGTCGGGTGCCAGCGTGATGCTGGCGTTCGGACTCGGCACCTTGCCGACGTTGCTGACGATGGGGCTGCTCGGTGCGCAGCTGCGTGGTGTCATGCAGCGCCACGGCGTGCGCGTGGCCAGTGGCGTGCTGGTGCTGGGTTTCGGCTTGCTCGGCCTGCTGCGTGCCAGCCGCGGCATGCCGACCAGCTGGCTCGATGCGCTGTGCCTGACACCGATGGCGTCATGAGCAGCTGTTTTCATTGCAACCTGCCGGTGCCGCCGGGCAGCCACTGGCAAGTCACCGTCGATGCCGTCGTGCAGCCGATGTGCTGTCCCGGATGTGCTGCCGTGGCGCAAAGCATCGTCGACAATGGCTTCAGTGACTACTACCGCAGCCGCGAAGGTTTTGCGGCGACCGCGACACAGGATGGTCTGATTCCGCCCGAGCTGAAGCTGTACGACTTGCCTTACCTGCAGGACGACACTGGTGCCGACGCCAGCAGCGCCGACGCGATCTTTCTGGTCGACGGCATTCGCTGCGCTGCCTGCGTCTGGCTGATCGAACGCCGTCTGGCACGCCTGCCCGGGGTGCAGGCCGTCAACATGAATGCCACCACCGAACGCCTGCAGGTCAGCTGGGACCGGCAGCGCTGCAAGCCCAGCGACATCCTGACCAGCCTGCGCGAAATCGGCTACATCGCTTATCCGTACGATCCGGTGCGGCATGGTGCGCAACTCGACCGGGCGCGCAAGACGCTGTTTCGCCAGTTGTTCATTGCCGGCCTGTCGATGATGCAGGTCATGATGTATGTGCTGCCAACTTACATGGCCGACGCCGGCTCGATGGACGCCGATATCGGCAGCCTGATGCAGTGGGCCAGCCTGCTGCTGACCCTGCCGGCGCTGCTGTATTCGGCACAACCGTTCTTTCGCGGTGCCTGGGTCAACCTGAAGAGCCGCACGCTCGGCATGGATGTGCCGGTCGCGCTGGGCATCGGTGCAGCGTTCATCGGTAGCGTGGTCGCCACCGTGCGCGGCACCGGCGAGGTGTATTTCGATTCGATCACGATGTTCATTTTTCTGTTGCTGTGCAGCCGCTATCTGGAACTGGCGGCGCGGCGCAAGGCCGCGTCCGCGCTCAATACCCTGCAACACGCGTTGCCGGCCTCGGCCTGGGCCATGCCCGGTTATCCGGACGATCGCACGCTGATGCTGATGGCGGCCAGCCAGTTGCGCGAAGGCGATGTGATTCTGGTGCGTCCTGGCGAAGCGATAGCCGCCGACGGCATCATCCTCGAAGGCGACAGCGCGGTCGACCTGTCGTTGCTGACCGGCGAAAGCCGGGCCTTGCACCGCGATGTCGGCGCACGCTTGCCGGGTGGCGCGGTCAATGCCACCCAGCCGATCGTGGTGCGCGTGACGCAGGCCGCGCGTGACAGCACCCTGTCGATCCTGGTCAAGCTGATCGAACGGGCCGGGCAGGGCAAGCCGCAACTGGCGCTGTGGGCCGACCGCGTTGCGGCCTGGTTCGTCGGTGCGCTGTTGCTGTTTGCGCTGGTGGTGTTCTGTTTTTGGCAATGGGTCGATTCGTCGCGGGCCTGGCCGATTGCGATTGCGGTGCTGGTGGTGTCGTGTCCGTGCGCGCTGTCGCTGGCCACGCCGACCGCGCTGGCCGCAGCCACCGACCGGCTGGTGCGGCGCGGCATCCTGATCGTCCGTCCGCATGTACTCGAAACCCTGCATCGCGCCACCCACATCATCTTCGACAAGACCGGCACGCTGACCGCCGGCAAACCGGTGCTGCGCCATCTGGAAACGCTGGGCGGTCGGTCGCGCGACTGGTGCCTGCAACTGGCCGCGACGCTGGAAAAATCCAGCGCGCATCCGCTCGGCCTGGCGATCGTCGCGGCGGCCGATGGCGTGGCGGGCATCGTGGAACTGGCCGTCGATGCGGTACGCCATGACGCCGGGCGCGGCCTCGAAGCCACCATCGACGGGCTGCAATACCGGCTGGGCTCCGCCGCTTTCGTCGCAGAACTGGTCGGTACCGCACCGACCGACCTGGCGCCTGCCGAAGTCACCCCGGTCTATCTGGGCAGCAGCAACGGCTGGCTGGCGCGCTTCGACCTGGCTGATGGATTGCGCACTGATGCACGCGACGTGATCCGCTATTTCCAGGCCAGCGGCAGGACCGTGATCCTGCTCAGTGGCGACCAGCAAACGGTCACGCAAACGGTGGCCGACGAACTCGGTATCGCCACCGCGCTCGGCGAGTCGCTGCCGGACCAGAAGCTGGCCTACGTGCAAGCCCTGCAGCGCGACGGTGCCATTGTGGCGATGGTGGGTGATGGCATCAATGATGCTGCGGTACTGAGCGCCGCCGACGTGTCGTTTGCGATGGGCGGCGGCACCGCGCTGGCGCAATTGCATGCCGATTGCGTGCTGCTGTCCGGGGTGCTCGCGTCGCTGTCCGAAGTCGACGTGACCGCCGCGCAAACGCTGGCCGTGATCCGACAAAACCTGTGGTGGGCAACGCTCTACAACGTGATCGCGATTCCGGCAGCAGCGCTGGGCTGGCTCAATCCGTGGATGACCGGTATCGGCATGTCGGTCAGTTCGGCGGTGGTGGTCCTGAATGCATTGCGGTTGCGGCGTGCGGTGCGACTGCCCGTTTCCACGCAAGACGACGGTACGGCAATTCGACCGCTGCCTGTCGCCAGCGCAGGCTGATCATGGAAGCTCTGTACCTGCTCGTGCCGCTGAGTATCCTGGTCGTGTTTCTGGCGATCTGGGTTTTTTTTGGCGCTTCCGACAATGGCCAGTTCGATGATCTGGTCGGCCCCGGCTGGCGCATTTTGCAGGACGATGACAGCAGCGTAGCTGCACCCACACCCGCTGTCGCCGATCCCGAATCGCCGGAAAATACCGGCACCCCCCATGCGCCTACGCGCGGATCGAACCAGACCCATGCCCGACTTCCTGACTCGCCTGATTGAGCGCCGCTGGCTGGTCGCAGGCATGGTACTGGCCGTGCTCGCTGGCGGCTGGGGCGCATGGCGTTGGTGGAACGGTCCGGAAGTGCCGGTGGCGCTGGTCGAACGCAGCGACGTGGTCCAGACCGTGGTCGCCAGTGGCCGGGTCGAGTCACCCCTGCGCGTCGATATCGGCAGTCAGGTCACCGGTACGGTGGCCGCGATTCCGGTGGCGGAAGGCCAGTCGGTCAGCGCCGGCCAGCGCCTGATCACCCTCGAACACAGCGAAGCCAGTGCCAGCGTCGAGCAAGCGCAGGCCAGTGTCGCGCAAGCCCGCGCCCGCCTGCGCCAGATCCGTGAACTGGCGTTGCCGGTAGCGTTGCAGGCGTCGCGTCAGGCCGAAGCCACGCTGACCACGACGCAGCGCCAGTTTGCCCGCACCCGCGCGTTGCAAGCCAGGGGCTTTGTCGGTCAGGCCCAGCTCGATGATGCACAACGCAGTCTCGATGTTGCACAGAGCCAGTTGCGTACCGCGCAGTTGCAGGTCGCGACCAGTCGCAACGACGGCAGCGACATGCTGCTGGCCAGCACCGCGCTGCAGCAGGCCGAGGCCAGCTTGCGGGTGGCGCAGGCAAAACTCGGCTACACCGCCATCACGGCGCCGACCGCCGGCACTCTGATCGCACGCAACGTCGAACCCGGCGATGTGGTTCAGCCGGGCAAAGTGCTGATGGTCCTGTCGCCGGTCGGCAAGACCCAGCTGGTGGTGCAAATCGATGAACGCAATCTGGCCACGGTGCGCCTCGGGCAAGCCGCGCTGGCCGCCGCGGATGCCTATCCGGCGCGCCGGTTCACTGCCACCGTGGCCTACCTCAATCCGTCGGTCGACCCGCAGCGTGGTTCGGTGGCGGTCAAGCTGGATGTGGCCGCGCCACCGGACTGGCTGCGTCAGGACATGACGGTCTCGGTCGATATCGACGTCGCGCGCCGCACTGCCACGCTGGTGGCGCCGACGGCTGCGGTGCGTGACATGACGGGCGCGCAACCCTGGGTCATCGTCGTGCGCAACGGCCGGGCAGTACGGCAGGTCGTGCAGACCGGCATCCGCGGTGCGGGCAAGGTCGAAATCCTGGCGGGCCTGCAGGCCGGCGAACAGGTGTTGTCCGGATTGCTGGCAACCGTCGAGGATGGCGACCGGGTGCGTCCGGTAGCGATGGCGGGCATCAAGTGAACGGCCTGCTGCCGTTCGAATGGATCGCCGCAATACGCTTTTTGCGGGAAGGGCGCTTGCAGTCGATCTTCATCATTGTCGGCGCCGCCATTGGCGTGGCGGTGATCGTGTTCATGTCGGCATTGCTGGATGGTTTGCAGGCGAACCTGTTCAAGCGGGTGCTGAGTTCGCAACCGCATATCGTCCTGCAACGTCCGCAACAGGTCGCGCAACCGCAACGTACCCGAAGCGCCGGCGGCGACATCCTGATGGCGCAACAAAAGCCGTCGCAACGCGTGAGCTCGATCGACCAGTGGCAAAAAGTGCGCGACGACATGCAGCAGCGGCCCGATGTGATGGCGGTCTCGCCATCAGTGACCGGCCCGGCATTTGTGTTGCGCGGCGATGCCAGTCAGGCCATCTCGCTGATCGGCATCGATCCCGAGCAATACATCAAGATCGTCCCGCTGCCCGACAAGATCACGGCCGGCTCGTACCGCATGACCAATGCCGACATGCTGATCGGCATCCAGTTGGCCGACGACCTGGGCGTGCAACTCGGCGATAAATTGCGCGTGACCACGGCGTCCGGCGGCAACCTCACCCTGACCATCGCCGGCCTGTTCGACCTCGGCAGCCGGGCCGCCAACCAGCGCAATGCGTATGTCCTGCTCTCGACCGCACAAAACCTGACAGGGCTGATCGGCGGCGTCTCGACGATCGACCTGACCGTGCGCGTGCCGTTCGATGCCGAACTGGTGGCGCAATCGATTGCCAGTGAAACCGGCTTGCAGGCACTGAGCTGGATTGCCACCAACAACCAGTTTTTTCTGGGCCTGAATGCGCAGAAATACTCCAGCCAGATGATCCGCCTGTTCGTCGGCCTGTCGGTCGCAGCCGGTATCGCCAGCGTGCTGGTGGTCTCGGTGGTGCAGCGCTCGAAGGAGATCGGCATCCTGCGTGCGATGGGTGGCTCGCGCGGTCAGGTCATGCGCATCTTCCTGATCCAGGGCGGCATCGTCGGCCTGCTGGGTTCCGTGCTCGGCTCGCTGATGGCGGCTGGCTTGCTGACCCTGTGGCGACTGGTCGCGAAGAATCCGGATGGCACGCCGATGTTCATCATCACGGTGAGCCTGCAACTGTTCCTGATGGCAGCGCTGCTGGCGACATTGACCGGACTGGCTGCAGCAGTCACACCGGCGCTGCGGGCAGCGCGCATGCAACCGGTGGAGGCGATTCGTGGCTGACGACGTATTGCGGCTTGCGGGCATTCGCAAATCCTATGGCGTGGGCAAACCGACCGAAACCGAAATCCTGCACGGCATCGACCTGGTACTGGAGAAAGGCGAATTTGCCGCGTTGATCGGCCCGTCCGGTTCCGGCAAAAGTACACTGCTCAACCTCATCGGCCTGCTCGATCGACCCACCAGCGGCACGCTCACCATCAATGGCACCGACACCACTGCACTGGATGACGCCCAACTGACCAGGCTGCGCGGCCACAGCATCGGCTTCGTGTTCCAGTCGCATTACCTGATCTCGGCGTTCACCGCGCTGGAAAACGTCATGATGCCGATGCTGCTGGAACGCGGCCGGCCGGATGCGGCAATGCGCGAGGTGGCGCGTGGCCTGCTCGATCGGGTCGGGCTGGCGAAGTGGCGTGATCATCTCGCGTCCGACATGTCGGGCGGTCAGCAACAGCGCGTCGCGATTGCGCGCTCGCTGGCGATGTCTCCGCCGCTGATCCTGGCGGATGAACCGACCGGCAACCTGGATACGAAGTCGGCTGACAGTGTGTTTGCGCTGATGCGCGAGGTCAGCGCGAGTAGTGGTACGACGTTTTTGCTGGTGACCCATAACCTGGCGCTGGCGCATCAGTGTGATCGGATTATTGAGTTGGTTGATGGGCAGGTGGTGGCGATGGCCGGTGGCTAGCGGCCTGCGGTGGCTAAAGCGGTTGCGCTCCGTTGATGCAAGCCGGGGGCGGCCCGGCGGCCGGTCACTTCTTTTTGCTTCGCTGTTTTGTAGGTTGGGCTGCGAAGCCCAACATGCGTCAGGTTGCTTTGCGGGTCGCCGCGACGCGCGGTCGGCGGTCTGCGGTAGCTAAAACGGTTTTTGCTCCGTTGATGCAAGCCGGGGGCGGCCCGGCAGCCGGTCACTTCTTTTTGCTTCGCCAAAATGAAGTAACCAAGAAAAAGGCGACCGCAAGACCGCTGCCCTTCGGGTTCCCAAAAACCGGGTACGGCAAGAGGGAAGCCCGCAAACTCGCTGCCCTTGCAGGGCGCAGATCCGCTTGCAAGCGGATCCCGTTCCGCAGGCGGATCGCATGCGATCCGAAACCCCTGCTACACCTCAGACAGTGCGGGCTTCTGATCCTCTTGCCGTACCCGGTTTTTGGCAGCGATCTTTTTATGCGGAATTCAAGGTCAAGACCAAGCCCAGCCTTGGTAATTGATCGATGGTCGGGCTCGCATTGCGCGAGAAAACTTCCTCGTCGTGATCGACATCGAGTTCAAAACCAACGTCAAAACCAACGTCAAAACCAACGTCAAAACCAAAACCTACAAGGCTTTTACAAGCCATCTTTCTCGCGCAAAGCGAGCCTGGCCATCAATCAATCATCAAGGCTGGGCTTGGTGTTGACATTGAATTCCGCATAAAAGGCCGCTGCCAAATACCGTGTCCGGGCAGGGGACAAGAGGGCCGCACTGTCTGAGCGTAGCGAGTTTGCGGCCCTCCCCCTGACCGGGCACGGTATTTGGGAACCCGCAGGGCAGCGGTCTAGCGGTCGCCTTTTTCTTGGTTACTTCATTTTGGCGAAGCAAAAAGAAGTGACCGGCTGCCGGGCCGCACCCGGCTTGGCGCCACGGAGCGCAACCCGTTTTAGCTATCGCAGACCGCAGATCGCGCGTCGTGGCGACCCGCAAAGCAACCTGACGCATGTTGGGCTTCGCAGCCCAACCTACGACCTGCCGGGCCGCACCCGGCTTGGCTCCACGGAGCGCAACCCGTTTTAGCTACCGCAGCCCGCAGCCCGCAGCCCGCAGCCCAAGCCAACAGGCACAGCGCCGCAAGGTCTGCGACCGCACTCGACAATAGCTTGCCGATTTCTACAGAACTGCCAACGCCCGTAAGCGTTTGTAAGTGACCGGGCCGATCGGTCTGCCGGGATTTATCGTTAGCCCGTTCAGCAAGCAGCAACTGCTGCAAAGTGCATCAAGTCTCCCCTCCCAACTGATGAATGGGTTCATCCACGTGCCGTGCGGCGCGTGGATTTTTTTCGCTCACCGATCGGCGCGTGCCGCAGCACCCGCCTGGCTCGCGATTGAACGATCGCAGCGCTGGCATCCCGCCCGGACAAGCCACCGCCCCCCACTCTTGCCAATTTGATTCACATCAAGGATTTTTGCCTCCCAGACTCTTACTCTCAGCCACATCATCGTGGTTATCTCGGGAGAGCGTTAGTGGGAACAGAACTGAATTACAACTACAAGGTCGTCAAGCAGTTCACGATCGCAACCGTGGTGTGGGGAGTGATCGGCATGCTGGTCGGTGTCCTCATTGCCGCACAGCTGGCCTGGCCGGCGCTGAACTTCGATACGCCGTGGCTGAGCTACGGCCGGCTGCGACCATTGCATACCAACGCGGTGATTTTTGCGTTCGGTATCTGCGGTTTGTTTGCTACCTCGTATTACGTCGTGCAGCGTACCTGTCAGGTGCGGCTGTTCTCCGACAAGCTCGCTGCGTTCACGTTCTGGGGCTGGCAGCTGGTGCTGGTCTGCGCCACGATCTCGCTGCCGATGGGCTTCACGCGTGGCAAGGAATATGCCGAGCTGGAATGGCCGATCGCGCTGCTGATCACCGTGGTCTGGGTCGCGTATGCCGTGGTGTTTTTCGGCACGCTGATCAAGCGCAAGGTCAAGCACATCTATGTCGCCAACTGGTTTTTCGGTGCCTTCATCCTGGCCGTCGCCATCCTGCATATCGTCAACGGTGCCAGCATGCCTGCCTCGTTCATGAAATCCTATTCCGCCTATTCGGGCGTGCAGGACGCCATGATCCAGTGGTGGTATGGCCATAATGCGGTGGGTTTCATCCTGACAGCCGGTTATCTGGGCATGGTCTATTACTTCATTCCGAAACAGGCCGAGCGGCCGGTGTATTCGTATCGCCTGTCGATCGTCCACTTCTGGGCGCTGATCTTTACCTACATGTGGGCCGGTCCGCATCACCTGCATTACACCGCCTTGCCTGACTGGACCCAATCGCTGGCCGTGGTGTTCTCGCTGATCCTGCTGGCACCATCGTGGGGCGGGATGATCAACGGCATCATGACGCTGTCCGGCGCCTGGCACAAATTGCGTTCGGACCCGATCCTGAAGTTCATGATCGTGTCGCTCTCGTTCTACGGCATGTCGACCTTCGAAGGTCCGATGATGTCCATCAAGACCATCAATTCGCTGTCGCACTACACCGACTGGACGATTGCGCATGTCCACTCCGGCGCGCTGGGCTGGGTTGGCTTCATCACGATGGGATCGATCTATTACCTGATTCCGCGCCTGTCCGGCAAGACCGCGATGTGGAGCACCCGTCTGGTCGATACCCACTTCTGGGTCGCCACCATCGGTGTCGTGCTGTACATCTCGTCGATGTGGATTGCCGGTGTGATGCAGGGCCTGATGTGGCGCGCAGTCAATGCCGACGGCACGCTGACCTACAGCTTTGTGGAAGGCGTCAAGGCTACCTATCCGTACTACGTGATCCGGGTCAGTGGCGGCTTCCTGTACTTCTCCGGCATGGTGATGATGGCCTACAACACCTTCATGACGATGCGCGATGGCGTCGCGGTGGACGCACGCATCCCTGCCTTGTTACCTACACACGCCTGATCAGGAGTACTCAATGAAATTTTCCCATGCGTGGATTGAAAGAAATCCCTGGTTGCTGATCGCACTGGTGCTGGTCGTCATCAGCATCGGCGGGCTGGTCGAAATCGTGCCGCTGTTTTTTCAGAAGTCGACCACCGAGCCGATTACCGGGCTCAAACCGTACTCGGCATTGCGGCTGGTCGGTCGCGACATTTATGTGCGCGAAGGCTGCTACAACTGCCACTCGCAAATGATCCGGCCGTTGCGTGCCGAAACCGAACGCTATGGCCATTATTCGGTGGCCGGCGAATTCGTCTACGACCGTCCGTTCCAGTGGGGTTCGAAGCGGACCGGTCCCGACCTGGCCCGGGTCGGTGCACGCTACAGCGATGCCTGGCACAGCACCCATCTGAATAATCCGCGTGATCTGGTGCCGGAATCGAACATGCCGGGTTATCCATGGCTGGCGACCACCGCGCTGGTGCCGGACGAGGTGATGCCGAAGATGCGTGCACTGCAGCGCCTCGGTACGCCGTACTCGGACCAGGAAGTCAAAGACGCACCCGCCACCCTGGCCGGCAAGACCGAACAGGATGCACTGATCGCCTACCTGCAAGGGTTGGGCATCTTGATCAAGACAAGGAACTGATCATGGCAATCGCCTACATTTTTACGGACGCCAGCAGCGTCATGACGGTGGTCAGCCTGGCCACCTTTGTCGGCATCCTCTGGTGGACCTTTGGCCTCAAGCGCAGTGCGGACTTCGATACAGCGGCAAACCTGCCGTTTGCGGACGACGGCGATGGCGACGACGACCGCATTGCGGTACCGAATTCGGAGAAAAAGCATGGCTGACTTTACTAGCGGTTTCTGGAATATTTTCATCACCGTCCTGACTTTGCTGGGCGTCTTCGGATGCGCCTTGCTGCTGTGGGCGCAGTCGCAGCACAAGGTCGTTGTCAAGCCGGGTTCGGACGGCTCGGTGGAAACCACCGGCCACGTCTGGGATGAAGACCTGACCGAATTGAATACGCCGATGCCGCGCTGGTGGATGTGGCTGTTCTATATCACCATCGTGTTTGGCCTGGTCTACCTGTACCTGTATCCGGGACTGGGTACCTACGCCGGCAAGCTCGGCTGGACCTCGACCGGCCAGTACACCGAAGAACTCAAGCAGGCCGACGCTGAATACGGCCCGCTGTTTGCCGGCTATCTGAAGCAGGACCTGAAAGTGGTCGCCGCCGACCCGCAAGCCCACGCCATCGGCGAGCGCCTGTTCCTGACGTATTGCTCGCAATGCCATGGCTCGGCCGCACGCGGCAGCAAGGGTTTTCCGAATCTGACCGACAAGGATTGGCTGTACGGTGGCGATCCGGAAACCATCAAGACCACGCTGCTGCACGGTCGCAATGGCCAGATGCCACCGATGGGCGCGGCACTCGGTACCGACCAGGATGTCGAGAATGTCGCGCAGTACGTATTGAGTCTGTCGGGTGCGAACTCTGACCCGATCAAGCGCGTACTCGGCAAGCCGAAGTTCATGGTCTGCGCAGCCTGTCATGGTGCCGATGCCAAAGGCAATCCGGCTCTCGGTGCTCCGAACCTGACCGACAAGATCTGGCTCTACGGCGGCAGTGCCGACACCATCATGGAAACCATCCGCAAGGGTCGCAACAACGTGATGCCGGCCTTCAAGGACTTCCTTGGCGAAGCCAAAGTGCATGTGCTGGCGGCGTATATCTGGAGTTTGTCGAACGACCCTGCGGTGCAAGCCGCGAAATAAAACGCTGCGCGGCCACGCCGGAAACCGGTGTGGTCGCGCAAGTCGGCGGATGTGCGCGCGGTGGCATGCCGGGCACATCCGGATTTTTTCAGGACAAAGTTGGCGCTTATGAGTAACCCCGAAGTTGCAGTCATCAAAATGTACGCAGCGCGCGAGGAAATTTATCCGCGTGAAGTGAAGGGGCGCTATGCCACCTTGCGCTGGCTGTGCGTGTGGCTGACGCAACTGGTGTTTTACGGATTGCCCTGGTTGCAGTGGAACGGACGGCAGGCCTTGCTGTTCGATCTGGGTGCACGGAAGTTCTACATTTTTGGCATTGTCCTATGGCCGCAGGATTTTATTTATCTGGCGGTATTACTGATTATTTCTGCTTACGCGCTGTTCCTGGTAACCGCGGTGGCAGGTCGGGTCTGGTGCGGTTTCGCCTGTCCGCAAACGGTCTACACCGAAATTTTCATGTGGATCGAACGCAAGATCGAAGGCACTCGCAGCGCCCGCATGCGGCTCGACAAGCAACCGTGGGGGATCGACAAGCTCTGGCGCAAAACGGCCAAGCACCTGGCCTGGGGCACCGTCGCGCTGTGGACCGGGTTGACCTTTGTCGGTTACTTCACGCCGATTCATACGCTCATCGGTGAAGTCAGCAGCCTTGGACTGGGTCCGTGGGAATGGTTCTGGATTCTGTTCTATGCGCTGGCTACCTATGGCAATGCCGGCTGGATGCGCGAGCAGGTCTGCAAGTACATGTGTCCGTATGCACGCTTCCAGAGTTCGATGTTCGACAAGGACACGCTGATCGTGACGTATGACACCGAGCGCGGCGAACCACGTGGTCCGCTGGGCAAGAAGGGTGCTGCTGCGAAGGTGGTGGCAACTGCAACCGCAACCGCCACTGCTGCTGCAACGGCTGCCGTTGTTGCAGCCAATGCCAGCGTCACCACCAAGACCACCGGCGACTGCATCGATTGCTCGATGTGCGTGCAGGTCTGCCCGACCGGAATCGATATTCGCGACGGCTTGCAGTATGAATGCATCGGTTGCGCCGCCTGCATCGACGCCTGCAATTCGGTGATGGCAAAGATCGACCTGCCGGCCGGCCTGATCCGCTATTCGACCGATCACGCAATCGCCAGCCGCTGGTCGATCGGGCAAATGCGGGCGCGCGTGCTGCGACCCCGGGTGCTGATCTACACCGGTATCCTGTTGCTCATCGTGACGGCGTTCGTGGTTTCGCTGGCCCTGCGTACGCCGCTCAAGATGGATGTGATCCGTGACCGTGGCGCGATGGGCCAGGAGGTCGAAGACGGCATGATCGAAAATGTCTATCGCCTGCAAATCATGAACACCCAGGAAGAAAGCCATCACTACAAGATTTCGGTGTCGGGCATCGACAGCATTGCGCTGGTATCACCGGACACCCTGGTGATGGAAGGAACCGGCGCACGCGCTGTGCCGGTCCGGGTGCGCGTCGATCATGGCGAGGGCAAGCACGGCTCGAACAAGATCAAGTTCACTCTGAAAGCAACGGATGGTGCAGATATTGAAGTCACCGAAAAAGCGGTGTTCTTTGTACCGCACGAAGACGATCGGGATTAAACGTTGGAAAGTAACAGGCCGAAATGTATGCAGCCTGGCATCTCGAACACTTACTGGAGTACGCAATGCAATCACACGCAATCAAGTCGGCACCGTCCCGCGACACCACACCCTGGTACACCCACCGCTGGCCCTGGCTGCTGATGCTGGGGCCGTTCCTGGTGATCATCGCCGGCTCGGTCACGATCTGGCTGGCGGTGACACGCCAGGATGCGCTGGTGGTCGATGACTACTACAACCAGGGCAAGGCGATCAATCAGGACCTGCGTCGTGACCGTATCGCGACGTCGCTCGGCCTGTCCTTCAACGGCCGTTACGACGTCGCCAGCGGCCAGCTCACCGGCAAGGTGGTCGGCCTCAGCGGGCCAGTGACAGGCAACGTCCGCGTGCGCCTGAATCATCCGACGCTACCGGAAAAAGATATCCACCTGGTCGCGCCGCTGGACGCGCGCGGGCAGTTCAGTATCGCGCTACCGATGCTGGATCGGGCGGTCTGGCAAGTGCTGATCGAAAGCGAGCAGCGCAACTGGCGCCTGAACGGCGAATGGAAATGGCCCGAGCAGCTGGCTGTCAGCATCAAAGCCGATGTGCCTGCGGCGGATTGAGAAAGAAGAGACCATGTTGCGACTTTTGATGACCATACTATGGCCCGCTTTTCTGGCAGCGATTGCGGCGACGGGGCTGTTTTTTTCGCTGTTCGATCCGGTCGAGTTACTGCGGCTGACACTCGACACCGACCTGCCGGTGACCGCCTGCTACACCATCGGGTTCTTCTTTTTCTGGTTGTTCTGTTCGCTCGCCAGCATGCTGACGTATTACCTGTCGCATGTGCCGAATGACCGGACGTCGCCGTTTTGAGTGGATGGTGTGACATAGCCAGCCGAGGGCGGTGCCGTCGAATCCGCCAGACCGGCCTGGCATGAAAGTCAACTGCGCCGCCTACGCAAAGGCAGCCAATTTACATCGGCGTGCAATTCTCTGTACCCGCCGCCAGCGCCTTGAGTATGGTCGAATCGAGCAAGCGCACCTCGCGCTTGTCGACTTCCATCCAGCCCTGCTTTTTGAAACGCGACAGCAGCCTGCTGATGCTTTCGATCGTCAGTCCCAGATAGTTGCCGATGTCTTCGCGTGACATGCGCAACTGGAAGCTGGTCGGCGAATAACCACGCGCCGCATAGCGCGACGACAGGTTCACCAGGAACGCCGCAAAACGCTGCTCTGCACGCATGTTCCCGAGCAGGAGCATGACGTTTTGCTCGCGCATGATTTCCTGGCTCATGATGCGGTGGAAGTGATGCAGCAGCCGCGGAATTTCGCCGAATAATTCTTCCAGTCGGCTAAACGGAATCTCGCAGACTTCACTGTCTTCGAGTGCGACGGCATCGCAGTGGTGGCGGTCAGCGCTGATGGCGTCCATGCCCAGCAACTCGCCCGCCATCTGGAAACCGGTGATGTGCGTTTCACCACCGGCATTGATCTGGAATGTCTTGAAATGGCCGAAGCGGATCGCGTACAGGTTGCGGAACGGATCATCCATCTTGTAAAGGCGCTCGTCGCGCAAGATGCGCCGGCGGCGCCCGATGATCTGGTCGAGACGGTTGATGTCACCTTCGTCGAGACCCATCGGCAGGCAGAGCTGGTGCATGCTGCAGTTGGCACAACTGGCTTTGAGTGCGCTGATGGTTTGCGCAGGCGTGGCGATGTAGGTAAGTGGTTGGGGCATGTGGTTGTGTGTACCACAGAAGTGTTCGGTCGCACGGATTTATCCTGCAGCTTCCTGCGGCATTGCTGCGCCATGGGATCACGCTGCGGCAGCGATACTCGCACGCACGGGCCCTTCATCGGGACCATGCGTGCCTGCTCAGTTAAACCGCACCGGCAAACAACTTGTCATACGCCGCCAACAGCGTCTGGTGCATCGCACTGCCTTCCATGTCCGCTCCCAGCGTCACCAATCCGAAGAAGCGTTCGCTGCGATCCAGCAATGCCTCGGCCTGACGGACCGTGTCTGCGCCATACAGCAGCACCAGCGCGCGGCGGTAGTCGCCGACCTGTTCGAGGTTCATCAGGCTTTCGATGCAGCGATACACCAGCCGGCGCGCCGGGTTCATTTGCTTGTACTGATGAATCCAGTCGCAGCCTTCGCGGGTGGCTTCTTCGTCACCGATGGCCAGTGCCAGCAGGGTTTTCAGTTCGCCGATGCGCAGTTCTTTCCAGGTCGTGCCGACCGGGATGGCCAGGCCGAGGATTTCCCACAGTGGCCGTTCGTCGTTGAGGTTCGAGGTTTGCAGGTATTCCAGCAGCTCGGTGCATTCTTCCTCGTCGAGTGCATCGAGGCGTACCAGTGCCGGCCGGATGTCGTTGCCGACGCTATTGTTCTCCCATTCCAGATCCTCGACCGGATAGATTTCGGACATGCCCGGCACCAGGATGCGGCAGCTGTACGCGCCTTGTTCGCTGAAGTCGGCAACGTACATGTCCTTGCCCTCGGCATGCACGGCGTCGCATAGCCAGTTGTAGTCTTCTTCGGTGGTGTTGCTGAAGTTCCAGTCGGCGAACGGGAAGTCGGGCGTGTCGCCGAGAAAATTCCAGCTGACCACGCCGCTCGAATCGACGAAGTGGATTTCGAGGTTGGCCACTGCGGTGATTTCATCCATATCGAAGCCGGGTTCCGGAAAACCTTCGAGCGATTCCAGTGCGCGTCCTTGCAGCAGTTCGGTCAGTGCCCGTTCCAGCGCGATCTCGAAACGCGGATGCGCACCAAAGCTGGCGAACAAGCCCTGATCGCCGGGATGCAGTAACGTCACGCACATGACCGGATAGCGACCACCGAGCGAGGCGTCGCGCACCAGGATGCCGAAGCCGGCCTCGCGCAAGCCCTTGATGCCGGCAGCGATGCCGGGGTAGCGGGCGATGACCTCGTCGGGCACTTCCGGCAGGCACAGGCCTTCGCTGATGATGCGGTATTTGATGTGGCGTTCAAAGATTTCGGACAGTGCCTGGCTGCGCGCTTCCATCATCGTGTTACCAGCGGCCATGCCGTTGCTGACGTACAGGTTGCCGATGATATTGACCGGAATCCAGGTCGGCGCACCGTCGCGCAAACGGGTGTAGGGCAGGGCACAAATGCCGCGTGCGACATTGCCCGAGTTCAGGTCGACCAGCACCTGGCTGTCGATCTCGCTGTCGGGGTTGTAGAACGCCTGCAGCTCGACATTGAGCAGTTCGGCAGGCCAGCGACCGTCGGTGGTCGGGGCGAACCAGCGCTCTTGCGGATAGTGCACGAAAGGCCGGTTGGCACGGGTCGCGCCGAGGTAAAAATGGGTCCAGAAATAATGCGTGCCGAGCCGCTCGAAAAACTCGCCCAGCGCACTGGCGCGGGCCGCCAGTTCGGTCGCACCTTTGCCATTCGAAAACAGCATCGGGCATGCGTGGTCTTTCATGTGCACTGACCAGATCGCTTCGACCGGATTGAGCCAGGACGATTCATCCAGATGGAAGCCGCGCTCGGCCAGTTTCTTTTGCATCGTGCGGATGGTGGACTCAAGCGAGGCGTCTTTTCCGGGGATGAAGCTTTCTGTGTGCATGGGGAGATTGTCGGTGAGGGAAGTGGCGGCGCCCGCAGGGCAGTGATGCAGCGTGTCGGCGTCGGGGATGGGAGGATTTTACAGACAAGCGAAAGCCCCGGCCATTGGTCATTTGGCAGAACGGGTTGTCGCAGGGTTTTTTACATCAACGTTTTTAACATGTCGACGTTTAGGACTGTGGATTATTCCCGGGCAAGGCGCATGCGCTCGGTGACATCCATGCCGATACCGCGATAGCCGATGAAGCGGCACGCGGTATCAAACATCGGTTCGCCGCTGACCTGCAGATACTGGGTGGTGCCATCGTTCTTGAGGCGGGTATAGACGAAGTCCAGAAACGGTCGGCGGCTGGCGATATTGTGGGCCAGCGTGGCACGTTCTTCGGCATTCCAGCGTCCGTCGGCGGACGCGATGGTGTCGTCCGCCTGAGCACCGTTTTCAATGCCGAGCATATCGAATACCGGACCCGACACGCGCGTGAACTGGCCCTCGGCATCCTGCTCCCAGTACCAGTCCGACGACAGCTCGGTAAAGCTCCTGAAGCGTGCTTCGCTCTCGCGCAATTCGGCGGTACGTTCCAGCACGGTTTGCTCCAGCGCCCGGTTGTAATCCGCCAGTTTCTGGTATAGCAAGCGCACTTCGATCATGTTGTGGATGCGGGTTTGCACTTCCACCAGGTCGAACGGCTTGCTGACAAAATCCTTGGCACCGGCCTGCAGCGCACGCAACTTGTGACCCGGTTGCGCAGTGATGACGAGCACGGGCAGGTAACTGGCGACCTCGATTTCCTGCAACCCCTGCATGACCTCGAAGCCATCCATGTCCGGCATTTGCAGGTCCAGCAAAATCAGGTCATACCGGTGGGCCAGATGCAGCGCGCAGACGGCGCGGGGATTCGTGGTGGTGGTGATGTTGTTGTAGCCGACATTGCGCAGGACAGTTTCCAGCAAGACGATATTGCTGTCGACATCATCGACGATGAGGATGCTGGCATTGCGGACTTCGGAGACGTCGAGCATTGCGATCTTTCTGGAAACAGGTCTCGGGGGCAGCGGGATGCCAGCCAATGCACCGGCGCTTTTCCGGCAAGATGCTGTCAGGCCGGGGCGGCGACGTATTGTAATCCCAGTCGAGGCGAAGGCAGTGCTGATTGGAAAGAATGATCTGATGAAAGTTGACCGCTTGGTGGTGCTTGAACGCTATCCGGAGCGGGATTTGCTGCCCTCTTTTCAAACGCGGACCCGGACTTAGACCCGGGCGCTCTCGCGTCCCTGCCGATGCTGGACATCTGACAACAGGCGTGCAAACTCCTTTTTGACCACGCCGTAGCATTCGCAGGCCTGACATTCCAGTCCGTTACGGTTCAGTACCGTGATGTGGCCGCGCCGATAGCTGATCAGATGCTGCACCTGCAACCTGCCTGCGGCTTCCGTGACACCTTCGCGACGCACGCCAAGCATGTTGGCGATCAGTTCCTGCGTCATCGTCAGTTCATTGGTGGTGAGGCGGTCCAGCGTCAGCAGCAGCCATCGGCACAATTGCTGTTCGACGGTGTGATGGCGGTTGCAGACCGCGGTTTGCGACATGTGGGTGATCAGCGCCTGGGTGTAACGCAGCAACAAATGCATCACCTGGCCGGAGCGGTTGAATTCTTCCAGCAGGACATGTGCCTTGAGCCGATAACCATAGCCACTGGTTTGCACCACAGCGCGGCTGGGCGTGGTGTTGCCTCCCATGAACAAGGAGATCCCGAGCACGCCTTCGTTGCCGACGCCGGCAATTTCGGAAGAGCTGCCGTTTTCCAGCAGGTAATGCAGCGAGATGATCGCCGAGGTCGGAAAGTAGACGTGTTCGAGCTTGCCGCCCGATTCATAGAGGATGTCGCCGAGTTTCATCTGCACCAGTTCGAGGTGCGGCGACAGCCGGTCGAATTCTGCATCCAGCAAGGCAGCCAGCAAATGATTCTGGTTCGGATCCTGAAGACTGACCATAAGGGAGTGTAGGAGTGAAGGTTGATCTGGAAGCAATGACTGCGTTGTTGCTTCGTCTCAATTAATGTGTACTGAAGGTATCACGGCGGTCGGGCAAATTTACGCAGAAGTTACGTTTTGACATCACTCAATTATCCTGAGGTTCTGTTCTCCATGAAAAAACGGCCATGGGTGCAAGCATCCATGGCCGTCATCATTCAAGGCACCGTGTTACACGATGCTACCGGGGCGTCAGCGTGTGCCAGACACCTCAACGTCGACCCGGCGATCCGGTTGCAAGCAAGCGATCAGTGCCTTGCTGACTTTTTGTCCGACGCAGTCACCCGGCTTGGTGACAGGCTCCGCGCCATTGACGCCAGCGGTGACGATTTTGCCGGTCGGGATGCCAGCGGCAGTCACCAGTTCGGCCTTGACCGCATCGGCGCGACGTGACGACAGTTTCAGGTTGTAGGCGTGCGCACCGATGCGATCGGTGTGACCGGTGACCCGAATCTGATCGTAGTCGGTGCCGTTGAGCTCGGACGCGAATCTGGCCAGGCTCTGCTTGCCGGTTGGCGTGAGGTCGGCACGGTCGAAGGCAAACAGCGAGTCAGCCGAGAAGCTGACTTTGCGTGGTGCCGGCGGCGGCGCAGGCATCGGTGGCGGCGTCACGACGGCCACCGGCGGCGGCATGTACGTAACCGGTTCCGGCGCGCGTGCGACCGGTGTTGGCGATTTGTCGCCAAAGCGATAGACCAGGCCGACCGACACCATGTCGATGTCGCCACGGTTGCCAATGGCATCGTTGACCCGATACCGCTCGGCCTCGACACGCATGTTCAGCGCATCCGTGAAGGCGTATTGCAGGCCGACGCCAAACTTGATGTTGGCTTCACGTTTGCTGGGCGAGGCATTGATGATGTTGACGGCACCGGTGCCGTTGAAGTTGTCACGTGCTTCTGCATAGTTCACGCCGACCCGGCCAAAGGCCGACAGTTTTTCGGTGATGGGCAGGATGCCGACGGTATCGAGATTGAGGCCCTTGAGCCGGATCGTGCCGTTCAGCGTTCCAGCCGGCACGGTCGTGGCCGTGTAGCCGAACCGGCCAAGATCGAAGTAGCCGCCTTCGAGTGCAAAGTTTTTATTGAACTGGTATCCGCCGAACACCTTGAAGCCGGTGCCACGGTTATCGTCGACAATCGATGACGTCGCAAAACCGCTACCCAGCAGACCGCTGGTGATACGTTGATCGTCGATTTTTGCACGGGACTGGCCGGCATTGAGGCCGCCGTACCAGCCAGTGTCATCGGCCATGGCGAACGGGCTGGCGAGCAGGGCAAATGCCAGGAATCCGGCAGTGCCTGAAGCGTTGAATGTGGTCATTTTTTTCTCTCGCAGAGGGGAAAAACACTGGTGCAGGATCGTTGCCCGCACCAGAAAATTATCTGTTGCGTCATTCCGCCCGATGCAACCGGACAGAAAGACAGATGCCGCAATTGCCGGTCAAGGTGCCGGAACGTTGATCACGGTGTTGACCAGCGTTACCGAAGCGCCCAGTGACAGAGCCCGTCCATTGAGCGTCACGATCGCGACGTTACCTGCGGTCGAGAAGGCAGCGCCGGCTTGCGTAATGATGGTGCCGACCATGGTACCGCCACCGGCGGCATTGATGGTGGCAGCGCTACCGACTTGCCAGAACACGTTTTTTGCTTGCGCGCCGCCGACCAGAATAATGCTTTGCGGGAAGGCTGCACCCGGACCACCGACGGTCAGCGAGGTCGCCATCTGGAACACGAACACCGCATTCGGATCACCCTTGGCATCCAGAGTCAGGTCGCCGCCTTCGATCTTGAATGAACCGGAGGCCGATGTGTAGACGCCAGGAGCCAGCACCAGGTTGGCCAGGCTGCCGGCACCAGGATCGGAGCCGGAAGGCAAGGCGACCAGTGCGTTGTAGGCGGCCAGTGTATCGGCACGTACCTTGGTGGCAATCGTGAACGTGGCGGCATTACCTTCGGAAGGGCAGGCAGCCGTCGGAGGCGGTGCAGCGGTGTAGATGTTGCCGTTGACGAAGCCGGAATTGCTGCCGGTTTCGGTGTAGACGCAACCCGGACCGGCATCGTGCAATCCGGTCACCGAGGTCGACACGGCGGTGGTGCCGATATCGCCATTGATCAGGGTCAGGATGCCCTGATTGGTTATGCCGGCGGAACCGCCAAAACTACCGAACGTCACTGCGGCGCCCAATGGAAAGACTTGTGGATTGATTGCCGCAGGCTGGCAAATGCCGGTTGCCGGTCCTGCTGTAAAACGCCATACCGTATCGCTGGCCATGGTGTTGGCCGGTGCTGCAAGATCCCGCACACCATTGATACCGCCCTTGATGGTGGCCGTGTATGTGACACCTGCAGTCAGCGGATTGGCTGGCGTGAATGTGGCAGTTTTTCCGGTGGCATCATCGAGGGTGATAGACGATGCCGTGACTGCCGCCGGACCGGTTACGGTGAAGGTGGCTGCATCGATGCTGGAGGGGTCCATTTCCAGGCCGGAAGGTACAGTGAAGTTGGCGCTGATCGTGGCGGACGGGCAGACACCAATCGCATTGGCGCTCGGGCTGGTGCCAGAGACGACCGGATTGCCAGCCGGCGCAGCAGCGGCTGCGGTAAATGTCCAGACGTGGTTGCCAGCGGCGGGAAGCGTCGCCTGGTTACCGGCCAGCGCATTGCCGGCAAGGTCGGTTGCGGCAGTGGTGATCGTTGCCGTGTATGTTGTGCCGGTGACGAGTGCTGCGTTGGGTGCGAACACCGCCGTGCGATTTGCCGCCGAATAGGTGACGTTGCCGGCGGGCGCCACGCACGGTGACGTGCAAGACAACGTAAAACTTGAGGCGTTGATAGTGCTCGCTTTCATTGCTTCGGTGAAAGTGGCGCTGAGAGAAGCGTTATTGGCGAAGCCGGTGGTCGGGCCGGGATTGGTTGTGGCAGGATTCGTGCGGGTGACCCGCGGGCGGGTGCTGTCGGCGGCGAGTCCCGTGGTGAAGTTCCAAGTCGTTGGCGTCGCCAGGGCAACGCCGGTTGCCAGGCTTTTCGCGCCGGACACCGTTGCCGTATAGGTCGTCAGTGGTGATAGTGCCGTATTGGCTGCGAGGCTGTACGTGGCGACTTTGCCAGTGCTGTCGAGCGTGGTCGTTCCGGTTGGACTGACGCAAGGTGCAGCGCAGGTCACGGTGAAGTTCGCAGTCCCGGCCAGAGCAGCCATCGCCTCGCTGAAGGTGGCGCTGATCGCCGGATTGCTGATCGATACACCGGTTGCGTTATTGGACGGCGTGAACAGGGTGACCGTGGGCGCGAGCGCTGCAACGCCGCCAGCGCCGAGGATAGGATCCTTGCCGCCGCCACCGCATCCAGCCGCCAAGGCACTTGCCAGCAGTGCGATGCACAATGGTAGCAGCCGGAGCTGTCCTTGATAAATACTCTTCATGGGTTTCCTCTTGATGTGGTTTGGTATCGCCGTTGCCAAGCCCTGGTCGGCAGAAACGCAAAAGCGTTGCTCAATTCGCTGGCACGGCATGTCGTGGGTGGAGTATCCGCATCAGGACAGCAGTCTCTGTGCGGTGGCCCACATTGGCTTTGGCAATTGATGAATTGTTGCTACTTGGGTACAAAGTGATTTTTGTTAGCACGTGGGTGATTGACTTGTGGGTATATTTTCATGACACGTTGATATCAATTGCATTGCTTCGAACGAGATAGGCGCACACCACAGTCAGCCAACCGCTACTATGTCGGCCTTCAATCAACGAAAGCACGCACCGTGAAAAAAACCGGAATGGCAAAAACCGACGCCAAAAAACTGATGGGTAAAACTGCAGCCCCTGGCCTGAGCGGTTTCGAGAATGTGGAAGTCGCCACCGTCGATCGCCGTGAACAGCGCAAACGTGATCAGGCTATGGGACTGGTGCCGTTCGCCGTCAAGATCAACAGCGATCTGGTGCTGCAATTGCAGACGCTGGCGAAAGAGCGTGACGTCGAACTCAATGTGCTGGTGGCAGAGGTGCTGGCAAAGGGATTGGCGGACTAAGTAACGTCGTTTGCCTCGACCTGTTTGTCCGTGCGGGAAACACGGAAACAGGGCGATCGCGTCGAGCACGCACTGTGACCGCGGCAAGCAGGAAAAATGCTCCATAAAAAAAGGGCTACAAGCCGAAACTTGTAACCCTATTGAATCCATTGGTCGGGACGGAAGGATTCGAACCTTCGACCCCGTGCACCCCATGCACGTACGCTACCAGGCTGCGCTACGCCCCGACTGGACCGCAAGTATAGCAGAGCACCCCGAGAGTTCGCCATCCCGGCGACCAACCAGTTGCCAGCCGGGTAGGCAGCCGCGCGTCGAAAATACTTTATGATGACCCGGCTCGGCAAGTGCGCTTCGCGCTGGTCACTTTCATGTTCGACATTTCAAGAGTCCACTTCCATGCCCATCAAAATCAGCCATCAATTCGATGCCGGCGCCATCGATGTTATCTCTGCCGTCAACCCGCAACAGATCGACCTGCACATACGCAAGGACAGCCATGCCGAATTCGCGCAGTGGTTTTATTTTCGGTTGCAGGGCGCGCGTGGCGAAGCCTGCAACCTGCGCTTTCTGAATGCCGGCAAGACCACCTATCCGGCCGGCTGGAATGACTATCAGGCCGTCGCTAGTTATGATCGCGAGAGCTGGTTCCGGGTTCCGACATCGTTCGACGGCACGGTGATGACGATCACGCACACGCCGGAACGCGACAGCGTCTACTACGCCTATTTCGAGCCGTACTCATGGGAGCGGCATCTGCAGTTGCTGGGTGACGCCGAAGCCTCACCGCTGGCGCGCATCATCGACCTCGGTACCACGCTCGACGGGCACGACCTGAATGCCATCGTCATCGGCAACCCGGCGGCGGCCAAAAAAATCTGGGTCATCGCCCGCCAGCATCCCGGTGAAACCATGGCGGAATGGTTTGTCGAAGGCCTGGTCGGTGCAATGCTTGATCCCGACAATCCGGTCGCGCTGCAGTTGCTGAAAAAAGCGGTGCTGTACATCGTGCCGAACATGAATCCGGATGGCTCGGTACGTGGCAACCTGCGGACCAATGCCGCCGGTGCCAACCTCAATCGCGAATGGATGACTCCGTCGCTGGCGGTCAGTCCGGAAGTGCTCGCGGTGAAGACGAAGATGCACGAGACCGGCTGCGACCTGTTTCTGGATGTGCATGGTGACGAGGCGCTGCCGTATGTCTTCGTGGCAGGCAGCGAAATGCTGGAGAACTTCAGTCCGGCCCAGGCCACCGCGCAACAGCGCTTTCTGGACTGCTTCGTGCAGGCCAGCCCGGATTTCCAGACCAAGGTGGGCTATGCCAGCAGCAAGTATCGGGAAGAGGTATTGAAGCTGGCCTCCAAGTACGTGGCGCATACCTTCAAATGCGTATCGCTGACGCTGGAAATGCCGTTCAAGGACAACGCGATCAATCCGGATGCACGCATCGGCTGGGATGGCGATCGCAGCGCGCAGCTGGGTGCGGCGATCCTGATACCGGTACTGGATGCGATGGCGTGAGTTGAGATGGGATGCGTGTCGGGGCGTGCGCTGTCACGCCCGCTATGGCGCCGCTCCCGTCAGAATTCTTCCCAGTCATCTCCAGCCTTGCTAGCCACGCGCTGCACCGGACGGACTTTGGCGATGGCAGTGCGCGCTGCAGCGACCCGCATCGTCGGGCGTGCCATCGGTACGGCCGCCGTGCCCGATGCCGCTTGTGCTGCGTGCATCCCCGGCGCAATCTTGAAGACGCTGACATCAGCGGCCAGCATCACTGCCTGCGTGCGCATGCTCTCGGCCGCTGCTGCGGCTTGCTCTACCAGTGCGGCATTCTGCTGGGTCATTTCGTCCATCTGCGCCATGGCGAGATTGACCTGTTCGATGCCGGCGCTTTGCTCCTGACTGGCCTGGGTGATGTCGCTCATGATGGCAGCGACCTGCTGCACGCTGGCGACGACTTCGTTCATCGTCATGCCGGCATCATTGACCAGCCGGCTGCCCTGCTCGACCTGTTCGACCGAACTGTCGATCAGGCTCTTGATCTCTTTGGCGGCACTGGCGCTGCGCTGGGCCAGGCTGCGGACTTCGCTGGCCACGACCGCAAACCCGCGTCCCTGTTCGCCGGCGCGGGCCGCTTCGACGGCGGCATTCAATGCCAGGATATTGGTCTGGAACGCGATCCCGTCGATCACGCTGATGATGTCGGCGATCTTGCGCGAGCTGTCGCTGATCGCACCCATTTTGGCGACCACCTGGCCGACCACGGCACCGCCTTTGGCGGCGACTTCACTGGCGGACGTGGCCAGCTGACTTGCCTGACGTGCATTGTCGGCATTCTGCCGCACGGTGCTGGTGAGTTGCTCCATCGAGCTGGCTGTTTCTTCGAGCGAGCCGGCTTGTGCTTCGGTGCGACTGGACAGGTCGGCGTTGCCCGACGCGATCTCCTGTGCCGAGACGCCGATGTTGTCGGTCGACACGCGTACACCTGCAACCAGTGTCGACAGGTTGGTCGTCATTTGATGCAGGGCCTCGAGCAGCTGGCCGGTTTCGTCGCGACTGGTGGCAGTGGTGCTGTTGGCACTCAGATCACCGGCCGCGACCTGACGCGCGGTGGCCACTGCCTCGGCCAGTGGTCGCGTAATCGAGCGGCTCAGAAGCCAGGCACAAAGTACGCTGAAAACCAGCGTCAGCACGCCGAGTGCGCTCATCAGATTGCGACTGGCTTCATAGGTGGCATTGATCCCGATAGCGGTCTGGTCGATACGGCGACGCTGTTCAACGAGCAGCGCCTCGATCTTGCTGATGTAGGCCTTCGACGCCGGTGTAAACGTCTGGTCCAGCAGCTGGTTGGCTTCATCGAGCTTGCCGTCTTTTTTCAGGGTGACGATGGTGTCGCGTGACGCGAGATAGATTTTGCGCAGCGCGCTGATCTCCTCGAACAGGGCTTTCTCGGAAGGGGTGTGCATTTTTTCGCTGATGGCTTTTTGCAGTTCCCCCGAGTTTCGGGTGGAGCTCGCCTGGTCCTCCGCAAAAAAAGCGGCCAGTGAGGGATCACTGCTGCGGGCGATGGCTGCGGTACGGCGCGTACCGGCAGCGATATTGCGGTACCAGTCGCCGATCAGCCGCTCGGTGGCCAGCGGTTCCTGCAGCAATTCACGCGTGGCACCAGCAACGGCACTGAGGCGCGCAACGCCGATGATGATCGACACCAAGGACAGTAGCAGGATGACCGCGAATCCAAGTGCCAGCCGCAATCCGATGGGTAAGTCACGGAAGAATTTTTGCATCGCCACGCCTTTGATATGTGTTGAATCAGGGCGGGGATTTTTACATATTTTTGTCCGGGCTTGAACTTTTCGTGCAAAAAATTCAAGCAGGGTACGGTCGTTGACGGGGTGCCACGGACGTTACCGACAGGCTTCGTGGTGGTCCGGAAACGGCGATCAGGCAGTTGTTGTCAATGGAAATGTGTCGCGCCTTGCGGTGCATCTTCCGGCATTTCGGCATGCACCAGTTCGGCTTCCGGATCAGGAAACATCGGTGCGCCGCAATCCTCGCAGAACTCCAGCGGGAAACGATCGGGATGCGTGATGATGTTGGTCACGCCGGCATCGCGCAGCAGGGTGGTGATTTCTTCCAGCGGGGTTGGCATCGGCACTTCGCCGGCCGCGAGGCGTTGCAATGGCAGGGCGTCGGTGTCGGCCAGATTTTCTTCATCTTCTTCGCCATACAGCGGCCACACTACGCCATACACCACGTCCGTATTGTCACTGGTGCTAAAGCCGATCCGGTATTCATCAGCGCGGCCATTGACGGTGTCTTCACCGAAACTGCCGATGCTGGCCTGCAGTTTGCTGGCGTCGATCGACAGGGTGTGATTCAGAAAATGTACGGCGGCATTGATCGATGCCGGGCGGATCTGGCGGTCGCCTTCGCGGCAGGCCACGTAATACGCTTCTGGCAGCAATAACTCGATACCGCAACCGGGCAACAAACGCGTGATGGTGGGCATTGCCTGCGCTTGCCAGTGGACCAGTGCGGCGTCACGGTCGGCCAGGTCCATCGAGGCTTGCCAGCGCATCAGCGGCGCGCCGGCCGGCACCACCACGACCGCCAGCAGGTAGCGGGTATCGGCCAGGAACGGGGCAGTTTCGGGTGCGGCAGTGGGTGTGCGCAACACGGTGCCTTTCAATGCGGCCTGCGCCAGGCGCTGGGTCACGGTCCAGGCTTCGACATGCGAACGCGGCAACTGGTCGATCGCAAACAGCGTCGGCGCCATCGCCAGCTTCACGTTCGGTGCCAGCAAGTGGGCATTCAGATGGGCTGACAGGGTCTGCACCACGTCCGCTGCAATTGGGCCGGAGGCAATCGAAAAACGGGTCCATGCAAGGATAGGCACGGCCAGCAGCAACGCGTCATACAGTTCGTCGTCGATCTCGATGACGGCAGATTCGCTGTTGGCCTCGGCCGCTTCCATCAGTGCATCGTAGGCATTCGCATCGGACTGGAACAGATGGTCGAGCGCGCCATCGATGGTGTCCTGATGATCGGCCTTGAGCAGCTTCTGGAGCAGTGCGTCGAGCTGGCTTTCCCAGCCGCGCTCTTCGATGCGGCTGGCGGACAGGACCACGGCTGACGCAAAGGTGGCGAGGCGCTGGCTGTCTGCGGAAAGTTTGTGAGAACCGGTTTTGGTTTGACGACGCATGAGGGGCTTGGAGTGGCAGGGACGAAGCTTCGTATTGTAGTGGATTCGGTGGGTTGTCGCGACGCTAACTGCGCAGCCATTGCGCTGTGATGACGTTAGCAGCAGGAGCCTCCAGCCGTCTTTCCGGACGAAAAAAAACGCCGGGCTAACCCGGCGTTTCTGGTGATGCGGATGCTGCCAGCGAGGTTTTACGCAGCCAGCAATTGGCGTAGAACGAATGGCAGGATGCCGCCATGCTTGTAGTAATCGACTTCGATCGGTGTGTCGATGCGCAGCAGCACCTTGACGTCTTGCGAGGTGCCATCGGCGCGATGGATTACCAGCGTGGCTTCCTGTTGCGGCTTGATGTCGCTTTCGATCCCTTTCAGGTCGAAGGTTTCATTGCCCGTGATGCCCAGCGTGACGGTGCTGTCGGTGCCCAGGAATTGCAGTGGCAACACGCCCATGCCGACCAGGTTCGAGCGATGGATACGCTCGAATGAACGGGCGAACACGGCTTTGACGCCCAGCAGCTGCGTGCCTTTGGCGGCCCAGTCACGTGACGAACCCGTGCCGTACTCTTCGCCAGCGAAGACCATGGTTGGCGTGCCCGCAGCCACGTAGGCCATCGCTGCATCGTAGATCGACATTTCCTTGCCACTAGGCTGATACAGCGTGATGCCGCCTTCGACCAGCGAGCCATCGGCCTTTTTCGGGATCATCAGGTTCTTGATCCGGACGTTGGCGAAGGTGCCGCGCATCATGATTTCATGATTGCCGCGACGCGAGCCGTACGAGTTGAAATCGGCCAGCAAGACGCCGTTGGCCTTGAGCCATTTGCCGGCCGGGCTCGATTCCTTGATCGCGCCAGCAGGCGAGATATGGTCGGTGGTGATCGAGTCACCAAACACGCCCAGGGCGCGCGCCGCGGTGATGCCGGTGGCGGCGGCTTTCGGCTCCATCGTGAAGTCCGCAAAGAACGGTGGCTCGGCGATGTAGGTCGATTTCGGCCAGTCGTAGACTTCGCCTTCGGCCGCGCCGGTAATGTCTTCCCACAGCTTGCCCGGGGCACCCTTGACGTCGGCGTAGTTCTCTTTGAAGGTCTTCGCGTTCATCGCGAACTTCATCAGCTTGGCGATCTCTTTCGAGGTTGGCCAGATGTCGCCGAGGAAGATGTCCTTGCCGTTGACGGTGCCGACAGGCTCGGTCATCAGGTCGCGCGTCATGGTGCCGGCGATGGCGTAGGCCACTACCAACGGCGGCGATGCCAGGAAGTTCGAGCGGATGTTGGCGTGGATGCGGGCTTCGAAGTTGCGGTTGCCCGACAGGATGGCGGAGGCGACCACGTCGTTCTTGACGATGGCTTCGTTCATCGCTGGCGTGAGGTCACCGGCGTTACCGATACAGGTGGTGCAACCGTAGGCGGTCACGCCGAAACCGAGTTGCTCAAGGTATGGCAACAGGCCAGCCGCTTCGAGGTACTTGGTGACGACGCGCGAGCCAGGCGCCAGCGAGGTCTTGATGTGTGGCGAGACGGTCAGGCCGGCTTCGACCGCTTTCTTGGCCAGCAGGCCGGCAGCCAGCAACACGCTCGGGTTCGAGGTGTTGGTGCACGACGTGATGGCGGCGATCAGGATGTCACCGTTCTTGAGATGTACGCCATCGGTGTTGGTGTAGACGGCATCGAGATCAGCGGCTTTCTTGTTGAAGCCATTGTCGGCGATCGACTTCGAGAACAGGTCGGAAAAAGTCGACTTGACGTCGCCGATTTCGATCCGGTCCTGCGGGCGCTTCGGGCCGGCCAGCGAGGGTGCCACTTTGCCGAGGTCGAGACCGACCACATTGGTGTAATCGATGTCACCGGCTTTCGGAATGCCGTACAGGCCTTGTGCGCGGAAGTACGCTTCGAAGGCTTCGATCTCGGCTTTGCTGCGGCCGGTGCCCTTGAAGTAGTCGATGGTCTGGTCATCGACCGGAAAGAAGCCCATCGTGGCGCCGTATTCCGGGGCCATGTTGGCGATGGTGGCGCGGTCGGTCAGCGACAGGGTTTCGGTGCCTTCGCCGAAGAATTCGACGAACTTGCCGACGACTTTTTCCTTGCGCAGCATTTCGGTAATGGTCAGCACCAGATCGGTCGCAGTCACGCCTTCACGCAGCATGCCGGTCAGGTTTACGCCGACCACATCCGGTGTCAGGAAATACACTGGCTGGCCGAGCATGCCGGCTTCCGCTTCGATACCGCCCACGCCCCAGCCGACTACGCCGATGCCGTTGATCATGGTGGTGTGCGAATCAGTACCGACCAGCGTATCCGGGTAATAGACCTTGTCGACCGACTTGTGCACGCCGCGTGCCAGGTATTCGAGGTTGACCTGATGGACGATGCCGAAGCCCGGTGGCACGACGCCAAACGTGTCGAATGCCTGCATGCCCCATTTCATGAACTGGTAGCGCTCCTTGTTGCGCGAGAATTCCAGTTTCATGTTCAGGTCGAGCGCGTCTTTTTCGCGGAAATGATCGATCTGGACCGAGTGGTCGACGACCAGGTCGACCGGTACCAGCGGCTCGATGTTCTTGGCCTTGATGCCCATTTTTTTTGCCACGTTACGCATCGCAGCCAGATCGGCCAGCAGTGGCACGCCGGTGAAATCCTGCAGCACGACACGTGCCACGACGAACGGGATTTCATCGACGCGGGGTGCCGTCGCGCCCCAGTTGGCCAGTTCGCGGATATGGTCTTCGGTCACTTTTTTGCCATCGCAATTGCGCAGCACGGATTCCAGCACGATGCGGATCGACACCGGCAGGCGCGAGATGTTGATGCCGAGTTTTTTTTGCAGCGCCGGCAGCGAGTAGAACTTGCCTTTTTTGGAATCGGACAGCTTGAATTCCTTGAGCGTATTGAGCGTATTGCGGGCCATGACCTCTCCTGTGATTACGAATAATGGTGATATTTTTTTGACGACTTTTGACGTTTTAACGACTGAAATTCAGTGCTTTCCAGGCGGAGTCGTCATCCCCGTACCGGCTTTTTGGATGCTGATGGTTGCGTTCATTGCGTTGCTACGGTCAGTTTTTTGCCTGTACGGCGCCTGCTGTGCCAGCCACCATTTGGGTCGGGTCCTTGCATTCATTGGCCAGTTGCTGACCTTTTTTTGAATCAAGCAGTATGCCCTTGGCCGGAATGCCGATCCACACCATGCCGGAGCGTTTGTTCTCGAAACGGTGGGCGCCGGTGGTGGTGCTGACGCGCTTCATCCGCGTGAGCAGCTTGTGCCAGCGCAAGGCGATGTAATTGTCGTCACCATCGTTGCGGAAGATCGTTACCGTGTTGCCCAGCTCGCACTTGTATTCGGTGGACAGGGCTTTGTCGGCGTCGATTGCGGCACCGGTGTCGTCGTCGTCAGGTGCGGCCAGTTCGTACGGCGCGACGGTGGCTGCTGCTGCAGCAGCTTTCTTTGATGTGGATTTCTTTTTTGCGGTTTTGCTGGGGGCCGGCTTGTCATTGCTGGCAAATGTGGCTGGTGCGTTCAGCGCCAGGCCCGCGAGTAGCAGCGCACTTAATGAGGTGGACAGGAATTTGTTCATTGAAAATCTCCGGAAATAGGGTTACAGCAAGTTTGCAGCGTTGTCGGGAAGCGGCAAGCCGCTCGCCCTCGCGCGCTGCAGTATGGTCCAAAAATAGCGATAACTGGCGCGATCATGCAGGCGGCCGTTATGCTTGATGGGACCCCATTGGGCTGCCTGTGCTTCGAACAGGATCTGTGTGGCTTCCGCCACCTCCGATATACGTGGCACAAACGATTTGATGATGGGTTTGATCTGGTCCGGATGGATGCTCCACATCCGGGTATAACCGAATTCCGCGCAGGCCCGGCTGGCATCATTGGCGGCAATACCACTGTCGCTGATGTCCGTCGTGACATTGTGGGACGGTACTTTGCCATGTGCATGACAGGCTGCCGACATGGCCAGTTTGGCGCGCACGACCAATGGATGGGTAAATTGTCCGGGGGTGCGCATCGCGCTTGCCGGGATCGCGCCGTAATGCGCCGAGACAAAATCCATGATGCCAAAGGACAGACATTCGACCTGTTCGAGCGCGGCAATGGCAAAGACATCCTGCAAGGCGCCGTGGGTTTCGATCAGGATGTGTACCGGCAGATTCTCGCGTCCGGCTGACCGTGCATGCTGGTTGATGATGTGGATGGCATGAACTGCCTCGGCCACGCTATCGACTTTCGGCACGGCCAGGTAGGCCAGGCGCTGCGCCGCACCGCGGCAAATGGTGGCGACGTCCTGGCTGAAAAATTCGCTGTGGACATCATGGACGCGGGCACCAATCCGGTTGAATTGATTGGCGTCGCTGGCAATGAGGTGCGTGACCAGTTCTGCATGCGCGATTTCGTCGCCGGCGGCGGCGCCGTCTTCACAGTCGAACGTGATGTCAAAGATAGGGCCAAGTTCTTGTTGCAGGGCAATCGACTTGCGCATCAGCTTGTCGGAGCCGGCATAGTGATCGCAGACCGGAAGCGACACCGGTGGACGTTTACCCTGGAACAAGACCTCGGAAGGGTGCATAAGCAAATGGGATCCAAGCTTACAAAAAAGCTAAAAAAGAGACGTCTGCAAGTCACCGACGCGCAAGCATGATGCCGCGCGCCGGTAATTGAAGCCGGTGGTAAATGCCGTGATGTTACTTAGCCGACCAGGTGTTTCACGCCTTCGCGCTCTTCGAGCAATTCGTTGAGCGTGACGTTGATGCGCTCGCGCGAGAATTCATCGATGGCCAGGCCGGAGATGATTTTGTACTCGCCGTTTTCGGTGGTGACCGGGAATCCGAAAATGGTGCCTTCAGGAATGTCATACGAACCATCGGACGGGATGCCCATCGTGGTCCATTTGCCGTTTGTACCCAATACCCAGTCATGCACATGGTCGATGGCTGCATTGGCTGCCGATGCTGCCGATGACAGGCCACGTGCTTCGATGATGGCGCCGCCGCGCTTGCCGACGGTTGGCAGGAACGTGTCTTTGTTCCATGCAGCGTCGTTGATCATGTCCTTGACCGATTGGCCGTCGATGGTCGCGAAACGGTAATCAGCGTACATGGTTGGCGAGTGATTGCCCCAGACGCACAGCTTTTCGATCGAGGCAACTGGCTTGCCGGTCTTCGCAGCGATTTGCGACAGTGCGCGGTTGTGATCCAGACGCAGCATGGCGGTGAAATTCTTGGCTGGCAGATTTGGTGCCGACTTCATGGCGATGTAAGCATTGGTGTTGGCAGGGTTGCCGACGACCAGTACCTTGACATTGCGCGAAGCGACGGCGTCGAGTGCCTTGCCCTGGACCGTAAAGATCTGTGCGTTGGCTTCCAGCAGATCCTTGCGTTCCATGCCGGGGCCACGTGGACGGGCGCCAACCAGCAGAGCCACATCGATGTCCTTGAATGCAGTCATCGGATCGCTGTGGGCGGACATGCCGGCCAGCAGTGGGAATGCGCAATCGTCGATTTCCATCATGACGCCCTTGAGCGCTTTCTGGGCTTTCTCGTCGGGGATTTCCAGCAGTTGCAAAATGACCGGTTGGTCCTTGCCTAGCATGTCGCCGTTGGCGATGCGAAACAGCAGGGAGTAACCGATCTGTCCGGCGGCGCCGGTCACCGCGACACGCATTGGGGCTTTAGCCATGATGAATCTCCAAGTAAGTAGAAAAACGATGCAGGAACTGTAGTGAGGTCCCCGACAGTCCGCAATCATACCGCCGAAAACAGCGCTGGTCAGCCACACTTCGTCGTCCTGGCCGACATGCGGGGCTGGAATCGACACTGCCGGATAGTCGTCGGTTGATTGTTGATTGTTTGTTCAATGTTGCTTCGGGAACCAGATTCTGGCGCGAGTGTAGGCGTGCGATTGTGTTCTGTCAACGCGATTCTTATATCTTATATAAGACACATCACAGGGTAGTTTTCGCTGGACGCGACTGCTGTTTTCATGATGAAATCAGGTCCTATGAGCAATTCACCGACCATTATTCCTGTTATCGCGCCTCCGCCCGCGGGCTTTGGCGCGGCGCCGACGTTCAGTCCGTTGTACCAGCAAATCAAGGCGCTGATCACCGGCAGCCTGCAAGCCGGAGAGTGGAAGCCCGGAGAATTGATTCCCAGCGAGGTTGAGCTGGCTGCACGATTCAAGGTTAGTCAGGGAACGGTGCGCAAGGCAATCGATGAGTTGTCGGCCGAGAACCTGGTGGTGCGTCGCCAGGGAAAAGGTACTTTTGTTGCAACGCATCACGAGGTGCGCGCCCAGTTTCGCTTCCTGCGCCTGATGCCCGATGCCGGTGAGGCGCACCAGGCGGATAACCAGATTATCGAAGTCAAGCGTCAGCGCGCTCCAGCCGACGTCGCCCGTTTGCTCGACATCAAGCCTGCTGATGCAGTGATCTTCATTAAGCGGGTGCAATCGTTTGACGGCGCGCCGACGATTCTGGAAGAGCTATGGTTGCCGGGACTGATTTTCAGAGGGCTCACTGCGGAGCGACTTGTTGAATACAAAGGGCCGATGTACGGTCTGTTCGAAACCGAATTCGGTACCCGAATGATTCGTGCCACCGAAAAAATCCGGGCCGTCCATGCAGATCATATTGCGACAGGACTGTTGAATGTGTCGGTCGATACGCCCCTGCTGAGCGTGGAGCGGGTGTCCTTCACCTATGGCGACAAGCCCGTGGAGGTGCGGCGAGGCCTGTATCTGACTGATCGGCACCACTATCAGAATGAGCTGAGTTAGTCCTGGTTCAGGCCAGGCGCAGCCAAAGCAGAGCGGTCGGATAAGGGCTATATTGTCGAGGTTCGCCGATTAAGTTTGGTGTGGCGCACAAAATCAGTGAAAATCAAAGAATTATCAAGTCGGGGAGAAGTTTGCATGTCTGAAGTTACAAAAAAGAACAGGCCGGAGTTCCGAAATATCCACGTCACGCAACTGGCAAACTACCGCCTGCCACTGGCCGGATTGATCTCCATCCTTCACCGCATCAGTGGTTTCCTGATGTTTGCGTTGTTGCCATTGATCCTGTATTTGCTGGATCAAAGCTTGTTGTCCGAAGGGACGTTCGAGCATTTCAAGGGAATTACTTCCAACTGGTTCGTCAAGCTGATCATCCTCGCGGTTTCATGGGCGTTCCTGCATCACTTCTGCGCTGGCATTCGTCATCTGATCATGGATAACCATATCGGCATCGACAAGGATTCCTCACGTAAATCTGCCGTGGTCGTCTTCGCCGTGAGTCTGCCGTTGGCAGCCCTCGTAGCCCTGAAACTGTTTGGAGCGTTTTAATGGCTAACAATAATATCGGACCAAAACGCCTTGTCGTCGGCGCGCACTACGGCCTCAAAGACTGGTTGGCGCAACGTATCACGGCCGCTGTCATGGCCATCTACACCGTCATCCTGCTGGTGTGCTTTTTCAGTGCACAAAATTTCAGCTATGAAGGTTGGGCTGGTCTGTTCGCGCAGCAGTGGTTCAGGATCGCTACGTTCGTGACCTTCCTTGCTTTGTTCTATCACGCTTGGGTCGGCATGCGCGACATCTGGATGGACTACGTCAAACCTGTCGCTATTCGTATTACCTTGCAAGTCGCCACTATCCTGTGGCTGATCGCTTGTGCTGGATGGACGGCACAAATTATCTGGAGAGCATAACCGTGTCAGCTATCAAATCCGTCATTCCTACCCGTCGTTTTGACGCCGTCATCATCGGCGCTGGCGGCTCGGGCATGCGCGCTTCGTTGCAGTTGGCCGAGGCCGGACTGAATGTCGCCGTATTGTCCAAAGTTTTTCCTACCCGTTCGCACACCGTTGCAGCCCAGGGCGGTATCGGTGCCTCCCTCGGCAATATGGCTGAGGACAGCTGGTTCTGGCACATGTTCGATACCGTCAAAGGCGGCGACTACCTGGGTGACCAGGACGCGATCGAATTCATGTGTCGCGAAGCGCCAAAAGTGGTCTATGAACTTGAGCATTTTGGCATGCCGTTCGACCGCAATCCCGATGGCACGATTTACCAGCGCCCATTCGGCGGCCACACCGCTAATTTTGGTGAAAAGCCGGTCCAGCGCGCATGCGCTGCAGCTGACCGTACCGGTCACGCGATGCTGCATACGCTTTATCAGCGCAACGTGCGCGCCAAGACCCACTTCTTCGTCGAGTGGATGGCGATGGACCTGATCCGCGATGCTGACGGCGATGTGATCGGCGTCGTCGCGCTGGAAATGGAAACCGGCGAGTGCATGATCCTCGAAGCCAAGACCACGGTCATGGCAACCGGCGGCGCAGGGCGCATCTGGGCCGCATCGACCAATGCCTTCATCAATACGGGTGACGGCATGGGCATGGCAGCACGTGCCGGCCTGCCGCTCGAAGACATGGAATTCTGGCAGTTCCATCCGACCGGTGTCGCCGGTGCGGGCGTGCTGATCACGGAAGGTGTCCGCGGCGAAGGCGGTATTCTGATCAACAGCGAAGGCGAGCGTTTCATGGAACGCTACGCACCGACGCTGAAAGATCTGGCACCACGCGACTTCGTGTCACGCTCGATGGACCAGGAAATCAAGGAAGGTCGTGGTTGCGGTCCGAACAAGGATCATGTGCTGCTCGACTTGCGTCACATCGGCGCCGATACGATCAAGAAGCGCTTGCCATCGATTCTGGAAATCGGTCACAAGTTTGCCAACGTTGACGCCACCAAGGAACCGATTCCGGTTGTCCCGACGATTCACTATCAGATGGGCGGTATCCCGACCAATATCCATGGTCAGGTCGTTGCGCCCAAAGACGGCAATCCGAACAGCATCGTCAATGGCTTGTATGCCATTGGCGAATGCTCCTGCGTGTCGGTCCACGGTGCCAATCGTCTCGGTACCAACTCGTTGCTCGACTTGCTGGTGTTTGGCCGTGCTGCCGGTAACCATATTGTTGCCAGTGGCCTGAAAGCGCGCAGCAACAAGCCGCTGCCAGAGGGTGCTGCCGACTTCTCGATGGATCGCCTGAACCGACTCGAAGCCTCGACCGGTTCGGAAAAAGTGCAGGATGTCGCCAACGATATTCGTGCCGCGATGCAGCGCTTTTGTGGCGTGTTCCGTAATGATGCGTTGCTGCAGAGTGGCTACGACGCCATCATGGAACTCGACAAGCGTGTCAAGAACGTGTCGTTCAAGGACAAGTCGAAGGTCTTCAACACTGCCCGTGTCGAAGCCCTGGAACTGGACAACCTGATCGAAACCGCCAAGGCAACCATCACGTCAGCACTGGCACGCAAGGAATCGCGCGGCGCCCATGCGCAAAGCGATTACGAGAAACGTGACGATGCCAACTGGATGAAGCACACGTTGTGGTTCTCGGAAGGCAATCGCATCGAGTACAAGCCAGTGGTCACCAAGCCGCTGACAGTCGAGACGTTCCAGCCCAAAGCACGCACGTTCTAAATTGCCGGGGACAGGTTTCGATGAGCGAATCCTGTCCTGCACATTGATTGATCTGTTGAGGATTGCGTCACGCAAGAGCGATGCAGTCCCGCAAAAGGGTACTTATGCCACGCACAATGAATTTTGAAATTTACCGCTACGATCCGGACAAGGATGCCAAGCCGTACATGCAGAAGCTGACCGTCGAGTTGCAGGACTCCGACAAGATGTTGCTCGACGCAATCCAACGCATCAAGGCGGATGTCGATGATTCGCTGGCACTGCGCCGTTCATGCCGCGAAGGCGTCTGTGGTTCGGACGCAATGAACATCAATGGCAAGAATGGTCTCGCATGCACGACCAACCTGAATGAACTGAAACAGCCTATCGTGCTGCGTCCGTTGCCGGGACTGCCGGTCATTCGCGACCTGATCGTCGACATGACCCAGTTCTTCAAGCAATACAATTCGATCAAGCCATTCCTGATCAACACCACGATCCCGCCAGAAAAAGAGCGGCTGCAATCGCCGACAGAACGCGAAGAACTCGATGGTCTGTACGAGTGCATCCTGTGCGCCTGCTGCTCGACCTCATGCCCGTCGTTCTGGTGGAATCCGGACAAGTTCGTCGGGCCAGCCGGCCTGTTGCAAGCCTACCGTTTCATCGCCGATACCCGCGACGAAGCCACCGCCGAGCGTCTCGACAATCTGGAAGATCCGTATCGCTTGTTCCGCTGCCATTCGATCATGAATTGCGTCGATGTCTGTCCGAAGGGGTTGAACCCGAACAAGGCCATCGGCAAAATCAAAGAGCTGATGGTGCGTCGCGCAGTCTAGGCGGCAGACCGCGTAGTACCCGTGCCGGGACAGTAGCGCAATGCGGACTGTCCCGGCAACCGGATGCCTGTCGTTCGGGTTGAGTTTGATCGGAGCAGGGCATAACCTGCCCGGATCGAATTCATTCCAAACGGAAGTCGCAGCGATTCCCGTAATGAAAAACCAGCAGGACCCGGTTCCGACCCTTTTGAGAGATTGACCGTAGCCATGTACACCACGCATCAGTCCGACCCTGCCAACCGTTCCCGCCTGCGCTGGCGTGCGCGCCGTGGCCTGCTCGAAAATGACTTGATCCTGACACGCTTTCTGGATGCGCATGAAGCGACCCTGAGTGACGATGAAGTCGATGCCCTGACCCGTCTGCTGGATCTGTCGGATAACGATCTGATGGACTTGATGCTGGCACGCAAGGAGCCTAGCGGCGCCGACGATCTGCCTCAGGTTCACGCCTTGCTGACGCGCTTGCGGGCGGCCTGAGCGAGTAATCCTGACCCCGAATATGCACTAACGCCCAGCCCTTTTTTATTCACCGACTCACCGTTCAAGAGAAGGAACAGCCATGTCCCAAACCGCTGATACCACTGCTACCCTGTCGTTTTCCGATGGCAGCCCATCGCTAGAGATGCCGATCTACAAAGGCACAGTCGGACCGGACGTCATCGATATTCGCAAGCTGTATGGCGCCACCGGCAAGTTCACCTACGATCCGGGCTTCATGTCGACCGCCGCGTGTAATTCGGCGATTACCTACATCGATGGTGACAAGGGCGAGTTGCTGTATCGCGGTTACCCGATCGAGCAACTGGCGGTGAATTGCGATTTTCTGGAAACCTGTTTCCTGCTGCTCAATGGCGAATTGCCTACCGACGCAGAGCGCAGCAAGTTTGTCGAAACGGTCACGCAGCACACGATGGTGCATGACCAGATGCAATTCTTCTTCCGTGGCTTTCGTCGTGATGCCCATCCGATGGCCGTGCTGGTCGGTACCGTCGGCGCGCTGTCGTCGTTCTACCATGACTCGCTCGACATCACGGACCCGCACCACCGTGAAGTATCGGCGATTCGCCTGATCGCCAAGCTGCCGACCCTGGTCGCCATGGCCTACAAGTACAACGTCGGTCAGCCCTTCGTGTATCCGCGCAATGACCTGTCGTACAGCGCCAACTTCATGCGCATGATGTTCTCGAACCCGTGCGAAGAGTACAAAGTCAACGACGTGCTGGTACGCGCGCTCGACCGCATCCTGATCCTGCATGCCGATCACGAGCAAAACGCATCGACCTCGACCGTGCGTCTGGCCGGTTCGAGCGGCGCCAACCCGTTCGCCTGTATCGCAGCCGGTATCGCCTGCCTGTGGGGTCCGGCACACGGAGGTGCCAATGAAGCGGCATTGAACATGCTCAAGGAAATCGGTACTGTCGACAAGATTCCCGAGTTCATCGCCAAGGTCAAGGACAAGAACTCCGGCGTCAAGCTGATGGGCTTCGGTCATCGCGTCTACAAGAACTTTGACCCGCGCGCCAAGCTGATGCGCGAAACCTGCTACGAAGTGCTGGAAGAGCTGGGCCTGCAAGACGACCCGCTGTTCAAGCTCGCCATGGCGCTGGAAAAAATCGCGCTGGAAGACGACTACTTCGTCTCCCGCAAGCTGTACCCGAACGTCGACTTCTACTCGGGCATCGTGCAATCGGCGCTGGGTATCCCGGTCTCGCTGTTTACCGGTATTTTCGCGATGGCACGTACGGTCGGCTGGATCGCACAATGGAATGAAATGATTTCCGATCCAGAACAAAAAATCGGTCGTCCACGTCAACTGTTCGTGGGTAATGTCGCACGCGATGTGACGCCTATCGACAAACGATAATTCCCGGTTGATCGGGCCGGGTCGTTTTCCGGCCCGTGTTTTGACAGTGATTAAAAAACCCCCGTGAGCGCGTTGCGCTGGCGGGGGTTTTTTTGTGGGGGAGTTCTGCCATTATTGGTCATAGCGAATGGAGTCGAATCCTGACATGCATAGCGGTTCGCAGTCCAACGGTCAGTCTGTCGTCGCCATCACTGCCATTCCGCGATGCAAATCGTCGGTCGTCCGGCAATTCGGCGCAGGCCCGATCGCCTGCGGAGCGCAATTCGCGTTAATCATGCGGTATCGACCGCAAGTCGCGATGAAAGAAAGATCACCTATGTTATTCTGTCGCCAGCAAAAAAAATTGCCAACCAGTTTACCGAATACCTGTACTCGAATACCCAAGCCCTTCCCCACAACTTGATGTGCAATCCGCTAACCGGTCAGGCCGTGTCGCGGAAGGTTAAGCTAACCCGCTAATCTCGCGAAACGCGAAGAAAGGTGCGCAATATGATGCAGCAGTATCGTTCCAACTCCTATCTGTTCGGAGGGAATGCCCCGTACATTGAAGACCTGTACGAGTCCTACCTCGACAATCCTGGCTCCGTGCCGGACAACTGGCGCGCGTATTTCGACGCGATGCAGCACGTCCCGGCAGTCGACGGATCCGACAAACCCGATGTGGCGCACGCCCCTGTGGTCGCTTCGTTCGCCGAGCGTGCCAAGCAAGGTCCGATCCGTACTGTCGTCGCTTCTGTCGATGTTGAAATGGGCCGCAAGCGCGTCGCTGTCACCCAGTTGATCGCCGCTTACCGCTTTCTTGGCAGCCATTGGGCCAATCTGGATCCCCTGCAACGCCAGGAACGTCCCACCATTCCCGAGCTGGAGCCGAGCTTTTACGGTTTTGCCGACGCGGACATGGACATCGTCTTTAACATCAGCAACACCTATTTCGGCGGCGAAACCGCGACCCTGCGCGATATCCTCAACGCGCTGCGCGACACCTACTGCCGTTCGATCGGTGCCGAATTCATGTATATCAGCGATCCGGGCGAAAAGCGCTGGATGCAGGAGCGTCTGGAGTCGAGTCGTTCGTCACCAAGCTTCACCGCAGAGAAGAAAAAACACATCCTCGACCGCCTGACCGCAGCCGAAGGTCTGGAGCGTTATCTGCATACCCGCTACGTCGGCCAGAAGCGTTTTTCGCTCGAGGGCAGCGAAAGCTTCATTGCTTCCCTGGATGAAACCATCCAGCGCGCCGGTGAAAAAGGCGTGCAGGAAATCGTCATCGGCATGGCCCATCGCGGCCGCCTGAACGTGCTGGTCAACATCCTTGGCAAGACCCCGCAAGAACTGTTCTCGGAATTCGAAGGCAAGCATGCCGACGACCTGCCGGCTGGCGATGTCAAATATCACCAGGGCTTTTCCAGCGACATCACCACCCCGGGTGGTCCGGTCCACCTGTCGCTCGCCTTCAATCCATCGCATCTTGAAATCGTCAACCCGGTTGTCGAAGGTTCGGTCAAGGCACGCATGGATCGTCGCGGCGACGTGGATGGCGTGCAGGTATTGCCGATCCTGGTGCATGGCGATGCCGCTTTCGCTGGCCAGGGTGTGGTGATGGAAACGCTGAACCTGGCCCAGACCCGCGGCTACGGCACGGGTGGCACGGTGCATATCGTGATCAACAACCAGATCGGTTTCACGACCTCGGACCCTCGCGATTCACGCTCGACACTGTATTGCTCGGACGTCGTCAAGATGATCGAAGCGCCCGTGTTGCACGTCAACGGTGACGATCCTGAAGCGGTCGTTTTCGCGACGCAAATCGCGATGGATTATCGCGTCGAGTACAAGAAAGACATCGTCGTCGACATCATCTGCTATCGCAAACTGGGTCACAACGAGCAAGACACGCCAGCACTGACACAGCCGCTGATGTACAAGAAAATCGGCCAGCACCCGGGCACGCGCAAACTGTACGCCGACAAGCTGGTCGCGCAGGGCACGATTGCTGCGGATGAGGGCGATACCCTGGTCAAGGCGTTCCGTGATGCGATGGATGCCGGTCACCACACCGTCGATCCGGTCATCTCGAACTTCAAGAACAAGTATGCCGTCGACTGGATGCCGTTCCTGAATCGCAAATGGACCGACTCCGCCGACACCGCCGTGCCACTGGCCGAACTCAAGCGTCTGTCGAGCCGCATTACCGTCGTGCCGGAAGGCTTCAAGGTCCACTCGCTGGTCGAAAAAGTGCTGGGCGACCGTGCCAGCATGGGCCGCGGTGAACTGAACCTGGATTGGGGCATGGGCGAACATCTGGCCTATGCGACGCTGGTCTCGTCCGGTTACGCCGTGCGCCTGACCGGACAAGACGCCGGTCGCGGTACCTTCGTGCATCGTCATGCCGTGCTGCATGACCAGAACCGTGAACGCTGGGATGCCGGCAGCTACATTCCGCTGCAAAACATCTCGGAACAGCAAGCTCCGTTCAAGGTCATCGACTCCGTGCTGTCCGAAGAAGCCGTGCTGGCCTTTGAATACGGTTACTCGACCGCCGAGCCAAACACGCTGACGATCTGGGAAGCCCAGTTCGGCGATTTTGCCAACGGTGCCCAGGTCGTGATCGATCAGTTCATCAGCTCCGGCGAAGTCAAATGGGGTCGTGCATCAGGTTTGGTAATGATGCTGCCGCACGGGTATGAAGGTCAGGGTCCGGAGCATTCCTCGGCCCGTCCGGAACGCTTCCTGCAACTCTGCGCCGACAACAACATGCAAGTGGTCCAGCCGACCACGGCAGCGCAGATTTTCCATCTGCTGCGTCGCCAGATGATCCGGCTGTTCCGCAAGCCGCTGGTCATCATGACGCCGAAGTCGCTGTTGCGTAACAAGGATGCCGGTTCGCCGTTGTCGGATCTGGCCACGGGCAGCTTCAAGACCGTGATCGGTGAATGCGATGACAAGATCGAAGCCAAGAAGGTCAAGCGCATCATTGCGTGTTCGGGCAAGGTCTATTACGACCTCGTCAATGCACGCAAGGAACGCGGCCAGATCGATACCGCAATTTTCCGTGTCGAGCAGCTGTATCCGTTCCCGCACAAGGCACTGGCCACCGAACTGAAAAAATTCCCGAACTTTACGGAATTGGTCTGGGCCCAGGATGAACCGCAAAATCAGGGACCATGGTTCCAGATTCAGCACAACATCTTCGAGAACCTCGATGACGGTCAGAAGCTGGCCTATGCCGGTCGTCCTGCCAGCGCCTCCCCGGCAGTTGGTTACTACGACAAGCATTACGCCCAGCAAAAAGCGCTGATCGACACCGCATTTTCGAAGCTCAAAGGCTTTGTCCTTACCAAATAATTGAAACGGCGGCGCACCGGAAACCGGCGCGCCGCACGAACAAACCGAATCGGAGTGTTACATGGCAATCCTTGAAGTCAAAGTCCCGCAGCTGTCTGAATCCGTCGCTGAAGCGACCCTGCTGCAGTGGCATAAAAAAGTCGGCGAACCAGTCAGCCGCGATGAAAACCTGATCGATATCGAAACCGACAAGGTGGTGCTCGAGCTGCCGGCACCGGCCGACGGCATCATCACCCAATTGATCGAGCCGGATGGCGCGACGGTCGTCGCCGGTCAGGTCATCGCCCTGATCGATACCGACGCATCGCCCAAGGTTAGCCCGATGGAAGTGTCGTCGTTGCCAGTACCGATTGCGCCTGCTCCTGCCCCGGCAGCCGACCCGGTTGCCGCTGCGATCAGCGCAATGGCCTCGAAGGCATCGGCCAATGTCGCCATGCCAGCCGCTGCAAAAATGCTGGCCGATAACAACATGACCACGACGCAAGTCGATGGCACCGGCAAGGATGGCCGCGTCACCAAGGGCGACGTGATCAACCACCTGGAAAAGAAGCCTGCACCCGCTGCACCAGCAGCGGCAGCACCTGCCGCAGCGGCCAAACCGGCACTGCAACAGATCGCATCGGCCAGCGCACTGAACCTGGGCGAGCGTCCGGAACAGCGCGTCCCGATGAGCCGCCTGCGCGCCCGTATTGCCGAGCGTCTGGTGCAATCGCAATCGACCAACGCCATCCTGACCACGTTCAATGAAGTCAACATGGCCCCGGTCATGGAGCTGCGCAACAAGTACAAGGACAAGTTCGAAAAAGAGCATGGCGTCAAGCTGGGCTTCATGTCGTTCTTCGTCAAGGCAGCTGTTGCCGCGCTGAAGAAATACCCGGTCGTCAATGCTTCGGTCGATGGCAACGACATCGTCTATCACGGCTACTTCGACATCGGTATCGCGGTCGGTTCACCGCGTGGGCTGGTGGTTCCTGTGTTGCGCAATGCGGACCAGATGTCAATCGCCGATATCGAAAAGAAAATCGGCGAATTCGGCGCCAAGGCCAAGGATGGCAAGCTGACGCTGGATGATCTGACCGGCGGCACCTTCTCGATCTCCAACGGCGGCACGTTCGGTTCGATGCTGTCGACCCCGATCATCAACCCGCCGCAATCCGCCATCCTGGGCGTGCATGCGACCAAGGACCGTGCCGTAGTCGAAGGCGGTCAGATCGTGATCCGTCCAATGAACTACCTGGCCATGTCGTATGACCATCGCATCATCGATGGTCGTGAAGCAGTGCTGGCGCTGGTCACGATGAAAGAAGCGCTGGAAGACCCGGCTCGCCTGTTGCTGGATCTGTAAATAACGATTGCGGCGGCCCGCGTCCTGAGGCGCCGGCCGCCGCAATGTCTGGTGCGTAAAAAAGGATAGGAACATGTCGAAAAATTTTGATGTTGTCGTCATCGGTGGTGGTCCCGGTGGCTACATCGCTGCGATTCGTGCAGCACAACTCGGCTTCTCGGTAGCCTGTATCGATGAATGGAAAAACGCCGCAGGTGGTCCTGCGCCGGGTGGTACTTGTACCAACGTCGGTTGCATCCCATCGAAAGCGCTGCTGCAATCGTCCGAACACTTCGAACACGCCGGCCACGCGTTTGCCGAGCACGGTATCGATGTCAAGGGCCTGAGCCTGAATCTGCCGCAAATGCTGTCGCGCAAGGACACGGTCGTCAAGCAGAACAACGACGGCATCCTGTATCTCTTCAAGAAAAACAAGATTACCTTCTTCCATGGTCGCGGCGCGTTCGTCAAGAACGACGCCAGTGGCATTGAACTGTCGGTGACGGGCAAGACCAACGAGTCGCTGATCGCCAAACAGGTCGTCATCGCAACGGGCTCGAATGCGCGTGCACTGCCGGGTACCCCGTTCGACGAAAAAATGATTCTGTCGAATACCGGCGCACTGGCCATTGGCGCGGTGCCCAAGCGCCTCGGCGTGATTGGTGCCGGCGTGATCGGCCTCGAAATGGGCAGCGTCTGGCGTCGTCTGGGTGCCGAAGTTACGGTACTCGAAGGCTTGCCAACCTTCCTTGGCGCGGTCGACGAGCAGATCGCAAAGGAAGCCTTCAAGCTGTTCACCAAGCAGGGGCTCGGTATCCAGCTGGGCGTGAAGATCGGCACCATCACGACCGGCAAGAAAGACGTCACCGTCGAGTATGTCGACGCCAAGGGCGACGCGCAGAAAGCCGTGTTTGACAAGCTGATCATCTCGATCGGCCGTACGCCAAACACGATCGGCCTGAATGCCGAAGCGATCGGCCTGAAGCTCGACGAGCGCGGCTTCGTGCAAGTCGACGACCAGTGCAAATCCAGCGTGACCAATGTGTGGGCCGTGGGTGACGTGGTGCGTGGGCCGATGCTGGCGCACAAAGCCGAGGAAGAGGGCGTTGCCGTGGCCGAACGTATCGCCGGCCAGCATGGTCATGTCAACTTCAACACCGTACCGTGGGTGATTTACACCTCGCCGGAAATCGCCTGGGTCGGCAAGAACGAACAGGAATTGAAGGCTGCCGGAGTGGCTTACAAGGCGGGTTCGTTCCCGTTCCTGGCCAATGGTCGCGCCCGTGCACTGGGTGATACCAACGGCATGGTGAAGTTTCTGGCCGATGCCAAAACCGATGAAATCCTCGGCGTGCATATCATCGGACCATCGGCTTCCGAGCTGATTTCCGAGGCCGTCGTGGCCATGGAATTCCGCGCGTCGGCGGAAGACATCGCACGTATCTGCCACGCCCATCCGTCCCTGTCGGAAGCCACCAAGGAAGCCGCACTGGCAGTCGACAAGCGCGCGCTGAACTTCTAGGAGGCAGCCATGATGCGCAGATTCGCGTTGGCGTTGGCGTCGGTGTCTGTGTTGGTGGCCGGTTGCGCAACCGTACCTGCCAGTCAGACCATGCTGGTCGAGACGCGCAGCGATGGCCAGCCACTGGCCGGAGCGACCTGTCTGGTTAGTCTCGGTAGCGAAGGCTATACGGTGGTGACACCGGCCACGGTCTCTGTGGCCGGTGCACGCGGTGACCTGCAGGTGGTCTGCAACAAGCCCGGCTATCGCAGTTCGGAGCTGTTGTTCCGCTCGGCGCGTTCAGGTTTTCCGAATGTTGGCATCGGTGCCTCTGGTGGCAGTGGCGGCAACCTCGGACTCGGGCTGGGGTTGAGCTTTCCGTTGCAGGGTGGTCGCCCTGACTACCCGCCGCGTGTTTCTGTGGAGATGGCGCTGCAATAGCAGCGCAATGGAAGTGTGGTGATTGGATATTGCAGTACCGGGCGAGCACATCTCGCCCGATTTTTTTAAGGGCATCGCCTGGCTGTGTCCTTGAAAAAATCGCGACGTAGCAGGCAGCGTGTCACCGTTTCATCCCGTTCGCGCATCAGGGTACACTGCGCGACGCTGGCGCAAAATGCGCCGTCGATGACCCGGTTTGTGTCATTCAAGAGTGAAAGAAATGCGAGTGGATGTGAAGCAAATGAACGTGATGGAATTTTATGAGCACGCGCTATCGCAGCGCGGATTCAACGCCGACCCGGCACAACGCATCGCTGTCGAAAGGCTGCAGCGTGCCTACGACGAATGGGTGGCGTTCCGTGCACAGCGTTCGAGCAGTTTCAAGCGACTCATCAACCGTCCGGACGTGCCGCGTGGCGTGTACATGTGGGGTGGGGTGGGGCGTGGCAAGTCGTTCCTGATGGATAGTTTTTATTCGGTGGTGCCGGTCGTGCGCAAGACCCGCGTGCATTTTCATGAATTCATGCGCGATGTGCATCGCCAGCTCGATGCTCTGAAAAGTGTTGCCGACCCGCTCGATGTGGTGGCGCGCCAGATCGCCAAGAAATATCGCCTGATCTGTTTCGACGAGTTTCATGTCTCTGATATCGCCGATGCGATGATTCTCCATAACCTGTTCAAGGCCCTGTTTGCCAATGGCGTGTCATTCATCATTACGTCGAATTACGCACCCGATACGCTGTATCCGGACGGGCTGCATCGCGACCGCATGTTGCCGACCATTGCGCTGCTGAAGCTGCATCTGGATGTCATGAACGTCGACGCCGGCAACGATTATCGCAAGCGCGCGCTGGAACAGGTCGAGGCCTACCACACGCCATTGAATGCCGACGCCGACCGCGCCTTGCGGCATGCCTATTCCGGGGTTGCCGATACCGCCGACGAGGACCCGCGGGTGCGTATCGAAGCGCGTGAAATCCGTGCGCTGCGGCGTGCCGGCGGCGTGATCTGGTTTGACTTTGCCACGCTGTGCGGTGGTCCGCGTTCGCAAAATGATTATCTGGAAATCGCCAGCCGTTTTCATACCGTGGTGCTGTCCGGCATTCCGGAGATGTCGGCCTCGATGTCATCCGAGGCGCGGCGGTTCACCTGGCTCATTGATGTTTTTTATGACCACAAGGTCAAGTTGCTGATGTCGGCTGCCGTCGCGCCGGACGTGTTGTACACGCAGGGCACGCTGGCCAATGAATTTCATCGCACCGTCTCGCGCATCATTGAAATGCAATCGCGCGAGTACATGGAAGCGCCGCGCCGCAGTGCTGTTGGCGTTGCTGGAAATGCTGGAGTTACCGCCTGAACGGGCGGGAGAGGGAATTGATGATGCATAGTCCGGAACTGATTCGCCCCGCGCGTTCGCGTGGCCTGGTGCTCCTGTTGGTGCTGACTGCAGCGGGGGTGTTCAGTGGTTGTGCGCTGCTCGCGCCGCCTGTCGCGACGGCGAATACGCCGCTCGGCAAGAGCGCTCTGGCGCAAGCCTGGCCGTCCGGTTCGATCGTCACCGTCGTGCTGGCAGAACAGGCGCTGCAAGCGTCGACCGCGCAGCGTGCCGCGATCGAACAGGCCTACCTGCAGGATCAGACGAATTGCTTCGACAAGTTTTTCATGACCGCCTGCAATGACAAGGGCAAGGAGCGTCGCCGCATCGCGCTGGCCGACGTACGGGCGATCGAGGTCGAGGCGAATTACGTCAAGCGGCGCGACCGTGCCGACGAGCGCGACAAGGCGCTGGCCGCACGCGATGCCGAAGATCAGGCCGCCGCGCCACAACGCCTGCTGGACATCCAGGCACGCGAAAAAGCGGCCGCCATCAAGGCTGCCGAGCGTGCCGGCAATGCCGACAAGGAACAGGCGTCGCAGCAGCGTCAGGTCGGGATCGATCCGCAACTGCGTCAGCGTGAATACGATGCAAAAGCCGCGCAGCAGCAGGCCACGGATGCTGCCCGTCAGGCGCAACGCGCCACCAATACCGCTGACTTTCAAAAGAAGGCGGCCAATGCGGCAGAACGTCAAAAACAGGTGGCCGACAACAAGGCAAAGAAACTGGCGGAACGTGCGGCCCGGGATGTCGCCGACAAAAAAGCTGCCGAGCAGGCCGCCGCAGCCGCCGCCACCAAATAGTTTTAGCAGGGTGCGCGCGGGTTGTGAACGAACCGATTCAGCCTGCTGGCGTCACGAGTTTTACCAGCGCCAGCGTGCAATTGTCGCCACGGCTCCCGACAGCGCGGGCGCGCGCCGTGTTGATCAGCAACTCGGCTATCTGGCGTGGTCCGCTGCCCGCCAGTGCGACCGCCTCGGCCAGTTCCTGGTCGCTGAAATAGTGCCAAAGCCCATCGGAACACAACAGGAAGGCATCGCCTGCAGACAGGCCGTCAAAGCGCCCCAACGTCACGAAGGGTTGTGCGCTTGGACTACCCAGTACATTGACCAGCACATGTGCCAGGCGATGGTTGATGGCGTGCCCGGCGTCCAGCCTGCCTTGCGCCACCATGCGTTCAATCAGCGAATGATCTCTAGTCCGCTCTGCCAGCGCCGGCCCCCGAAAACGGTACAGGCGCGAGTCCCCCACGTGGGCCCAGTGCGCCGTACCCGTCGGCGTGAGTATCAGTGCCACCATCGTGCTGTGCGGTTCTTTTTCGGTGCTCAGTCCACTGAGCTGGATGATGGTGTGGGCCTCGCGCACAAGATTGCGCAACATCACTTCAATGTCGCCGCTCACCGGAGAGAATTTGTCGAACAGTTCTCTGGCGGTACGAATGACCTGTTCGGCGGCAATTGCCCCGCCGCTACTGCCACCCATGCCATCGGCCAGTACGGCCAGCATGAATCCGGAAGCGTTTGGTGCCGCCATCAGCGCAACCCGATCCTGTTGTTCCGGACGGTCGCCGATATGCTGTCCGCTTCCTGCTTCGATCTTGTATTGGCTCATGGACCGGGGTGGATTAAACTGCATGGAGTTGAAAATTATTATTGCACGGAAGAACTTAAAATTACGCGATGGCGCGACTCTCCGTTGCAAAATCAGCACCCACGATAAAAGCGCCACGACCCAATCACCATGTCCGAATCACGATGACCGAATCAGAATGAATACACAGCCGTCGAACGAGGTGCGCCGTCGCATCATTGAACTGGAAGTCGAGCATCGGGATCTCGATGCCGTGATCGATACGCTGATCCGCGATGTCAGGCACGAAGAACTCCAGTTGCGCCGCCTGAAAAAGCGCAAATTGCAATTGAAGGATCACATCACGCTGCTCAAAATGCAGTTGATCCCCGACATACCGGCCTGATGCCCGCACTGTGTCTCCTGCCTCTTCTTTACCGATCGTTACCTTGACCGAAGCTCCTCCCGACGACTCCGTGCCGGCCACTGCCGGCATCCACGATGCCGATGTTGATCGCCTGTTTGGCGATGGTGGCGCACTCAGCCAGGCCGTGCGTGGCTTTCGCTCGCGCACCGCGCAAACCGAAATGGCCAAGGCCATCGCCAATGCGATTGCGGGCCAGCACACCTTGATCGCCGAAGCTGGCACCGGTACCGGCAAGACGTTCGCGTACCTGGTGCCTGCCTTGCTGTGGGGTGGCAAGGTGATTGTCTCGACCGGTACCAAGAACTTGCAGGACCAGCTGTATTCGCGTGATATCCCGACCGTGCGCAAGGCGCTCAATGCGCCGGTCTCGGTGGCATTGCTCAAGGGCCGCTCCAACTACGTCTGCCATTTTCATCTGGAGCGCACGCTGCAGAATGGCCGCATGACCTCGCGTGACGATGTCGGCAATCTGCGTGAAATTTCGCGCTTCATGAAGACCACGATGACCGGCGACAAGGCCGAGTTGTCGCGCGTGCCCGAGAACGCGCTGATCTGGAATCTGGTGACCTCGACCCGCGACACCTGCATGGGCGCCGAATGCCAGTATTACCAGGATTGCTTCGTGATGAAGGCGCGTAAGGAAGCGCAGCAAGCCGACATCGTGGTGGTCAATCACCACCTGTTCTTTGCCGATGTCGCGCTCAAGGAAACCGGCATGGCCGAGCTGCTGCCATCGGCCAATACGATCATTTTCGATGAAGCCCATCAGCTGCCAGAAACCGCCACGCTGTTTTTCGGCGACACGATTTCGACCTCGCAAATCCTGGAGCTGTGTCGGGATGTGCTGGCCGAAGGCCTGTCGCATGCGCGCGATGGCGCCGACTGGGCCCGTGTGGTAGCACCTGTCGAACGCGCCGCGCGCGATCTGCGACTGGCGTTTCCGCAGGATGTCGTGCGTCTGGCGGTCAACCAGATCGCGCCGTCGAGTGCATTTTTTCCGGCGCTGGTGACCTTGCAGACCGAGTTGCAGGGCATGGTCGACGTGCTGGCCAAACAAGCCGAGCGGGCCGAGACGATCGAGCAATGTCGCGTGCGGGCAATCGAACTGGGCAACCAGCTCGACGCCTGGGATGCGGCGACCGATGCGAGCGCTGCCGTGCCCGAGGCGGGGCAGGAAAAAGTGCTGTGGGTCGAAGCCTTTTCGACCTCGCTGCAATTGCACCAGACCCCGCTGTCGATTGCACCGATTTTCAACAAGCAACGCGAAGGCACGCCACGCGCCTGGATTTTTACCTCGGCGACACTAGCGGTCAAAAACGATTTCAATCACTTCAATTCGCAGATGGGTTTGTGGGATGTGACCGCCAAGTCCTGGCCGAGTCCGTTCGATTACGAGCAGCAGGGCTTGCTGTACGTACCGCATAATTTGCCGCAGCCAAATTCGCCGGACTATACCGATGCCGTCATCGATGCCGCCTTGCCGGTCATCGAAGCCGCCGGTGGCCGGACGTTCCTGCTATGCACCACGATCCGGGCAGTCAACCGGGCGGCGGAGCGTTTGCGCGCAGAATTCGCGCAGCGCAATCTGCCGTTTCCGCTGATGGTACAGGGTGAAGCAGGGCGCACCGAATTGCTGGACCGCTTTCGTGCCGCCGGCAACGCGGTATTGATCGGCAGTCAGAGTTTCTGGGAGGGTGTCGATGTGCGCGGCGATGCGCTGTCGCTGGTGATCATCGACAAGCTGCCGTTTTCACCGCCCGATGATCCGGTGCTGGCAGCGCGTATCGGTGCGCTGGAACGCAAGGGCCTGAACGGATTCGTCCATCATCAGCTGCCGGAAGCCATCATCAATCTGAAGCAGGGAGCCGGTCGTCTGATCCGCGACGAAAGTGATCGTGGCGTGCTGATGCTGTGTGATCCGCGTCTGATTTCGAAGCCGTATGGCAAGCGGATCTGGCAGAGCATGCCGTCCTTCAAGCGCACCCGCGAACTGGATGCGGTGCTGGCTTTTTTTGCTGCCGGGTCGGCCCATCCGGCTGCGTAGCCAGTGCTGCAAACGGTGCAATTGATTTGTATAGCTTTATGGTAATGATCGTTATACTTGGTTTTTTTTTGCTGCGGCAATGTGCCAACGTGGAGGGCTGTAGCCCTGGGCAACGCGCCCGATGAATGCAAGTCTTTAGGGGATGGCATGTCCGAGTCCGTTTCACTGGTGCCTGTGCGTGTCTCCGAGATCTCCGTCGGCAAGGCTCTGCAACGCGCCATCTACGATTATCACGGCAAGCTTCTGCTGGCCTCAGGTTGCGTGATCGAAAGTGTCAGTCAGATGGCGGGTGTGCTGGAAAACGGCTACTACCATGACGCTGACTGGGACGCGCCGGCAAAAGCGCCGGCCGCCGAACAGAACATAGCCCGTCTGGTCGATGTCACGGCAGCGCCGAAGCCGGAAGCCGCGGAACGGGAAATCGCCGTCAACATGCAGGACGTGCGCTGGCACATTGGCGAAACCATGATCCTGCAGATGCAGGACAAACCTTCCGTCCGGTACACCGTCAAGCTGATTGGCTTCGTCAAAGGCAAGACGGTTTATGTCACCGCGCCGATGATGGATGGAAAGTTCGAACTGATCCGCGACGGCCAGACTTTTGTCGTCCGCGCGTTTTCCGGCAAGAAGGCCTATGCCTTCATTGCAGCAGCCGTCAAGTCGGTCCATACACCGCATCCGTATCTTCACCTTTCGTTTCCCAAGCAATTACGCTGTACGGTGGTGCGCCAGACCGCGCGCGTCTCGGTCCGGCTGATTTCGGCAATTTCCCTCGGTGTGCCTGAGCGCAATGCGGCTGGCACCATCACCGATCTGAGCATGGGTGGTGCCTCGGTAATTGCCAAAGAAGCGCTGGGCGAAAGAGGCGAGGGCGGGCGCATGAAGATGAAGGTCCACGTAGCCGATCAGGATTGTTTTCTCAATTTGCAAACGGTTCTTCGATCAATCTCGCCGGCCGACACCGGTGACGGATTTCGCCATGGCTTCGAATTCGTTGATGTCGCCATTCAGGATCGCCTGATCCTGTCAGCCTATGTCCACCAGGCGCTGGTCGAAACGGATAACTGATCTGTTGCGGCGGGCTTCCATTGGGACAGTACGAAGCGCCACTAGCCGGAACGGCTCTCTCTTAAGTAACTGAAAGTTTTTGATAATTATTACTGACTCTTTCATTTGCTTCCTGATACCGTTCGGAATTAATTGAATGTAAGAAACTACTTTCCGTAATCTAATAATTACTGCGAAGTGTCGTCAAGATTTCGATGACGATTGCCGTGGAGATTTGCGCGCCCGGGTCAGGTAATCTTTTACAAGCGTCGGTATAGAGCGACAGTTCCCGGGAGATTTTTTTGTCTGATCATTGCACCACTGATGCCATTTGTAGCGTGCAGTGGGTCGCCCCGGCGACCCTCGCCATCAGCATCGCTAATCTCCCGAATCTCCCGAGTATGCTCGTCGGCCATGGCCGCAGCATCTTCGTTGCCACGTTGTCCTTCTTGCTCTTCCTGTCCCTGTTCCTGTCGCTGCCTGCGGCCGCACAAAGCCCGAGCGTCGCGTTCTATTACGGCGCCGAGCCACCGCTGGTGGAACTGCAAGCCTTCGACATTGCCGTGGTCGAGCCAGACCACGTCACCAACCCTGCTGCCCGCGCCCGTTCCGTTGCCGACGGCACGCATACGCTCTTCGCCTACGTATCCCTTGGCGAAGTCCAGCCGTCCCGGTCGTATTACAAGCAACTGCCTGCAGGCGCACTGCGTGGCGACAATGCAGCATGGGGCAGCAAGGTCATCGACCAGGCTGCACCTGGCTGGCAACCGTTTTTTCTGGATCAGGTCATTGCGCCGCTCTGGCAGCAAGGCTGGCGCGGGTTTTTCCTGGACACGCTCGATTCCTATCAATTGTTTGCCAGGACCGATGCCGAGCGCAGCCGTCAAACCGGCGCGATGGTGGCGCTGTTACGCGAATTCAAGCGGCGGTACCCGGACGCAAAATTGATTCTCAACCGCGGCTTCGAGCTGCTGCCCGAGATCGCACCGCTGACCTATGCGGTCGCTGCCGAATCGTTGTACCAGGGTTTCGATGCGGCGCGCAATCAGTATGGTCCGGTGTCTGCGACGGACCGGGAATGGTTGCTGGCTCAGATGTCCACCGTGCGTCAGAAATATGGTTTGCCGGTCATCGCCATCGACTATGTCGATCCTGCGCTGCCTGCATCACGCGACTTGGCGCGGTCGACGGCCAGGCAGATCGCCAGCCAGGGATTCATTCCGTGGGTCGCTGATGGCGGACTCACGTCACTCGGTATCGGCAGTATCGAAGTCATGCCGCGTACCGTACTGATCCTGGTGGATAACCTTGATCTCGATTTTCATTACACCTCGGCGCAGCGGTTTCTTGGCATGCCTCTGAACTATCTCGGCTTGCGCTACGAGTTTGTCGACATGTCCACACAGGCCTTGCCCGAAGGCTTATTGCAAGGCCGCTATGCAGGCGTCGTCAGCTGGCTTAACGCCGGTGTGGATCATCCGGGGCTGGCCAGCTGGTTCAAGCGGCGCATCAGCGAGGGAGTGCGGATCGCAGTGTTCGACACGTTTGGTTTTCCGGTCGACGAGCAACAGGCGAGTGCGTTAGGTTTGCGGCGTGTCAGCCCACCACGTTCCGGCCGCATGGCGATTCGTTCGCGCGATTCGGCCATGCTGGACTTCGAGGTCACTGCGCAGCCCGACCGTAGTCTGGTCGAACCGCTGCAACTGCTGCCCCGTCATGGGCGCAGTCTGCTGACATTGCAGGATGGTGCCGGGACGACCTTCGATGCGGTGGCGCTGACAGGGTGGGGCGGATATGCCTTGAGTCCGTTCACGACACGCAATCTGTCTGCAGTTGATCAGGATCGCTGGATATTGCAACCGATTAAATTTTTGCAGGCGGCCCTGCAACTGCCGGACATGCCGATGCCAGACGTCACCACGGAAGGCGGTCGTCGCATGCTGATGGCCCACATTGATGCGGACGGTTTTCCGTCGCGTGCAGAACTGCCCGGTACGCCGTTCGCTGCCGATGTGCTGCAAAAACAGATTCTTGAACGCTATCGCCTGCCGACCGCAATGTCGGTGATCGAGGCCGAGATCAGTGCGCAAGGAGTGCGGCCCGAGCAGTCTCCGCAGCTTGAAGCGATCGCAAGACGGATTTTTGCATTGCCGTATGTGGAGGGCGCCAGCCATTCCTACTCGCACCCTTTTTCCTGGGCTCGGGCGATGGGCGTGGTCAGCAACCGTGATGAAGCCACCAATACTGACAAATCATACGGATTGCCGCTGCCGGGATATCGCTTCGACCTGCGCCGCGAGGTGCAGGGATCGATGGATTACATCAACACGCGTCTGATGCCAGCGAACAAAAAAGCATCGCTGTTTCTATGGACCGGCAATTGTGTGCCGCTGGCGAGCGCGATTGCCGAAACGGTCAATGATGGTTTCCTGAACATGAATGGCGGTGACACCAGCATCACCCAAAGCAATAATTCCTGGACCGCGATCGCCGCGCAAGGCGTGCGCAAGTCCGGCTGGTATCAGGTATTCGCACCGAACCAGAATGAAAATGTCTACACCAACAACTGGACCGGGCCGTTCTATGGTTTCGAACGGGTCATCGAAACCTACAAGCTGACCGGCGCACCGTATAGATTCAAGCCGGTCGATATCTACTATCACGCGTATTCGGCCAGCAAGCCTGCTTCGCTGGCGGCACTGCACAAGGTGTACGGATGGGCAATGGCACAACCTTTTACACGGGTATTTCCGTCGCAGTACGCACGCAAGGTACTGGATTTCGAAGCCACCAGCATTGCGCGCGAGCTCGCGTCGGGCGACCTGATCGTGCGTACCGGCAGTAATTTGCGGACCTTGCGTTTGCCGCCTGGCGCGGTCGCTCCGTCATTGCGCGACAGCACTGGCGTCGCCGGTATTGCGCCCGGACCATCCGGCGATTACCTGACGCTGGCAGCCTCTCAGGTACGCCTGTCAGCGAAATCCGATCAGGGCGGCGTACGGATTCAGGACATCAATGGCAGCATCAGCAGCTTCATCCGCAGTCGCGACGCCAGCGGCGAGCAGTTGCAGTTCACGGCCACGGCCAATGAACGCATCGTGTTGACGCTGGCGCAGTCCGCTGCCTGCCGCGTCAGCGCCGACCGCAAACCTGTTACTCCCGAGCGCGGCACACAGCGTTACGTCCTGGGTGGCGACGACTCGTTGCCACAGAGTACTGCTGTGGTTGTGCGGTGCGCGGCATGATGCGCAAACCGCCCATCCCCGGCGTCCGCGCGCCCAACCAGCGCCACACGGCCTGGTACTCGATCGATACCGGCTACCAGCGCATGGGACTGTTTTCGCCGTGGACGATCGCCGGTTTCGGCCTGGCAGTGGCCATCGGCTTGCTACTGGTGTACCCGTACAGCACGCTGGAGCAGCGGCTCACTGCCAGTGGCAGCGACAGCAAACCGGATCGGCTGACGGTCGAATACCTGAAGGTATTTCTCAAAGCCGAGCCGAATGCTCTGGCACTGCGTGCCGCGCTGGTGGAACAACTGATCCGGCTAGGCTCCTTCCGCGAAGCGCGCGAAGCGATGCTTGGCCTGAAGCGCGCCACCAACCCGGCGGTCCGGCTCGATGCCGAATGGCAGGAGCTGGGCATGCTGGAAGGCGAGGCCTACGCTGCGCCCGAAGGTTCATTGCAACGCAAGAATGGTGTGCGGCTGCTGCATGCCCAATTGACGGTGTTGCTTGACCTGCCGCAAGACCCGCAGCATTTGCTGGTGCTGGCGCGCAAGGCGCTGGCGGCTGGCGACGTCCAGATTGCTGCGCGGGCCTTCCAGAAAATTGCCGCGCTGCCCGAAATCCTCGCGCCCGACATTTACGCCGAAGCGGCCCGCGCATCGCTGGGTCTGGGCAATTACCGGACTGCTGCCGATCTGTACTTTCGTGCGATGGTCTACACGCCGTTGATCAACCAGCGCCGCGCGTATTTTTTGGCCGGCATGCAAACCCTGCAGGCGACGGGTAACCCTGGCCTGCTCGTAGCAGAAGCCGACCTGCGTGTTGGCATGCTGATCAACGATACCGAGACGCTGCTGTTCCTGGCGCGCATGGCGCAATCGGCCAATCGCCTGGATGCTGCCGAACGCTACGCCAAACTGCTTCTGAAACTGTCGCTGCTGGAACGCTGGCAGCACTATGAACTGCAACAGCACGGTATCGCGCTGGTGGCCTGGCAAAGTCCGGCAGACTTCTATGCCGGACTGAATCGCGCCCCTACCGGGCCGGTGCGGATACTGCGCGTGGCCGGCGCTGCTGCAAAGGAAGCCGCGCCGGGACTGGCCTTCAACGAAGAGGCGTACTCCCTCAGCTACAGTATTTTCCTGTCGAACCGCAATCTGGCCGATGCCCGTCGCGTCGCCGAATCGGCCGTGCAGCAGCGTCCCGATGACGCGCTCTGGCGCAAGCGGTTGGCGCAGGTCAGCGAGTGGGATACCGCGCCCGCTGCTGCCTTGCCGCAGTGGCTGGCCTACGCCCGGCTGACCGGCGATGAAGCTGCCTGGGACACGGTGCTGCGGCTGGGCATCGGCTTGTCCGATCTCGATGCCCAGCTCACCGCCACCGAACACAAGGTCGCCATCGATCCTGCCAATCTGGCCATGCTCGAACGACTGCTGCAGCTGTATGAAAGCGCCGGCCAGCCGGAGCGGGCGATGACGCTATTGCGCACCCGCCTGGCACAGCCGGCCTCGTCCAGAGCGACGCGCCAGCGTGAACTGAATTTGCTGGCGAGGCTGGCCGAGCGTACCGGCCGTGACGATGAGGCGCTGGCCACGCTGCAGCGCCTGCAGACCGAATTCGGTACGGATAGCCGCGTCGCGCTGCGTATTGCCAACATGCTGTACCAGCGCAACCAGACCGCGGCGGCATTTGCTGCACTTGAACGTGCCGCGCCGACTGCGCCGGTCACCGATGCCGCTTTCTGGCGCGCTTATGCCGAGGTGGCGAAGCTGCTGCAAAACGATGCCGTGGCAGAAATCGGTTACCGCAATTTGCTGGCTGGCGATGTGCAGACCGACGATGACCTGACCAACCTGATCGCGCTGCTGGAAACCACCCGTCCACTGGCCGCCGCACGTCTTGCCGAGTTTGCCTTTGCCACCAAAGGCAATCCGCGTACCGCCCTGCAGGCGCTGAACCTGCGCGCGCGGATAGGCGACTGGAGCGCTGCCCGCGCGCTGCTGGCCCGGCTCACGCCGGATCAGCGCAGAGTGCTGGAACAGGACAGCAATTTCCTGTCATTGCGCGCGACCATCGCACAATCCAGCAACGATCTGCCGGGCGCGGCGCGTGACCTGCGCGCGGCGCTGGCCTTGCGCCCCGACGATATGGAATTGCGTGCCGGGCTGGTCTGGGTCCTGATCGCCACCCGCGACATCGCACCACTGAAAAAAGCGCTGGCACTGTGGGCCGGCGATGCTGAAAAAAACAGTGCGCTATGGGACCCGTACGCGGCTGCCTACATGACGATCAATCGTCAGGATCTGGCGTTGCACTGGTTCCGCAAAGGCGGCTTCAAGGCCGACGATTATCTGTGGCTGATGAGCTACGCCGAAGCGCTGGATGCCAATTCGCAGAAGGATCTGGCCTGGCGCATCCGGCGTCGCGCCTGGCTGGATTTGCGCGATCCGGCGGTGCTGCGCAAAGCCAATCCCGAGCAGCTCGGCGCGCTACGCGACCGGCTGGCGGCAGTCGCACCGTTGTTCATGAGTGGCGATGGTTCCGAACGCGTCATGCAGGCTTTACTGCGCGCCGATGTACGTACCCTGATCGCTGACGCACCCGCGCTGCCGACACCACGGTCCGGCAAGGAATTGCTGGCGCAGCTCGATGTGGCCGGCGAACGTCCGTTGCCGCTGCTGGAACAGGCAGACAAACAGCGCGCCGCCCAGCGCGAGCCGGATCCGATGACGGCATTGCTGTCACCCGCCCAGGGAGCCAGCCGTCCGCATGATGATGCGCGCCTGTCGGCCACGGCACGCGAACTGGCGCTGGCCTATGCACTCAATCGCAACGCCAATGATCTGGCAGCAGCCTGGTTTGCCAGTCGATTCGCCGGTCAGTTGTCGAAGCCGCTATGGGGCGAGTTGTCGCTGGTGCTGGCATCGGATGATCGAACGCAATTGAACCGCCTGCTCGATGACTTGCCTGACTGGCTGCCGATGTATGACCGCATCGAAGCGGCGCAACGGGCTGGCCGTCCGGCACTGGCGCAGACGCTGGCGTTCGACCAGCTCGCCTTGTTGCCGCAGGACGAAGACCTGCACTTGCGCCTGACCACGATGACCACCGCGCAACCAGCCAACCTGTCATTTGACGTCACGCAAATGACGGTCTCGCCGTTGTCGGCGCGCGAGACGCAACTGCAGACCAGTGTCGATCTGACCCCCGGCCTGAAGCTGACGGTGGGATTGACCGAGCGCCAGTACGGCAGCCTCGATGACGCCGCGCTGGTGAATTTGCCCGGTACTGACCGGCAGCTGGAACTAAGCCTGCGCAAGCAACTCGACGACGGCTTTGTCTCGGCCACCGTACAGCAGCGGCAGGGTGCCGGAACCAACACCGGCTTGCGTCTGGAGTACAGCTTGTCGCTGACTCCGGCCATCAGCGTGGCAGGGCAGTTCGGCGTGCGACAGTTGGCAACCGAATCGGCACTGTTGCGGGTCGCGGCCATGCGCGATGGTGTCGAATCAACGGTTACCTACGCCATCAGTCGCGCCGAATATATCCGGCTTGGCCTGGCCTGGCACCGCTATGCCTCGCAGGCCGGTACCGTGCTTGGCAGCGGCGGCAACTGGAGCGCCGAAGCCGGCAGTCACTTGCGGCTGGAGTATCCCAATCTGACGGTACGGCTGTTTGCGTCCGGTTCCAGTTATCGCGATCGCGGACAGGTTGATGCGCTGTTCGCCAGCATCCTGCCGCCTGGCACCGATCCGACCACGATCCGGGCGTTGCCGGTCAACGAACGCATCGTCGGCATCAGCCTCGGCCTGGGCACGGTCATTGAAAATCGCTACAGCCGCGCATGGAGGCCGTTCGCCGAAATCGGCGCGACCCGCAGCGATGTGGCCGGTGGTGGATACAACCTGCGCGCCGGGATTGCCGGCAGCGTACTTGGACAGGACCTGATGACGCTGCGCGGATTGCGTGTCAGCGGTAGCGCGGCATCGCCGCAAGGCAGTCAGGAAGTCGGACTCGATTACAAATGGTTTTTTTAGAGGGCACTATGAAACAACAATCCCGTCGCATGTTCCGTTCACTCGTGCTGGTTGCCCTGGTCGGCTTCCTCGGTGCCTGTTCCACCCTGCATGTCGGTACTGCGCCGACACTCGAACCGGGCGCCCGCTGGGCCATCCTGCCGTTCGTGAACCAGACTGAAACGCCGCAAGCCGGCCTGCGTGCAGAATCGATCGCCGAAAGCCTGTTACGGGTCGATGGCATCAGCAAGCTGCAGCGCTATCCGACTGCCTTGAATACCGAAACCCTGTTCGAACCGATGGACCGCAAGCAGTTCGATGCGGCACTGGCCTGGGCCCGCAGCGAAAAAATCCGCTACGCGCTGGCCGGTAGCGTCGACGAATGGCGCTACAAGGTCGGCATCGATGGCGAGCCGGCTGCCGGCGTGACGCTGCAAGTGATCGACGTGCAAAGCGGCGACGTGCTGTGGGCCGCCGCGGGTGGCAGTACCGGCTGGAGCCGCGAATCGTTGTCGGGCGTGGCCCAGAAACTGGTCGCCAAGCTGTTGCGCCCGGTACTGGCTGCAGCACGCTAAGCTGGTCCGGCCAGATGAACGTGTCTTTGCGTGACCTGACCCGGCGGATGCTGCCATCGGTCAGCCCGGGTGCCGCGCCGGCGCTGGCCTGGATCATGGCGGCGCTGGAAGCCATTGTGCTTTGCGCGCTGGCATTGGGCCTGAGTTGCTGGATCGCCCCGGCCGACCCGCTGGGCCTGCGCGAAACCTTTCCATGGATCTGGATCGTGCCGGCACTGCTGGCGATGCGCTACGGAACCGCCATCGGCGTGCTGGCGGTGCTTGCACTGATCGGCTTCTGGCTGCTGCAGCCGCTGCTGGCCGGGGTGGGGATTTCTGTTCCTGCCGAGTTTCCGAAGGCGTTTTTTCTGGGTGGTCTGGTACTGACGCTGATCTGTGCCCAGTTTTGCGATATCTGGACTGCGCGCACGCGCCGATTGCGGGCGGTGAATGCCTACCTTGACGAGCGTTTGACCACGCTGACCAAAAACCATTTTCTGTTGCGCCTGTCGCATGAACGGCTGGAGCAGGATTTGCTGGCCAAACCGCTGACCTTGCGGGAAACGCTGGCACGCCTGCGCGTCCTGACTGCGCAGACCGGCGACATCGTGGACGATCGCGGTGTTTTGCCCGGGCTACCCGGCGCGCGCGAATTTATCCAGTTGCTGGGTCAAAGCTGCCAGCTGGAGATTGCTGCGGTTCATGCGGCCACCGGTCGCGACCAGTTTGCAGCGATCCCGTCTGCCTTTCTGGGGACCCCGACCGAACTGGATCAGAACGATCCGCTGGTGCGCTATTGCCTGTCCGAGGGTCGCCTGGCGCATGTGCAGACGACCGACATTTCGGCGGCCGAGCGCAGTGCCAGCCGTTATCTGATCTGTGCGCCACTGATGCCGTCCAATGCCGAATCGGTCGGCCTGCTGGTGGTGGAAAAGCTGCCTTTTTTTGCCCTCAACGATGATGCCCTGCAACTGCTGTCAGTACTGATCGGTTACTACGCGGATGGCGTGCAGCTGGGCCATCTGGTGGGCGATTTCGTTACAGCGGTACCGGGCTGTCCGGCCGACCTGGCACTGGACATGCTGCGCCTGCACCGGATTCGCGTTGAAGCCGGTATCGAGTCTTCGCTGGTGGCGCTGGTGTTTGCCAACGATGAGGCTTCACTGGACCACTTTGCCCAGGTCAAGCGGCTCAAGCGCGGTGTCGACCTGTCCTGGGAAATCACCGGGGCCACCCATTCGGCATTGATCACCTTGCTGCCACTGGCAGCTGAAGCAGCCGTGGATGGTTACCTGCTACGGATCGAGGCGGCGCTGATGCAACAGTCCGGCAGTAATTTTGTGGCCAGTCAGATCGTCACGCATACGGCGCGCCTGGGGCACGCCGAACCGACAGACACGCTGTTTGGCCTGGTGCGGCGCTGTGCTTTATAAACTTATTTTTTTCGCACTGTCGTTCGAGCTGAGCTCGATCGGCCTGCTGTTCATTGACAGCCATAGCATTGCGCTGATCGGCAGCTATCTGCTGTTGCACGCGATCGGTTGCGCGTTGCTCTCGCTTGCACTCTCCTTGCTGTTGCCGGCCCGATACCAGCACCCGCGTAGTTGGGTGCTGGTGTATCTGTTTGCGTTCAATTTTTTCATGCCACTCATTGGTCTGGTCTGTGTCACCGCCGGTCTGTTGCTGGGCTTCTGGTTGCCACGGACCTTCCGGAAAAACCCTTTTGATACCACCGAAGAATTGCGCTTTACGACTCACCGCAATCACGAAGGTACCGGCTTTCGCGGTGGCCAGGTGCGCGCCCAGCTCGGCAACAGCGAGACGCCGCTCGACCAGCGTCTCAAGGCGCTGGCGGCGGTGCAGGATACGCCGGCGCGGGCCACTGGCAGCCTGTTACGTACGCTGCTGGCGGACCCGGCGGATGACATGCGCTTGCTGGCCTACGGCATCCTCGACAGCAAGGAAAAGCAGATCACCCAGCGCATTCTGGAACGCCGTCATCTGCTCGACAAGTCGGATGATCCCAAAGAGCAATTCCGGCTCAACAAGCTTATCGCCGAGTTGTACTGGGAATTAATTTATCAGGATCTGGTGCAAGGCGACATGCGCAGTTTCTCGGCAGGGCAGGTGCGCAAATACGCGTATCGTGCGCTGGAACTCAATACCGGCGATGCGGGTTTGTGGTTTCTGCTGACCCGGCTGGAGCTGTTCAGCGGCCAGGTCGAAGCCGCTGCGCAGGCACTCATGCAGGCACAAAAAGGGCAATTTGCCCAGGAACGGTTGTTGCCGTATTTTGCCGAGCTGCGCTTTTTGCAGCGACGCTTTGACGAAGTGCGGGCGCTGTTCGACGAACTTGCCGACCAGCCCGGTGTGCCTGCGCTGGCACAAAGCCGGCGTTACTGGCGTCCGGAACTGATAGGCGGTGCCCCGGTAATGCCGTTGGCTTATCGGCCACTTCAGCCACAGCAGAAAGAGAATCCCGCGTGAGTACCGACACCCGAAGCCATCGCACGGCCACCGATTGCGACGTGATGTTGCTGCTTGAAGGTACCTTTCCGTATGTCAGCGGGGGTGTCTCCAGCTGGGTCAACCAGATCATTCGCGGGTTTCCGCATATCCGCTTCGGCATCTGTTTTATCGGCAGCCGGCGCGAGGATTATGGGGATGCGAAATATGCCTTGCCGGACAACGTCGTGCATCTCGAAGCGCACTATCTGCACGAGCGCCACGAGGCGCCGTTGGTGATGCCGCAGCGCGGGGATGCCACCGCCTTTGCGCAGATGGATGCACTGCATCAGCAACTGCGTGTACCGCATCGCGCCGGCACCGAACCGGGCCGGATTTCGGCGTCGCTGCAAGAATTGTCGCCGTTGCTGCAGGATGGCGCGGCGCTGGATGAAGCGGCCTTCCTGTACAGCGAGTCGTCCTGGCAGTACATCGCCGAAAGTTATCGCTCGCACTGCACCGACCCGTCGTTTGTCGATTACTTCTGGACCGTGCGGATCATGCATGCGCCGATCTGGACGTTGGCGCGGATCGGCAAGAACCTGATTCCGGCCCGTGCCTATCACAGCATTTCGACCGGTTATGCCGGCCTGCTGGGTGCGCTGCTCAAGCAGCAAACCGGCCGCCCGCTCATCTTGTCCGAGCACGGCATCTATACCAAGGAACGCAAGATCGACCTGTTCCAGAGCGAATGGATCCACGACAACCGTGGCGTGTTCGAAAAAGACGCATCGCAGTTGTCGTACTTCCGTGACCTGTGGATACGGTTTTTCGAAGCGCTCGGCCGGATCTGCTACGAGGCGTCCAACCAGATCGTTGCGTTGTACGACACCAACCGGCTGCGCCAGATCAACGATGGTGCAGCACCGGAGCGCACCCGCAATATTCCGAATGGCATCGACCTGCCGCGCTTTGCCGCACTGCGTGCACTGCGGCCCGCCACGCCGCCACCGGTGCTGTGTCTGATCGGGCGCGTGGTGCCGATCAAGGATGTCAAGACCTTCATCCGCGCCATGCGCAGCGTGGTCACGCTGATGCCCGCTGCGCAGGGCTGGATCGCCGGTCCCGACGACGAAGATCCGGAATATGCCGAAGAATGCCGCAGCATCGCCGAGGGGCTGGATTTACAGGACAACATCCGCTTCCTCGGTTACCAGAAGGTCGATGCTCTGTTGCCGCAGATCGGACTGGTGGTGCTCTCCAGTATCAGCGAAGCCTTGCCGCTGGTATTGCTGGAAGGCTTTGCCGCGGGCGTGCCGGCGGTGGCCACCGATGTGGGTTCGTGCCGGCAGTTAATCCACGGACTCGGTGCGGAAGACCAGGCGCTCGGCGTTGCCGGCGCCATCGTCGGTATCGCGGAACCGCAGGCGCTGGCACGGGCCGCGGTGGACCTGCTGGGCGACACCGTGCGCTGGCATGCGGCGCAAGCTGCCGGCATCACACGGGTCGAGCGTTACTACACGCAGGACATGATGTTCGACGCTTACGCATCGCTGTATGACAACGCGCTGCAGCAGTCGGGTCAGACGCCGGCCCCGACGACAGCGGCGGTGTGCCCGGTCCGCGCACCTTCACATCAACCAGGTAACTGAGTAGCCATGGCCGGTATCGGATTCGAACTTCGCAAGATCCTCAAACGTGACAACCTGCTCTCGCTGATGCAGGCGTATTCCTACGCCGCCGTGATCAGTTCGGGACCATGGGTATTGTCGATCGTCGGCATCCTGATCATCGGTGTGATGAGCTACGCCATCGTCCTGCCCAATCTGCTGATCGTGCAGTTCCAGGTCAGCATTACCTACGTGATTGCCGGATCGCTGATTTTTACGGGACCGTTCCAGCTCGCTTTCACCCGCTTCACTGCCGACCGGCTGTTCGAAAAGAGCAACGACGTGATCCTGACGAACTTCCATGGCGTCACGCTGGCCCTGACGGTAGTCGGTGGACTGATCGGACTGCTGTGCATTGTCTTCCTGTTCCCGGACCAAAGCGTGATGTACCGGCTGTTGTTGCTGGCGGCCTTTGTCATCATGTCCAACATCTGGATTGCGACGATTTTTTTGTCCGGCATGAAGCAGTACAAGGAAATCGTCTGGCTCTACCTGTTCGGTTATTCGGTGACGGTGGCTGCTGCACTGATCATGCGTCCTTTCGGACTGGAAGGCTTGATGGCCGGCTTCGTGATCGGCCAGGCGCTGCTGTTGATGGGCATGACGATCCTGATTCTGCGCAACTACCCGGCGCAACGCTTCATCTCGTTCGAGTTCTTTGAACGCAAGAAGCTGTATCCGTCGCTGCTGGCGATCGGGCTGCTGTACAACCTCGGGATCTGGATCGACAAGTTCGTATTCTGGTTTAACGCTGACACCAGCCAGGCCATCATCGGGCCGCTGCGCGCATCCGTGATTTATGACCTGCCGGTGTTTCTTGCCTACCTGTCGATTATTCCGGGGATGGCGATTTTCCTGTTGCGCATGGAAACCGATTTTGTCGAGTACTACGACAAGTTCTATCAGGCAGTGCGTTCTGGCGGATCGCTGGAAAGCATCGAAGAAGCCCGTAACGGCATGGTCGAAACCATCCGCCTCGGCATCTTCGAAATCATCAAGATCCAAACCATCGCGGCCTTGCTCCTGATCGTGGTCGGTGATGTCACGCTGAAATGGCTGGGAATATCCACGCTGTACTTGCCGTTGCTGTACATCGACGTGATTGCTGCCGGATTGCAGGTGGTGTTGCTGGGTGTGCTGAATGTGTTTTTCTATCTGGATAAACGGCGCATCGTGCTCGGGCTGTGTATCGGCTTCGTGGTGCTGAACCTGTTGTTCACGCTGGTATCGGTGTGGCTGGGGCCGGCGTTTTACGGGTATGGATTTGCGGTGGCGTTGCTGATTGTGGTGATGGCGGGATTTGTGATGTTGTCGCGGACGCTTGGGGTGCTGGAGTATGAGACCTTCATGCTGCAGTAGGGGGCTGTGTCGCTCAGCATGCGTCAGGTTGCCAACGCGGTGCGGTTGTTGGTAATTGAAACGGCATGTTCTCCGTCATGACCAAGCCGGGGGCGGCCCGGCAGCCGGTCACTTCTTTTTGCTTCGCCAAAAAGCAGTAACCAAGAAAAAGGCGACCGCAAGACCGCTGCCCTGCGGGTTCCCAAAAACCGGGTACGGCAAGAGGGAAGCCCGCAAACTCGCTGCGCTCAGACAGTGCGGGCTTCTTATCCTCTTGCCGTACCCGGTTTTTGGCAGCGATCTTTTTACGCGGAATTCAAGGTCAAAACCAAGCCCAGCCTTGGAGATTAGTTGATGGTCAGGCTCGCTTTGCGCGAGAAAACTTCCTCGTCGGGATCGACATCGAGTTCAAAACTAACGTCAAAACCAACGTCAAAACCAATTTCAAATTCAGTATCAAAACCAACGCCAAACTCAAAATCTACAAGGCTTTTACAAGTCATCTTTCTCGCGCAAAGCGAGCCTGACCATCAATCAATCTTCAAGGCTGGGCTTGGTCTTGACCTTGAATTCCGCATAAAAGGCCGCTGCCAAATACCGTGTCCGGGCAGGGGACAAGAGGGCCGCACTGTCTGAGCGCAGCGAGTTTGCGGCCCTCCCCCTGACCGGGCGCGGTATTTGGGAACCCGCAGGGCAGCGGTCTTGCGGTCGCCTTTTTCTTGGTTACTGCTTTTTGGCGAAGCAAAAAGAAGTGACCGGCTGCCGGGCCGCCCCCGGCTTGGTCGCGACGGAGCAGCAACCGTTTTAGCTACAGTTGATGCTCCGTCGCGACCCGAACCGAACCGAACCGACCCGACCCGACCCGACCGCCCAGTCGCCGCAACCGCCCCACACAACCCGCCAAACTCCGATTAGCACCCCAAAACCTCCTTACTTCCAAGCATCAAATCCCCAACCCCTCCCGCACAATACCGTCACACACCGCATTCCGCCAAGACGGCACGCGGTCCTCGCACCACCCACCTCCGTGGAGATAAAAAATGATTCGTTCACTGTGGATTTCCAAGACCGGTCTCGATGCGCAACAGACGCAGATGGACGTCATTTCCAATAACCTCGCCAACGTCAGTACCAGTGGCTTCAAGCGTTCGCGTGCGGTGTTCGAGGACTTGCTGTACCAGACCTTGCGTCAGCCCGGTGCGCAATCGTCGCAGCAAACCCAGTTGCCGTCGGGGCTGCAGTTGGGTACCGGCGTTCGGCCAGTGGCGACCGAGCGGATTTTTACGCAGGGGAATTTGCAGCAGACCAGCAATGACAAGGATGTCGCGATTCAGGGCCAGGGGTTTTTCCAGGTGTTGCTGCCGGATGGCACTACCGCGTACACCCGCGATGGTTCGTTCCAGATCGATAGCCAGGGCCAGATGGTGACTTCCAGCGGCTTTGTGATTCAGCCGGCGGTGACCGTGCCTGCCGGTGCGCAGTCGTTGACGGTGGGACGTGACGGGACGATTTCGATCACCTTGCAAGGCACTGCGGCCGCCACCCAGATCGGCGCATTGCAGCTGGCGACGTTCATCAATCCGGCCGGGCTGGAAAGCAAGGGCGAGAACCTGTATGTCGAAACCGGCGCGTCCGGCACTGCCAATACCAACACGCCGGGGACCAACGGTGCCGGCATCCTGTCGCAAGGCTATGTCGAAACCTCGAACGTGAGTGTGGTCGAAGAGCTGGTCAACATGATCCAGACCCAGCGTGCCTACGAAATCAACAGCAAGGCGATTTCGACGTCAGACCAGATGCTGGCCAAGCTCTCGCAACTTTAAAATTCATCGTTAAATCGCAACTTCAAGACCGTCCTGACAGGTGATGTCCATGAATTTCCCATTTCGTTTATCGTTCATCGTGCTGCTGGCCGCGATCGCTTCCGGTTGCGCCGTCGTGCCGACCTCGATCGTGCAGCAGCCCACCACGTCACGCACGCCGCGTCCGGTTCCGGTTGCCGCCAACAACGGCGCGATCTTTCAGACCGTGGCGTACCGACCGCTGTTCGAGGACCGTCGGGCCCGTCTGGTCGGCGATACGCTGACCATCACGATCAATGAGAAAACCACCGCCGGCAAAGCCGATGCGTCATCGGCCAGCAAGACCGGCAGTGCCAGCCTGGCCGTGCCGAAACTGTTTGGCGCGCCGGCCAGCACGACAGCCGATCTGGCCATCACTGCCAGTGGCGGCAACAAGTTCGATGCCAAAGGTGCGGCGACCTCCAACAATAATTTTAACGGCACCATCGGCGTGACCGTGGTCGAGGTCCTGTCCAACGGGTATCTGGTGGTCAGTGGCGAGAAGCAGGTGGGGCTCGATCGCGGTACCGAATTCATCCGCTTCTCTGGTGTCGTCAATCCGGACTTTATAGTCGGTGGCAACAATGTCGCGTCGACGCAGGTGGCGGATGCGCGCGTGGAATACCGTACCAATACGCACATCGATCCGGCCGAGATGATGGGCCTTCTGACACGCTTCTTCCTGAGCGTTATCCCGCTGTAAAAGGAACATGATGAGAATCCCGCCGCGCGCCGCGCTGATGGCAAAATGTTTGACCATACTAGCCACTGCTGCCTGCCTGTGCAGTACACCTGCCGCCCATGCCGAGCGCCTGAAAGACCTGGCCAGCATCCAGGGCGTGCGACAGAACCAGTTGCTCGGATACGGACTGGTGGTCGGACTCGATGGCAGCGGCGACCAGACCACGCAGACGCCGTTCACGGTGCAAAGCGTGATCAGCATGTTGCAAGGCATGGGCGTGAACTTGCCGGCGACGACCACGCTGCAACTGAAGAATGTGGCGGCGGTGATGGTGACGACCTCGTTGCCGGCCTTTGCCCAGCCGGGCCAGACGCTCGACATCACTGTGTCATCGATGGGAAATGCCAAGAGCCTGCGCGGCGGTACGCTGCTGATGACGCCGCTCAAAGGTGCCGATGGCCAGATTTATGCGATGGGGCAGGGCAGTCTGGTGGTCGGTGGGGTCGGCGCTGCGGCGCCCGGTGCCAAGGCGCAAATCAATCACCTCAGCGTGGGCCGGATTTCTGGTGGCGCGACAGTGGAACGTGCGGTAGCCAACAGCCTCCAGCAAGGCAATGCGATTTTCCTGGAATTGAAAGAGTCCGATTTTTCGACCGCCAGCCTGGTGGTGGATGCGGTCAACAAGCGCTTCGGCCCCGCCACTGCGGCGGCCCAGGATGGTCGCGTGATCAAGGTCAACGCGCCAGTGGGTACCGACGAGCGGGTGGCGTTCCTCGGTGCGCTGGAAAGCCTGTCACTCAAACCGGCACAGGGCAGCGCGAAGATTATCCTCAACGCCCGTACCGGATCGATCGTGATGAATCAGGCCGTGACACTGGAGTCCTGCGCGGTGGCCCACGGTAATCTGTCGGTGGTGGTCAGCACCGACAGCAATGTCAGCCAGCCGGGCCCGTTGTCGGGCGGGCAGACGGTAGTCACGCAGGCGTCAAAAATCGATATCGTCAAAGACCCGGGCCAGTTGCTGCTCCTGAAGGCGGGTGCGTCGCTGGCCGAGGTGGTCAAGGCACTCAATGCAATCGGCGCGACGCCGCAGGACTTGCTGGCTATCCTGCAGGCGATGAAAGCGTCCGGCGCATTGCGCGCCGAACTTGAAATCATTTGATCGGAGTCACCGTGGCCATCAATCAGACCAGCCTGTCCGACCAGCTCGCATTCGATGCAAAAGAGGTCGGCAAATTGCAGCAGGCCGCCAAGCAGAATTCACCGGAAGCGATCAAGGCCTCGGCCAAGCAATTCGAGGCGCTGTTCATGAACATGATCATGAAGAGCATGCGCGACGCGACGCCGCAAGATGGCTTGATGGACAATTCGGAAACCAAAACCTACACGGCGATGCTGGATCAGAAAGTCAGCGAAAATCTGGCCAAGCGCGGGATCGGTCTGGCCGATGTGCTGTTTCGGCAATTGTCGGTGACGACGGCCACGCCAGCCACCGGTCCGTTCGGCGAATCGACGCTGGACCCGACCATGAAAAAGCCGGCCACGCCCCTGAAGAATTCATTCGAGTCCGGCATCCCGGCAATGACGGTTCCGGCGCGTCAGTCGTTCCCGGCGCAGGCGCCGCATGTGAAAGCCTTCCAGGACAAGTTGGGCGCGCAGGCCGAAGAAGCCAGTCGCGCGACCGGCATCCCGGCCAAGTTCATGCTCGGCCAGGCTGCACTGGAAACCGGCTGGGGCAAGAAGGAAATCATCGCCAATGACGGCTCGACCAGCCACAACCTGTTTGGTATCAAGGCCAGCGCCAACTGGAAAGGCCGCGTGGTCGAGGCCAGGACCACCGAATATGTGAATGGCGTACCGCACAGCCGGATCGAAAAATTCCGCGCTTATGATTCGTATGCGGATGCCTTCAAGGATTACGGCAGCATGATCACGAATAACCCGCGCTACCGCAATGTGATGGCCAACGCGACCGACGCGACCGGCTTTGCGCAAGGCCTGCAGCGCGCCGGCTATGCAACCGATCCGAACTACGCGGCCAAGCTGGCCAGTATCATCAAGCATTCTTTTGTCGGATAGCGCATGGCCGACGGCAACGTTAGCGGCTGCCAACACACCCGGTCCTCAAGTTTTCGGCTGCGTTGCCGCTAACTGAGATGTCACCGGAAGGAAAAAATCATGGGCAATATTCTCAGTGTCGGACAAAGCGGGTTACTGGCAGCGCAACTAGGCGTGACCACGACCGGCCATAACATCGCCAATGCCGCCACGCCCGGCTACAGCCGGCAAATCGTCGTGCAAACCTCGGCGGGTGGCCAGAGCAGCGGTAACGGGTTTGTTGGCCAGGGCACGAATGTGACGGCGATTCAGCGCGTCTACGATAGCTATACGGCGAATCGCGTAAATGCCTCGCAGACCGGCAAAGCCGGATTTGACGCGTATGCAAGCCAGATTTCCCAGATTAATAACCTGTTGGCGGATTCCACGACCGGATTGTCGCCGGTGCTCGGCGATTTTTTTAATAACGTGCAGAATCTGTCGGCCAATCCGGGCAGCTCGGTGCAGCGGCAGACGCTGCTGTCATCGGCGGACAGTCTGGTGGCGCGTTTTCAGAGCCTTGATGGCGAGTTGAGCCGGATTTCAGAAGGTGTCAACCAGCAGGTGATCGGTACGGTCTCGACCATCAACGGGTACGCCAAACAAATCGCCACGCTTAACGACGCGATCGAGAAGGCCACGTCGGCCGCCGAGGGTGCGCCGCCGAATGATTTGCTCGACCAGCGCGATCTGATCGTCTCGGAACTGAGCAAACAGGTCAAAGTCTCTGTCGATAATCAGCCCGGCAGCGGCTACAACGTCAGCTTTGGCAGTGGCCAGCCGCTCGTCATCGGTACAGCCACGTATGCGCTGCAAGTGGTGACTTCGACGACTGATCAGACCAAATTGGAAGTGGGATATCAAAGCGGTGGCGTGGTGTTGCGCCTTCCCGATTCCGCAATTTCCGGCGGCACGCTGGGCGGTCTGCTGGACTTTCGCTCGACCACGCTGGACCCGGCACGTAACGAACTGGGGCGGGTGGCAGTCGGACTGGCAACGGCCTTCAACGACCAGTCAAAACTCGGTGTCGACAAGAACGGCCAGCCAGGCAAGGACTTTTTCAAGATTCCCGGGCCACAGGTTTCTCCCAGCAACACGAATACCGGTAATGACGTCATCAGCGCGACAATTTCCAATGCCAGCAGTCTGACCACGAGTGATTACAGCATCGGCTTCGATGGCACCAATTACAACATCACTCGTCTGGCGGACAAGAAGGTCGTGTCCACGGGTGCGTTCCCTACGGCAGCGATCGACGGCATCACGTTCAGCAAGACGGCAGGCAGCCCACCGGTTGCGCTGATTGCGGGCGACAGTTTTCTGGTGCAGCCGACGTTGAATGGTGCGTCGGGCATCAAGGTGGCGCTGACGAATAATTCCGAGATTGCCGCTGCCGCGCCGATCGTGACGGGCGCCCCGGCAGCCAATGGCGGCAATGGGACGATCAGTGCCGGTACGGTCGACAAGAGCTATCTGGCCACGCCGCTGGCCAGTTCGGTGACGCTGACTTACGACAGCGTGACCAAATTGTTCACGACCTCAAGCAGTGCTCCGGGGTTTGTCAGCAGCACGATAGCCTACACATCAGGCAGCAATATCGTGCTCGGCGGGGCGACGTTCCAGATTGCCGGTGCGCCTGCTACCGGTGATAAATTCACCATCGGCCCGAATACCACCGGTACCGGCGACGGTCGCAATGCCGTCGCCCTCGGTGCATTGCAAACTGCCCGCACACTCGATAACGGAACCACATCTTTCTCGGGCGCCTTCGGTCAATTGGTCAATACGATCGGTAACAAGACCCGCGAAGTCACTGCCAATGCCGCAGCCGAAGGGACGTTGCTCGCGAACGCCAAGGCGATCCAGCAGTCGCAATCGGGTGTCAATCTGGATGAAGAAGCCTCCAATCTCTTGCGCTATCAGCAGGCCTACCAGGCCGCCGGCAAGATCATGCAAACGGCCAGCACGCTGTTTGATGTGTTACTCAGCCTCGGCCGATAGGGAGTAGTCGCCATGCGTATCAGTACCTCCGCATTTTATGAAAACGCCAGTGGCAAAATCAGCGACCTGCAATCGGGCGTGGCCCAGAAAATGGCGCAGATTTCTGCTAACCGCCGTATTCTGACGCCCGCCGATGATCCTGTGGCGGCAGCCGCCGCGCTGGAAGTCACACAGCAGTCGTCGGTCAATACCCAGTTCGAAGCGAACCGAACGTCGGCCAAGGCCGCCTTGTCCTTGCAGGAAAACATCCTGGGCAATTACACCAACCTGCTGCAGAACGTGAAGACGCTCACCGTTGCCGCTGGAAATGGTGCGCTCGACGACACGCAACGCAAATTCATGGCGTCCGAACTGCAAGGCAATCTGGAAGAGCTGATGGGGATTGCCAATACACGCGACAGTGCCGGCAATTTCATTTTTTCCGGCTACCAAAGCACCGTGCAACCATTCACCCAGACCTCGGCCGGCGTGGTCTACAACGGCGATCAGGGCCAGCGTCAATTGCAGGTGAGTACCTCGCGCCAGTTGGCGCTGAATGACTCCGGCGATGCGATCTTCGAAAGGATCAAGACCGGCAACGGCACCTTTACCACCGCGGCCGCGACGACCAATTCCGGCGGCAGTGTTGCCGGACCCGGTACCGTCACCAACGCGGCATTGCTGACGGGGCATAACTACGCAATCGATTTCACGGTTACTGGTGGCGCGACCAGTTTCAATGTCTTCGACTTGACCACCGATCCGACCAAAGCCACGCCGTTGTCAGTATCCGGTCCTTACACTGCGGGCCAGTCGATTGCCTTTGACGGTTTGCAGTTTGATATTAGCGGCACTCCGGCCAATACGGATTCGTTCAGCGTCCAGCCCAGTGCGAACCAGAGCATTTTCAAGTCGATCAGCGACTTGATCACATCGCTCAATACGCCGACCGCCGGAGTAGCCGCCAAGGCCAATCTGGTCACCAGTCTGAGTGCCGCCAACACGAATTTTTCGGCAGCGCTGGACGCGGTTCTGACCGTACGGGCAGCAGGTGGTGCGCGGCTGCAGGAGCTCGATACACTGGATAGCGAAGGCACCGATCGCAGCTTGCAATATGCGGCCACGCTGTCGTCGTTGCAGGATCTGGACTATGCCAAGGCCATTACCGAGCTGACCCAGCAGCAGATCACTTTACAGGCAGCGCAGCAGTCGTTCGTGAAAGTGGCGAACCTGTCGCTGTTCAATTACATCAACTGAGTCCGGCGGCGGTTGCGGCCAAGGCAGCAGCAGGGCTCAGTGATTCAGGCTTTTTAGCGCACATCGCTGCGCCAGCACTGCCATCTTGACGCCCGGCAGGTCCGGGCTGTTGCCAAGCCGGACCAGCTGACACTGCAGCGTGCCGGTCAGTTGTCCGTTGAACTGCACCATCCGAAAAAATTGTCCTGCTGAAATCGATCCGTCCGAGATCGCATACAACGGCAAGCTTTGACCGTCGAAATCACGGGTGCGGCCAACCAGCCCGTTGAGATCCCTGCCACGACCCAGTTCAGCGGCAGACCCTGCTTCCAGATGGACCACGACGTTCCTGCGCTCTTCCACCACGTTCATGTTCGATGCCAGCAACGGCTCTGAGGCTGCAGCAGAGAGTGCCGCCGTCGCCAGCAACACTGCACATCCTAGTCGCAAAAATTGCATGTCCGGATTCCTTGAGTTGATTAGCCGCCGACCATCTGGCGAATTGTCCCGATGGTTTCCTGGAACAGATTCTGCAAGGGAGTAGCGAAGTACGGCAAGGTCAGGGCGATCATCGTTAGCCCGACTGCCAGCGTGATCGGAAAGCCGATCGCAAACAGGTTCAGTTGCGGCGCGGCGCGCGTCAGGATACCGAGCGCCATATTGGTAATCAGTAGTGCTGCCACGATCGGCAGCGATAGCTGCAAGCCGGCACTGAACAGGCGCGCTGCCCACATCACGACCTGCTGGGCCAGCGAGCCGGTCATCGGGCCGACCGTGATCGGCATCGTGGTGAAGCTCTCGACCAGCGTGGCTAACAGTGCGAGATGGACATTGGCGGCCAGGTATACCAACAGCGTTATCAGCGAGAGAAGCTGGCTGATCGCCGTCGAGCGGCCCTGAGACTGCGGGTTGAAGAAGGTCGCAAAACCCAGTCCCATGGTCATGCTGGCAATTTCGCCGGCCAGCTCCACCGCCGAAAAAATGACGCGCATCGAGAATCCCATCGCGATCCCGATAATCAGTTGCTGTACCAGGATCAGCAAGCCCTGCATCGACATCGGCTCCAGCCCGGTCGGCGTTTGCACGGCCGGAGCGATGATGGTTGCCAGCAGGATGCCGAGCGCCACCTTGACACGACGCGGTACGGTGACGTTGCCGAAGACGGGCGCGACCGCGATCAATCCGAGAATGCGCGTTAGTGGCCACAGAAAGCTGGTGATCAGCGCGTTGAGTTCGTTCGATGAGAAGTTGAGCATGCAGTCTGGGGAAGGGCGGCTGCCATCAGCCGATCATCCCCGGAATCCCGGTGAATATCTGGCGCATGTAATCGAGCATGATCGACAGCATCCACGGACCGGCGACGACCAGCGTGACGAAGACCCCGACCAGTTTTGGAATGAACGACAGCGTTTGCTCATTGATCTGGGTCGCGGCCTGGAAAATACTGACGATCAGGCCGATGACCAGCGCGACCATGAGTAGCGGAGCGGCCACCATCAGCATGACTTCCATTGCCTGGCGGCCCATCGACATGACACTTTCGGGGGTCATTGAGCGCTCCTAATAAAAGCTCTGGGCCAGCGACCCGATCAGCAGCTGCCAGCCATCGACCAGCACGAACAGCATCAGCTTGAACGGGAGCGCCACGATCGACGGTGACACCATCATCATCCCCATCGACATCAGCACGCTGGCGACCACCATGTCGATGATCAGGAACGGGATGAAGATCGCAAAGCTGATCTGGAACGCGGTCTTGAGTTCACTGGTGATGAAGGCCGGGACCAGTACGCGTAGCGGCACATCATCCGGTCCCTGCAGGGCCGCGTTGTTCGACAATTTGACGTACAAAGCGAGATCGGTTTGCCGGGTCTGCTTCATCATGAAAACCTTCAGCGGCGCGATACCTTTGTCGATGGCCTGCGACATGTTGATTTTGTTTTCCTGCAGCGGCAGATAGGCATCGGCATAAATTTTATCGAATACCGGACCCATCACGAACAGCGTCAAAAACAGTGCCAGTCCGACCATGACCTGGTTCGGCGGCGATGACTGGGTACCGAGTGCTTGTCGTAGCAGCGACAGCACGATGATGATGCGAGTAAAACTGGTCATCATCAGCAAGGCCGCCGGCAGAAACGACAGGGCAGTCAGCAGCAGCAGCGTTTGCAGGCTTAGCGTGTAGTTCTGGCCACCACCGGCTGTCGGCGTACTGGTCAGTGCGGGCAGGCCGGCTTGCTGGGCATAGCCGGACAGCGGCAGGAGCAGTAGCGTCACCAATCCCAGCAAGGCCAGCAGCACCGGGAGGGGCAAGGCGCTGCCATGCCATGGCAGGCAGCGCGACAACTTAAGGCGCATTGTCCGGTCCTGGTCTGGCGTGGTTGATGGGTGCATTGTTGGCGGCAAGGTTTGTGGCGCTGCGTTTCTCGATGGTCTGCTTGAGCCAGTCGGAGAAATTCTTTGCCAGCGGTGCGATGGGTGACAATTCGACACCAGCCTGTCTGGGCATCGTCGATAGCGCACTGATGGTGGTGGGCGTGATACCCACCACAATCCACTGGTCGGCAACTTCCACTACCAGGATGCGCTCGCGGTTGCCCACGCTGATGCCGCCAACGATCTTGAGCGCGCCACCGACAGTCTGTTTGCCTGCGCCCATTTTTTTCATGAACCAGGTGATGCCGATCAGCAGACCCAGGACCAGCAGTAAACCGACCATCACTTGGAGCATGCTGCCGGGCGAGGCCGACGGGATGGATGGTGATGCGGGCGTTGATAGTGCAGTCAGCGGCTTGGACGCGGGTGTTGCCATGGTCGATGCTGGCGGGGTGTCAGTCGGCGTCGTGACTGGTGCCGATGTCGGATCTGCCGCCACTGACGGTGTGATGGCAGACTGCGCCTCCGGTGAACCTGGCGGCGCAGTCTGCGCGAAGCTCGCTGGCACTGCCAGCATCAGCAGTGCCGATAACAACCCTGCCGCCGATCTCATCGATTGAGCTTCTTGATGCGCTCGGCCGGAGAAATGATGTCGGTCAGCCGGATCCCGAACTTATCGTTCACGACCACGACTTCGCCTTGCGCGATCAGGCAGCCATTGACCAGTACATCCATCGGTTCGCCAGCCAATCCGTCCAGTTCGACGACCGATCCCTGCGCCAGTTGCAGCAGGTTCTTGATCGCGATCTTGGTGCGCCCCAGTTCCACGGTCAGCTGTACCGGAATATCGAGAATGAAGTCGATATCATTGTGGGTCGTCCCCTTGGTGCTGCCGGAAAAATCCTTGAACACGGTGGCGGTGGCGGCCTGCGCCTGCAGTGCTGCTTTTTCGGCCTGCTCCTGCTCGGCAATTGCTGCGCCCCAGTCGTCTTCGGCAGCCTGCTGTTCGTCGTTGTCAGCCATTTTCTCCCCCTTGCGGTACATCGTTTGAACTCTGGGCCAGCAACTTCTCGACCCGTAATGCGTACTGTCCGTTGAGCTTGCCGTATGAGCATTCCATCACTGGTACGCCGTCGACCTTGGCCAGCACGATATCCGGCACGCTCAATGGAATGATGTCGCCGGCTTTCATGTTCAGGATATCCCCGAAGTTGCTGCGGGCGACACCAAAATCGGCAACTATCTCGACCTCGGCAGTCTGAATCTGTTGCGTCATCAGCCGAATCCAGCGCTTGTCGATTTCGAGCGTCTCGCCCTGCAGGCTGCTGGTCAGGATGTCGCGGATCGGTTCGATCGTCGAATACGGAATGCAGAAGTGCATTTCGCCACTGACAGGGCCCAGTTCGATGGTGAACGTGGTGCAGATCACGACTTCATTGGGGGTGGCGATATTGGCAAACTGGGTATTCATCTCGGAGCGGATGTACTCGAACTCGACCGGATACACCGGCTCCCACGATTTAGCGTAATTTTCAAACACGATAGCCAGGATGCGCTGGATGATGCGTTGCTCGGTCTGCGTAAAATCGCGACCCTCGACACGGGTATGAAACCGGCCGTCGCCGCCAAACAGGTTATCGACGATCAGAAATACCAGATTCGGATCGAACACCATCAGCAGGGTGCCGCGCAAGGGCTTCATGTGCACCAGGTTCAGGTTCGTCGGTACCACCAGATTGCGGATAAATTCGCTGTACTTGGAGACCCGTACCGGACCGATCGATACCTCGGCGCTGCGCCGCAGGAAGTTGAACAGGCCGATCCGCAACAGTCGGGCAAAGCGTTCGTTGATGATCTCCAGCGTCGGCATCCGCCCGCGCACGATGCGCTCCTGCGTCGCCAGATTGTAGGGGCGCACACCGGACGTGTCTTCCGGTGCAAGTGCATCCTCCTGATCGCCGTTGACGCCTTTGAGCAGCGCGTCGACTTCTTCTTGCGAGAGGAAATTATCAGCCATGGCGGATTACTGGATCACGAACGAAGTAAAAAACACGTCATTGACTTCCTGTGGCTTGCCACCGGTCGAGAACGGCATGCTGATCTGGGCGACAATTTCCTTTGCGAGCAGTTTCTTGCCCTCTGCGGTATTGATCTCCGACGCTTTTTTAGCGGAAAGCAGCAACAGGACACGGCTGCGTACCTGCGGCATGTAGACCTTGATTTCTTCGACCTGCTTCGCATCCGCCACTTGCACGGTCATGGCGATTTGCAGGTACTGGTCGCCACCTTCCTGCTGCAGGTTGACGGTGAACGGGTCCATCGTGAAAAACACGGGTGCCTTGGCGGCTTCGTGCTTGACCTCTTTGGCGCCGTGCTCGTCCTTTTTACCCATCAGGAAAAATGCCGCTCCGCCACCCGCAATCAGCAATACGATCACCGCGATGATGATCAACTTCATTTTTGATTTTTTTTTGCCGGTCGGGGCGCCATCGGCCGCTTCCGCCTTTGGTGCTGATTTAGGTGCTGTTGCCATCTCGTGTCCTTGTGACCTGTGCTGCGTTCTCAGTAGCCATTATTGAAAAAAAAAGCGACAGCGGATGCGTGGAGAAGAGCGCGAAACCCGGCTCAGATCGGCGCATGTGGCGATCTCTTTTTGTCGTCGACATGGTACGCGAGAACGGCATGATTGGCGATGATGGCCTGCACGCATTTGTATCCCGCGCTCTGGAAATAGTACTGCAGCGGATCAGGCAAAAGTATCGACGATGCCATTGCCGCTGCTGCTGATGCGACGCGTTGGCAGGCTGGCCGATGTGTCGCTGCCTGACGCACCGGCGCCATTACGGCGTGATCCCGAGTCATTGCGCTGCGATCCGCGCGCCTGCTCCGGGTTACCGGAGCTGACGCTGGCCTGGCCGAGCGAAATGCCGGCATCACCGAGCATTTCCCGTAATTTGGGCAGCGCCGCTTCAAGCGCCTGCCGGACTTCCGGCTGGGCCGAAAAAAAGCTCGCGTCGGCCTGGCCATTCGAGACGTTGAGCACCACCTGCAGCGGTCCCAGGTCGGGCGGATTCAGGGTCAGTGACGCAGATTGCTCGGCACCCGCCACCATCCAGACCATGCGTTGTCCGAGGGTTTGATCCCAGCCGTTGCCGCCGACGGGTGGCTGCAGTGCATTACCGGGATGGGGCGTACCCGGGGCGACTGCCATGGCGACCATGTTTTGCTGTGCCTGCGGCAGAATGCTGCCGGCTGCGGGCAGGTCGGCCAATAGTGTGAGCGTCGGTGCCGGCACCAGTTTTGCATCGCCCTGTTCGGTCCCGGATTTTTGTAACGCGGCACCGAATTCGCCAGTCCCTTTGGCGACGAGGTCCTTGATAGCGGTGTCGTTCAACGCCACTTCCGGTGTGGCTCTGAGGTCGGTGCGGCTGGCGATGTCGCGCGGGCCGGTTGTCGGCGCAGCGGGTGCGATGTCCGGTTTGCGCACATCGGTTGGTCCGGCGTTGGCTACCATCGCCATGATCGCCGCCGAGGCATTCAGGGCCGCCTCGGTACTACTGATGGCGATCGTGGCAACGCCATCGACAGTCTTGTCAGCAGGCGTGCTCTTGTCCTTGGTTTCGACGGTGCTGGCGGTCGTGCCGGTGCCGGACTTCGTGTCATCAATCGGCGCTAGAGTGGCCGACGCAGCCGCGTCGCTGCGCTGGTCCGCTTCTTTCGGCGCAGGCGATGTTTTGGCGGCGGCCTGCTTCGGCGGCTCGGCTGCCTTTGCCGGTGGTTTTGCGGCACTACTTTGTGCGGTGTGCTGGTTCATCTGGCGCGACAGCATTTGCGTGAACTGCTGGTCTGCACCGTTATTACTGTCGGGTGAGCGTGCCTTGGCAGGTGTAGTGCCAAGTGGGCTGAGCGCATTCGGGATCGACGTGTTTTGCATGCTGGTTCCTGGTTTATCCGCTAGCGTTTGTAGAGTATGGCGCGGGCGGCATGTTCATCCATGGCTTTCTGATCGCGCTTTGCTTCTTTTGCTTGTTCGGCTTTCAAGGCCCGGCTGGCCAGCGTGCCGTAGGACATGCGCTTGCGTTCGTTTTCCTGCCATGCACTGCGGGCTTCTTCGATGCGTCGTTTGGCATCGAGAAGTACCAGTTCCTGACTGGCGATTGCACCATCGAGTTTGTCGATGAACAGCTGGAAGTTGCGATAGCCGGACGGGCTTAGTCCCACCGACAGGCTGTGCTGGAATCGCGTCGCGTAGTCGTCGCGGTATTGCATCAGCAGCGTCAGTTTTTGCTGCACTTCCTCGCAGGCACGGATCGCCAGGCCAAGGCGTTTGGCCGCCTCGTCGGTGTCCTTGACGGCGAGTTCTATCAGTGTGTCGATTGCAGAGGAAATGGCCATGGTTAATTATCGGTGAGCGTGCAGTCGATTCATCCGCCGAACAGGCCGGAAAGTTGGGTCATGCTTTCGGTTATGCTGGCGCGTTCATGGATGCCCTGCTGCAAAAAATCTTCGATGCGGGTGTTGAGGACGATCGCTTCGTCCAGCACCGGGTCCGAGCCTGCGCTGTAGGCGCCGACGCTGATCAGGTCACGGTTGCGCTGATAGCGCGAGTACAGTTGCTTGAGGCGGCGCGTGAGTTTCTGATGTTCGGGCGTGGTGATGCTGTGCATCGCCCGGCTGATCGATTGTTCGATATCGATGGCCGGATAGTGGCCGGCTTCCGCCAGTTGCCGGTTCAGCACGATGTGGCCATCCAGGATGGCGCGCGCGGCATCGGCGATCGGATCCTGCTGATCGTCGCCCTCGGTCAGTACGGTATAAAACGCGGTAATCGAGCCGCCACCTTCGCGGCCATTGCCGGCCCGTTCGACCAGCGCCGGCAGTTTGGCGAACACCGATGGCGGATAGCCTTTGGTGGCTGGCGGTTCGCCGATGGCCAGAGCGATTTCCCGCTGGGCCATTGCATAGCGCGTCAGCGAGTCCATGATCATCAGCACATGCTTGCCCTGATCCCGAAAATGCTCGGCAATCGCCGTGGTGTAGGCCGCACCCTGCAAGCGCATCAGTGGCGGCGTATCGGCTGGCGCGGCGACCACGACGGAGCGTGCCAGTCCCTCCGGACCCAGGATCTGCTCGATGAATTCCTTGACCTCGCGGCCCCGTTCGCCGATCAGGCCGACCACGATCACGTCGGCCGTAGTGTAGCGCGCCATCATGCCGAGCAAGACGCTTTTACCCACGCCCGACCCGGCAAACAACCCCATGCGCTGGCCACGGCCCACGGTGAGCATGCTGTTGATCGCGCGCACCCCGACATCGAGGATATCGACGATCGGTGCGCGCGTCAGCGGATTGGCGGCGCGCACGTTCAGTGGGGCAGCGTGGCTGGCATCGAGTGGTCCGAGGTTGTCGAGCGGGCGACCAGCACCATCGAGAACCCGGCCCAGCAGCTCGTCGCCGACCGGCAAATGGCGGCCCCGGTCGCTCGGGCGGCGGCGCGGATGGTTGAGCGAGCCCGGGCGCGGCAACGACTGCACGACCTCGACCGGAAATACCCGCGTGCCCGGCACCACCCCTTCGACATCGCTTTGCGGCATGAGGAACAGGCGGTCATCTTCAAAGCCAACTACCTCGGCTTCGATGCGCGCGCCGTTGGGCAAGGGCACCGTGCAGGCGCTGCCGACGGCGAGGCGCAGACCGACCGCTTCCATGACCAGGCCGGCGACGCGCGTGACGCGTCCCGAGACCTGCATCGGTTCGGCAATCTGAACCAGTTCGCCGCAGTCGCGCAGATACGCTTGCCAGCGCTGGCACCGTGTCTGCGCTGTGTTCATTCGGTGAGCCAGCCTTCGGTGTGACCGAGCGCTTCGGCCATGCGTTGCCAGCGTGTTTCCATGGTGGCGTCGATCTGGTTGGTGGCGGTCTCGATACGGCAGCCGCCGCGCTGCAGGTGTGGGTCCTCGGTGACGCGCCAGCCGGCTTTGTCGAGTTCGTCGTGCATCTGTTCTTTGACCAGCAGGGCATCGGCCGGATGCAGCAACAGGATCGCCGGCTGCTGTAATGTCGGCAAATACCGGATCGCCTCGGCGACGATCGGCAGTACCAGGGACGGTTGTACCACCAGGCCGGTTTTCATCATCGTTCTGGCCAGGTCGAGCGCCAGTTGCAACACATCGGTCGCAATCAGTTCATCGGCACGGGCGGCTTCGCTGCCAAGTGCCACGGCAATCTGTCGCAGGTGATCCATTTCGGCGCTGCCTTCGGCACGTCCTTGTTGCAGGCCTTCTGCGCGTCCTTCGGCCAAGCCATCGGCATAGCCTTTCGCATGTGCTGCTTCGCGGATGGCGGCCTGTTCTTCGATGGTGACACGGGGAATCGGCGGCGGCGCTGCTGGTGGTTTTGCGCTGGGACGGTTGTCACCAAACGAATCCATTTCCCAGCGCTGGTAAGCGGATTGCCGCTCCTTCGGGATGATGGCGTCAGACATACGCGTCGTCGCCTTTCGCCCCTAGCTGGATCTGGCCTTCATCGGAGAGGCGCCGTACCACCTGCAGGATTTCTTTTTGCTGGGCTTCGACTTCCGATAGACGCACCGGCCCTTTTGATTCGAGGTCTTCACGCATCATTTCGGCGGCGCGGCTGGACATGTTCTTGAAGATTTTTTCACGCAGGTCCACGTTGGCGCCTTTGAGCGCAACGATGAGCGACTCGGACTGTACTTCACGCAGGATGACCTGAATGCCACGGTCGTCGATGTCCATGATGTTATCGAAGACGAACATCTCGTCCATGATCTTTTGCGCCATGTCGCTGTCGTAGTTCTTCAGATTAGCGATCACCGATTGTTCGTTTTCGCCGGACAGGAAGTTGAGGATCTCGGCGGCTGCGCGGATGCCGCCCATCGGCTTTTTCTTCAGGCTTTCATTGCCGGTCAACAGCTTGGTCAGGACTTCGTTCAATTCTCTCAGCGCGGCTGGTTGCACACCGTCGAGAGTGGCAATGCGCAGCACCACGTCATTGCGCAGGCGTTCTGTAAAGTGGTCGAGCACTTCACAGGCGTGATAGCGCTCGAGGTGCACCAGGATGGTGGCGATGATTTGCGGATGCTCGTTGCGAATCAGTTCGGCGACCGATTGCGAGTCCATCCATTTCAGACCTTCGATTCCGCTCGCGTCGCGTGCACCGAGAATGCGGTTGAGCAGCGAGGAGGCCTTGTCGTCACCCAGTGCCTTGGTTAGCACGGTGCGAATGTATTCATCCGAATCGAGTCCGAGTGACGAGCTTGATTCGGTCTCTGACCGAAAACTTTTCAGGACCGCATCGAGGTCGTCATTGCTGACCGCTTTCATGCTCGACATCGCTGCACCGAGTTTTTGCACTTCGCGCGGGCTGAGGAATTTCATCACCTCAGCGGCTTCATCTTCGCCCAGTGCGAGCATCAGGATCGCGCCTTTTTGTACACCGTCGTCACTCATTGCCGTTCACCCAGTTCTTGACTACGTTGGCGACCACTTTCGGATCGTCTTTTGCCATCTGTTTCGCCATATCGAGATTCTGTTGGTAACTTGCTTCTGCGGGTTGCGCGGGCTGCTGTGCCTGGTTCATTTGCATTGCGCCGGTATCGTCCATCTCGTCGTTCGCACTATCGTCGTCATCAACGACGGCCTTGATTTTCGGCGCAGGTGGCGCATTGAATTTTTTCAGCATCGGCCGCAGCACACCGAAGAACAGGTATAGGAGAGCGATGCCGCCAACCAGGTATTTGCCGAGTTCCTTGGCGAGCTGGATGGATTCCGGCTTTTTCCATATCGGTTCTTCAGGGAAGACTTCTTTCGTGACTCCGGCGAAGACGCTATTGACCACATTGAGTGTATCGCCGCGATCCTTGTTGAAACCCATTGCTTCTTTCACCAGGTCGCTGATTTGCGTGCGCTCTGCCTCGCTTAGTGGCGTCGAAGTGACTTTACCAGCCTTGTCGGTGACCTGCTTGTAATTCACGACGACCGCCACGGAAATCCGCTTGACACCACCCATTGGTTGCTGAACGTAGCGGACCGTCTTGTCGACTTCAAAATTCGTGGTGGTTTCTTTTTGCGTTGGGTTGGCAGCCGTCCCCGGGGCTGGCGTGGCTCCGGCCGCTGGAGCCGTGATCGGTGCCGTCGCAGGCGCTGCCGGCTGGTTCGACAACGCGCCAGGGACACCACCATTGCTGGCGGCACTGCCTTGCGATTCGCTGCTTTGCTGGCTGCGCATCGTCGATTGGTTGGGCGGGCTGTTTGGCTTGTAAGTTTCGGCGGCCTGCTCGCTGTTCGAAAAGTCAATGTCAGCGGTCGCTTCGGCGCGCACGTTATTCGGCCCGACGATCGGTGTAATGATCGATTCGATACGTCGCACAATGTTTTGCTGAACTTCCTGCACATACTTCAGCTGGGACGGATCGAGACCGTTGGCTTTGGCTGGTTTGTTCGCATCCGACAGCAGGTTGCCGTTCTGGTCGACCACGCTGATGTTGCCAGGCGGCAGTTCCGGCACGCTGCTGGCCACCAGATGAATGATTGCACTGACTTGCTGTTCATTGAGCGTGCGACCCGGATGCAGGTTGAGCATCACGGATGCGGTAGGTTTTTGCTGGTCGCGAACGAATACCGATGCCTTCGGCAGGGCCAGGTGAATCCGTGCAGATTCGACCGCGGCGATGGACTGGATCGAACGTGCCAGCTCACCTTCCAGCGCGCGCTGAAAATTGACTTGTTCCAGAAATTGCGACACGCCCAGCTTTTGGTTTTCCATCAATTCAAAGCCGACATTGCCGCCTTTTGGCAGTCCCATCGCCGCGATGCGCAGGCGCGCATCGTGGACCTGGCCGGCTGGTACCAAAATTGCGCCACCGCCTTCGGCAAATTTGTAAGGCACGTTCATCTGCTGCAATTGCGTGACGATGGCGCCGCCATCACGGTCCGAATAATTCGAAAACAAGACCCGGTAGTCAGGTTGCTGACTCCACATCCAGACACCCGCCATCACCGCGATCACGATCGCCGCACCAAGCATCAGCAGCAGATTGCGACCGCCCTGGGATTCCGCAAAACTGATTAGCGGATTGGGCGTGATGGTGCCGTCGGCGGCTACAGCCATGATGAAACTCCCCGGGTACTGGCAATGGTGGATACGTGATTCATGATTTCCTTAGCGCAATTATTGCTCTGGTCACGATTGTCGTCTAGCTGCACAGATTCAATCCACCAAACAGACCCACCTTTTCCTAGTTGCTCCTGAACATGATTGTGGCATCGACTGCTACTGTGGGATGGTCAAAAAGCCGTATGGTCGTCAGCGACTCGTTCTGAGCACCCGCACGGAAAAGAAATGCCAATAAGGAATTTGCATGAAAACATCGATGATTGATACCGGCAGGATCGAAGCCATGATCAGCCAGTTAAAGGCTGCAGCCACACGTCCGCAGGGTGGCGTGAATGCGGTTGCTGCTGATCCGGTCAGTACCGGCAAGGTTGGCTTTGCCGATGCGCTCAAGGCGTCGCTGGACGGTGTCAACGCGTCACAAAAGGCGTCACAGGAGTTGGGTTCGCGATTTGCGCTTGGCGACGACAAGGTCAGTTTGTCGGATGTCATGATTTCATCGCAGAAGGCGAACATCGGCTTTCAAGCGACGGTGCAGGTAAGAAACAAGCTGGTGTCTGCGTATCAGGACATCATGAACATGCAAATATAGAAACGCCAACGAGCCACATTGCGAGCAGGTCAATTGTCCATAGTTACCGTATTTGCCATCTAGCGTCATACACGCAACCTTCCGCATTTACATGCGCGTCCCGTATTCCCTTGTCCCTGCAATGTTGGCAGGGAGATCTCTATTTTTACCCGAGTTACCTGGCCATTTTTCTCTCTGGATAGATTGTGGTTTTAATGTGACGCATCGTCGGCAACTTGTTGGTGTAAATCCGATAAATCATTGACGTTGCCAAATTGATCAGACAACAATGGCTACACGTCAGCAGGGGTGAAGCGGTACTCCCAAGACGCATTTTCAGTCCGGCACTGCGCGAATCCAAAAACAGAAAGACAGACTATTCAAAAAACTGTTGACGCGTTGGCATCAAGCATTTGCATCGTTTGTCTGTTGGGTGGTTTAACAAATGAATCCTGTCCGGATAGTTATTGAGAAGATAGTTATTGAGGCAAGGTTCGATCCTGATTCACTACTTCTATTTTTGAAGGAAATTCAATGAAACAATCAACACTATTATTTTTACTCCTGGGTTCCGCAGCAGGTACTGCGGCCGCACAAACTAATGTCACCATGTATGGAATCGCCGACGTTGGCGTCGTGGCCGAGCGTGGTGGTGCAGCCGGATCTGTGTCCAAATTAACCAGCGGCGTTGCATCAGGCTCACGGCTTGGCTTTCGCGGTACCGAAGATCTCGGTAGTGGGTTGGCCGCCAACTTCTTGCTGGAAACCGGCATCGCTATCGATACTGGCGGATTCAACCAGGGAAATACCGCATTTGGCCGTCAGGCATTCGTCGGTTTGTCGGGTGGATTTGGCGCAGTGACAATGGGCCGCCAATACACGCCGCAGTACGTGACGTTGGTGCTGGCTGATCCGTTCGGTACTGGAATGGCTGGCGACGCCGCCAACCTGATGCCCAATACGGGCGATGCCGCCAGCCGGATGAACAATGCAATCAAGTATGTCTCGCCAAATCTTTCAGGCTTTACCGGCGAACTGGCGTATGGATTCGGTGAAGTCGCCGGTGACACGAAAGCCGCGCGGCAGTATGGTGCGGCCCTCGGATACGCTAACGGACCGATCGCAGTACGACTCGGTTATCACAACCGGAATAACGATACCGCTACTGTAACGGGCACCTCGACTGCAAAAGACACTTTGCTGGCGATGACCTACGATTTCAACGTTGCGAAACTGCATCTCGGTTATGGTGTCAACAAAGGCACCAACAGCTCACCGCTGCGTAATACCGCCAATCCATACGGCAGTGCGGTTGCCCCAACGGCATCAACTGATAGCCGTGACATGCTGGTCGGCGTGACCGTGCCCTTCGGCGTGCATACGCTGCTTGGTTCGTATATCCGCAAGAATGATCGGACCGCATTGAACCAGGATGCCAACCAGTGGGCACTTGGTTACCGCTATGCGTTCTCCAAGCGCACCGAGCTGTACGCGGCTTACGCCCGTATTTCCAATGACAATGGTGCAGGCTACACAGTCGGCAGCGCCATCGAAGCCGGATCAGGTGACAAGGCGTTCAATTTGGGCGTTCGCCACACATTTTGAGTCGATAACATTCAGCACCCTCAAAGCGCCGCAAGGCGCTTTTTTATTGGGTAAGCAACTTGCCGGACTACTGTTGGCAAGCATCGCTGAATTGCCGATATTTGCCTTGGGCTCCCAGTGCTGTGCGTCGGGCGTAATCGACGTGGGCGGCGGCGTGGTGTATCCTTGCTAGAGCAATTGTCGCGCCACATCGCGATAAACACGTTTCGCCTCAGACCATTTCGCTGGTCTCCATGCTCCAGAGAAATCCTCACCCATGAAAAATTATTACGCCGTGCTCGGTCTGGACAGCGATGCATCGAGCGCCGCCATCAAGAATGCCTATCGCAAGAAGGCGTCGGAGTTTCATCCTGACAGAAACACGGCAGCCGATGCTGCTGACAAGTTTCGCGACGTACAGGAAGCCTACGATCTGCTGGCAGACGACGCCAAGCGCAGTGCTTACGACGAAAGCCGCCACCGCAGCCTGCTGGAGAACCCTCTGGAAGCCGCGGAAGAAATTTGGAAAACCTACATGAACAAAGTGCTGCAATGAGCCTCTCCTACTATTTCGAAGACCTGTCCAAGGCATACAAAGCCGAGCTCGAAGACCTGCAGAGCGATTCCGAGGGCAATGACGTCCTGACCAAACGGCTCAAGGACAAACGGGCCCAGTTCAAATCATTAATGCCGATGATCGAGATTGCACCTGAAATGGTGGCGGTGGCTTTTCACGGTGACATCACTTTTGTGAATCTGCAGGCGATGTACTTGTTATCGACCACCGACCCGGATGACTTCCCGGAGTGGAGCGAACTGATCGATGCAGTGCAGTTCTCCGCGACTACCCAAAAACTGGCTGACGATGTCTTGCTGGAACCCGGTGGCGAGCGCTTCCTGATCACGACGATCTGCCTCGAATACCTGCACGGAAAAGCCGGCAGTGGCAATCAGCGTGCGGCGTCGGATGACGAAGAACACGATGAAGGCGAAAACGGTCGCGACGATGATGACGACGAAGTTGATCTGGACGAAGCCGGTTCGGCATGGATGTCCGAGCAAGGTTTCGATCGCCGGGAATAAACCGTTGCCGTCCCTCGTCGCAATGGTCGCTGGTATGCGGATCGTCTGATTCACATAGCCGCTGGCCCCTGAATATCATTGTTTTTAAATTAGAGCCTCAATGTCCAATGCCCTCGTAGTAAAAGCCGCCAGCCTGATCCGGGCTGGCGACATCGCCGGCGCCGAATTTGCGCTGGTATCGATTGCCGAATCCGAAGGCGATCTTGCCCTCGTCGCCGTGCTGGAAGATATGCCGCCGAAGGACTTGCTGGCGGTGATTCGCGAGTTCGATGCCTCCCATGAATCAGTCGTCAATCTGCTGGTGACGCCGGAGCAGTTTGCCCGTGCGCTGGTGATGGAGCGCCTGTATGGCGACCATACCCACACCCATTTGCGTGGCATGGTCAACGCCGTGCTGTTCCGCGAAGACGCTGACACCGAAGAATTTCTGGATGCGATCGGCGAGCTCGATGGCGGTTGCGAAGCGCTGGTGGATTATTTGTCCGATCGTGATGAAATGGTGATTCACTTTGCCAACTACGGCACCTTCAATCATCTGCACACCGAAGAGAGCGACGAGATTGAAAAATCCGAAGCCACCGATCATGACTGGAAGCAGTTGACCTGGCTGCTCAAGCATGATCATCCGGACATGTTCGAGCAGGTCTTGCCGCAACTGAAAATCCGTCTCAAGCAACGCCTGCAAGCCGAAGCCGATCTGGAACAGATGGAACTCGATCCGACCGCGCCGCCACCACGCCGGGAGATGCCGACAGCGCCGCCAGCCTCCGGCAAACCTTCGTCCGGTCCGGCCGAAGAATCTGCGCTGTAAGCCGATGACAGCGATCAAGCAAGCTGTCGCGCTGGTCGACAAGCGTCCTTTTTTTGAAAAGGCACTCAGCCATGGTGTTCGCAAGGGCACCATCGACATGGCCCGCTGCAACGCCATGATCACGGATGGCGCAAAAGGAACGGTGCAGGTTGCTGCGCATTTTGGCACCAGCAGTCTGCAGAGTGAACTCGACAATGCGCGTACCCGGATCGTCAATCTGGTAAGCCTCTATCTCGAAGACAGTAGCGGTGGCGATCTTGACAAGGCCGCTCAATCTTTGCAGGACAACACTTTTTTATTCCATTCCCGCAGTGGTAACGAGATGCTCAAAAAGCTGTTTGCGATGCAGGCCATGGCAGACGGCGTTGGCATGGACAGTCAATCGCTGCTGGAATTTCAACAGTACCGCACCCTGAAAAATCCGTACTCGCTGGCGGCTTATCGCCGTGAATTCAAGCTGCGGCAAGACGCCATCGCGTTGATCGCTGCCGCGCACTGGTTTTGCGACGACCTGCATATTTCCCGTGCCACAGTCGATCCGGTCGCGGTGGACGCGGTTATTCGCAGTGCGATCCTGATGCGTCATGCGGGTACTAAAAAGGTGTTGGGTCGCGCTGAATTCGAACGCGTGATCGACGCGATCAGGTCACGTCCACCGGCCGATGGCAAGCTGAAGATCGCCAAGGCCATCCTTGATGACGTGCCGGAACCGCATCACGCGATTGCCGAAAAAATCCGGCGCGACATCATCAGGATGGATGGCCCGGTCATGCTGAGTCCGACACTAGCCTTGCATGATGTCCTGAACCGGCTCAAGGATCGCTATCACCTGGAGGATGTTTTCCTGGAAGACCTCGACAGCTTTGCTGCCTTCGCTTCCAAGGAGTGGACCTCGTTGACCAAGGGCAAGGACGATCCGTTTTCACAGAAGACACTGTTCATGTGCCTGGCGACTGCGGCCAAACCGAAGATCGCGATTACCCAGGCCGAGGCGCGCACGATGATCCGGCAGGTGCGCAAAAACGGACTCGACAGCGCCGCCGTGATTGACTTCATACACGCAACGGCACCGCATGAAATGCAGGAAAGCTTGCTGATGTACTGGGATGAGTTTCTACCGGAAGCCGAAGAGTGCATTCTCGATGATGCCGATATCAGCCTGCAACGCGCAATGATGTTCCTGGCCGATAACCTGAATGTGAAGGCCAAGGCCAAGGCAAAGTCGGCGACATGACGTAATTTTTTTGCGGTTGGAATCGTGTCCGGCGATAATACGGGTACACGGATTGCGCTATACCGATTACGGAACACATAGTCGCCTTGCGACCATGACTGTAACTGGCATGGCCTCATATTTATTACTCCACATTTTTGGAAATACGCACTTTGACTACGACAAGAAGCAAGCGCTGGAACGGTAAGATCGATACGCTGACCACGGATTTTCTCAATGATGTGATGGCCCAGATGGCAGCCTACGGTGATCGGGTGCAGTTTGCACTCAGCACGCCAGGTGCACGGCCAAATTATCAGGTCCTCAACAGCTCCGACAAGAAAATGGCCTTCGACAGCAATCATCATTTGCTGCACCCGAAAGACGATGAATTCGAAGGCAGCAATGCCACTGTCGTCTATTCGCTCGAAAAAATTCAGGCTGCCAGTGCGAATGTTGGCAAAACCAGTAACGTCAAGCGCACGGTTCGCAATACTGCAGCCACGATCAAGGCCACCGATCTGGTTGACGCCGCCAAGTATGCCTACTTCAAGGAAAATCGCCAGAAATTGCCAGCGGCAATTGGCGAGTATTCTGATGAAATCACGACACTGATGCGCGACGGGTTGTCGGCTGCCGATGCGTTCGACGAAGTGGTCAAACGACACTTCTGACCTGTCGGGCAGGGCTGACCAAGTCTTGCCCGACATACGACCTGGCACGAAGGGCTATCAGGTCACAGTATGCCGAGTTGACGCCACAGCGGGAGTTTAGCCTTTAGCGTAGCAGTTACATGACGCGTGATCTCGGCCATATTTTGTTTCTCGGACTCTATTGGTACACCGTTGACGCGTAATCGGCGACCACGATCGTCAAGGATTTTTTGTACTTCCAAGGCGATGGTGCCGACGTCTTGGCCGTTGGGTGGCGATGGCTTCCGGAGTATTCCGTACACCAATAATTCCACTGGATTTAGCGCAATGCCGCTCCCGACGGCTGGTGACGCCAGAGCTCCGTATTGATCGCTGTAGTGCAACTCATGCGCGATAGCAAGGTTCAGTCGCGCCGTCGCCGACACGTTGCGCGGACGGTCCGTGCACACCGTGGTCTGGTTTGCTGTCGTCAACATCATCGCCAGCTTGGCGATTTCGATCAGGGATTCTTTTTCCAGCGATGGCAAGGTGGCCAGTTCCGCGAGCGTGCGAGGACATATTGCCAGCGCCTCAATGGCAGGGAGAATAATGTCCTGGTGCACATTGAAGGTCATCGTGCCCGCGTTGAGGCCATTCAATTGCACTCCTTGTTTCGGCACCACAAGCGCCAGCGTGATTTTTTTCAGCAACGCTTTTTGTCTGGTGATTCCCATTTTTCTTGCGCCACGCACGAACACGTCCTTTCTGAAACGGGTGTTGAGCAAAAAGTCTTTTACTGTCTCGCGCAAGGGAGAGTTCGGAACCGCATTGATGAGAGCGAGTTTCTGTTCGTTAAAATACAAATCCGGATACGCTTGGCACAGATCGGCAGAGCCCACATAATCCATTTTCGCGGAGCCTAAATCGCGCACCAGATCCATGTGGTAAAGCGGCGCTGCATTCTGGTTCAGATATTCGTGCACCAGATAAGTCGGGTTATACCGATTCAGCACGCCCAGAAGATCTTTCAGGGCCGGCGTCGTACTGAAAAAACCGGCCTGTTCAATGTCGAATTGTTGAATGAAGGCGGCGGCGTGCTGTAGCTGGATCGTGCTTTGTGCCGGATGCAGATTCGCATGTGCGACCAACAGGCGTGACAGCGGCATTGCTGCATTCCAGCCCGGCAAGGCGTTGTAGCTGACATAGACAATTCCGCCGGGCTTCAGGTATTGGCGGATAAAACTGACGATATGCTGCTGATTGTCTGCACTGATCCAGCTGTACACGCCATGGAGGGTAATGAAATCGCACTGCGGAATATCGGCTACCTTGCCGCTGGCCAGGTCCGCAAAACTGCTGTCCAGCAAAGTCAGGTTGTCCAGTTTGGCAGCATCTGCCAGCGCACATCCAGCGGCGATGTGCGAGGGCATGAAATCGACGCCATAAAACTGGCCAAGAGGATTGCCGGCCGCGAGGATATTCAAGGTCAATGCGTGGCCGCACCCCAGTTCAAAATACGTAAATGGCTTATCGGTCGCCACGGGCTCGTAGCCATTGATGATGGCAACGCAATTGAGGAAGTCCGGTGCCTGTTCGCCAAAAAATTCGGTGGTGTAAGGGACGTCTGCGACATAGCCTTCTGACCATTCCATGGATGCATCCATTCACAGTGATTTGCTGTTGACGGGAAAGCGGCGTGCCAGATTTGCATCCGGCACGCCGATAAGTGGTCCGTCGAAGGTAATTAGTTCACTTTGGCAATAAAATTTCGGGTGTCCACCAGCGCGGCAACAAGGCCTGTACCGTGCTACGGCCAAAGCGGTCATCGATCAGGATCACCACGCCACGATCCGACTCGGTACGAATGACACGACCGGCGGCCTGCACGACTTTCTGCAATCCGGGAAACAGATAGGTGTAGTCATAGCCGCTACCAAAGCGCGCTTCCATCCGGCGCATGATGTGCTCGTTGACCGGATTCATCTGCGGTAGCCCGAGCGTGGCAATGAAGGCACCGATCAAGCGATCGCCCGGCAAGTCGATGCCTTCGGCGAACGAGCCACCGAGTACCGCAAACCCGATGCCGCGTCCGCCGGGTGCAAAGCGCGCCAGGAACGCATCGCGATCGGCTTCCTCCATCCTGCGTGACTGCGCCCACATCGGAATATCCGGATGCCGCGCAGCGAACAGCGTGGTGACTTTTTGCAGGTAGTCAAAGCTGCTGAAAAACGTCAGGTAGTTGCCGGGTTGTTGCCGGTACTGTTCGGCCATCAGCGCGACGATCGGGGCAATCGATGCATCGCGATGCTGGAAGCGCGTCGAGATCGTGTTCACCAGCCGCACCGATAGCTGGTCGGCCGTGAACGGCGACGCGACGTCGATCCAGGCCGTGGATGCGGGCAATCCCAGCGTATCGCTATAAAAATGCCACGGACTGAGCGTCGCAGAAAACAGTGTGGTCGAGCGACTTGCCGCAAACCGGGGCGCAAGGAAGGGCGCCGGAATCACATTGCGAATGCACAGCACGGTGTCGCCGGCCGCCTGCCGGGTGATATCGAACAGCGAGTTGGCATCGAACGACTCGGCCATCCGCATTACGTGCAGCGCATCGAAATAAAAGCGCTGCAGGTCGACATCGACCCGGGTCGGATTCTCGCTGAAAAAGTCGCCGAGACTGGTGATGGCCAGCTGCAGCGCCGTCATGAATTTCTCCGGTAACGCAGCCAGTACCTGATAGTCCAGTGCATTTTCTTTCACCAGTGCGGTCCAGCTGCGGCCGACCTTGTCCAGACTCTTGCGCAGTGGCGCCGGTGCCATCAGGCGCATGGCATTGAAACTGCGCTGGCCGAGCTGTGCCGAATACATCTTGCGGCCACGTTCGATCAGGTTGTGCGCTTCATCGACCAGCACTGCCACCTGCCACTGGTTGGCCATGGCCATGCTGTAGAGCATCGCGCTGCTGTCGAAATAATAGTTGTAGTCGCCGATGACCAGGTCGCTCCAGCGCACCAGATCCTGCGCCAGATAATACGGACAGACGTCATGCGCCAGCGCCACGCTACGCAGCGACTGGTGGCCTGTCATGCCGCTGTCATTGTGTATTGCCGCGGCCCGCGCCTGTGGCAGCCGGTCATAAAAGCCACGGGCCAGCGGGCACGAATCGCCATGGCAGGCCTTGTCGGGATGCTCACAGGCCTTGTCGCGCGCCACCAGTTCCAGCACCCGCAATGGCAGCACTGGTGCGTGCTGTTTCAGCAGCGCCACGGCCCCGAGCGCGAGGCTGCGTCCCGAGGTTTTTGCCGCCAGAAAATACAGCTTGTCGAGTCGCTGCGATGGCGCCGCCTTCAACAACGGAAACAGCGTGCCGATGGTCTTGCCGATGCCGGTCGGCGCCTGGGCCAGCAGGCAGCGCCCGCTGGTGACGCCCTGATAGACGGCTTGCGCCAGTTCGCGCTGCCCTGCACGAAAGGCAGGATGCGGAAAGTCCAGCGTAGTCCAGGCGGCGTCGCGGGCCGAGCGGTAGGCCAGTTCTTGCGTGGCCCACGCCAGGAAGCGCTCGCATTGAAGTTTGAAAAACTGCTTGAGTGTCGCCGCATCGGTCACTTCGGTCAGCACGGTTTCCTGCTGGCTGCCAATATCGAAATACACCAGCGCCAGCGTGAGCGCATCGAGTCCGCGCTCCTGGCACAGCAACCAGCCGTAGATCCTGACCTGCGCCCAGTGCAGATGACGATGGTTTTCGGGCATGCGCGTCAGGTCACCGCGAAAGGTCTTGATCTCCTCCAGTCGATTGAGCGATGGATCGTAACCATCGGCACGACCGCGCACCAGCAGCGGGCCATGATCGCCGCTCAAGCTGATTTCGGATTGGTAGTCTGCCGACCTGCGCGACGCCACCAGCGTATGACCGGCGATGCCTTCCTGTGCGGTTGGCGATGGCGTGAAACGCAGGTCGAGGTCGCCCTGCTTGGCCGTGAATTCGCACAGGGCACGCACCGCCACGGTATAGCGCGGTGCAACGGCTGGCTGATCCATCAGGCAGGGCTCAACCGAGTCACTGGTTCGGTTTGCGGAAGTCGTTCTCGATCCACGTACTGGCGGTGGCGCGCGTGAGCTTGAAATTCGGCGCTACCCGCACCTGCGCGAGTTGCTCGCCATCGCCATCACGGGCCGTGAGCATTGCATACGGATCATCTTCATCAGGCACGATATCGAGTGTGACCTCGAACTCCGCCGTGTCGGTGCTGACCATGACGCTCTTGTGCAGTTGCGCATGCAGTTGCTGCTCGTGGCGGCGCAATACTTCGGAGGCGGTCTTGACCAGCGTATTGAAGGCATTCACGTCGAGCGGCTTCGGGTCCTTCTTGTTGCGGCCCATGGTCCACGGCCCGATCAGCGCCGGTTCGGCCTCGCCATCCTTGATCATGGCCACCGCCCAGCCCTCGTCATCATCGTTCTTGATGACGCGTGCGGTCCAGCCTACGCTGCGCCACAGGCGCGGTTCATTGATGTCGGCATCAGGATCGATGTCGGGCAGGTCTTGCAGGTCGGGAGTGTCGGACATTGCGGTGGGTGTGATGAGTGGGATCGCGCTTCGGATCAAACCGGGATTTTACCTTGTGCGCGTGTGGTGCTGTCAGGCGTTGTGGCGATGGTGGTTCGGTTTTGGTTTGATTGCGCGGTAGCTTTGTGCGATAGATGCTGGTTGGGGATTTGGCAGATGGCACTGCAGGAGTGGCGCAGCCAATCTGGCGCCGCTTCCGCACAGTCACGTAGGCCGAATCCTGAAGTTGTTTGGTTCGCCGGACAGGCAGATGGTGCTTGAGTATCCTTGCAATCGTGGAGTTTCATTCCATGATTTGCAAGGTTAAATAGGCTTGAAGTTATCCTGTATCGGGCTTTGCAAGGAGATGGCAAAGCGTTTGCCTTGCCCAGGGCTACACCGTCAATTTGTTACACCCATTGCGCACCTCGGCCGTACTCGGCCGGGTGCCTGGTAGTGTGCCCATTCAAGCCGCGCTGTGCCTCACGCTTCCAGTCGCGCATCCATCGTGATCGCCGCCTTCAGCAGCTTCGACACCGGGCAACCCGCCTTCGCCTTCTCCGCAATCGCAGCAAACTTCGCCGGGTCCGCGCCCGGTATCTTCACGACCACGGTCAAATGGCTGGCGGTGATCTCGAAGCCATCGCCTACCTTGTCCAGCGTCACTGCCGCCTTCGTATCGATCCGTTCCGGCACCATGCCGGCGTCACCCAGCATCAGCGACAAGGCCATCGAAAAACAGCCTGCATGCGCCGCACCGATCAACTCCTCGGGATTGGTGCCCTTGCCCCCTTCAAAGCGTGCATTGAATCCGTACGGTGCTTCCTTGAGCACACCGCTTTCGGTCGAAATGGTACCGCCGCCATCCTTGATACCGCCTTGCCAGACTGCCGATGCGTTCTTGATCATGGTGACTCCTCGTCAATGAGTGAAGACCCAGTATGCGTTGTCAATCCGGCAAGGTCTGTGTGGATGCGCACAGACCGGGTCATTCAGCGTGGTTGCAGGTCCAGCCGCAGCGACATGATGCGTTCCTCGGGCACCGGCAGCGCGATGAAGCCGAGCTTTTGGGTCAGCGTCAGCAAGCCCTTGTTGTCGGACATGGTTTCGCCGACGATGAACTGGGTGCCACGACTGCGGCAATAATCGATCAGGCGTTGCATTAGCAGTCGGCCGAGCCCGCGGCCTTTCATGTCGGAGCGCACGATGATGGCGAATTCGGCTTCCTGGTTGTCGGCGTCGGCAATCCCGCGTGCCACGCCGAGGGTTTCGCGCTCGCCGTCGGGCCGTACGCGCGTGGCGATAAAAGCCATTTCCCGGTCGTAATCGATCTGGGTCAGGCGGGCGACTTGCGGCTCCTGTAATTGACGGATGCTGGAAAAGGTCCGGTAGCGCACGTCGTTCTGGTTCAACTGGTTAAAAAAGACCAAATGCGCCGCGCCATCCTCGGGCTTGATTGGCCGGATTGTCAGCGCCTCGCCGTGCCAGTCGATGACTTGCTCCAGCGCCTGCGGATACGGCCGTATTGCCTGCCGTGATTTGCCGGTTGGCAGCGCGACCCGCATCCGCGCATCAAGGGCGATGACGCCTTGACCGTCGGCCAGCAGCGGATTGATGTCGAGTTCGACCAGCTCCGGCAAATCCTCAACCAGGTTGGAAATCTGGATCAGCGTGTGATTGATGGCAGCCAGGTCGGCGGCAGGCCGATTGCGGTAACCGGCCAGCAGGCGCGACACCCGCGTGCGTGCAATCATGTCGGCGGCCAGCACCGAATTGAGCGGTGGCAGGCCGACTGCATGGTCATCCAGTACTTCGACGGCAACCCCGCCCTGACCGAACAGGATCACCGGGCCGAACACCGGATCGGTACTGACACCAACGATGAGTTCATGGGCCTGCGGCCGACGCGCCATCGCCTGTACCGCAAAGCCCTGCAGTTCGGCCTCCGGTTGCAGCTCGTTGAGGCGCTTGTGCATTGCGCTTGCAGCATGTCGCACGGCCTCGGCATCGTCCAAGTCGAGCGCGACGCCACCGACATCCGACTTGTGCCAGATTTGCGGCGACAGGATCTTGATCGCCACCGGAAAACCGATGTCCGCGGCGCAGCGCACGGCGTCGTCGACACTGGCAGCGGTCATGGTGGCGACGACCGGGATGCCATACGCAGCCAACACTGTCTTGGTCTCCGGCTCCGACAGCAGCGTGCGTCCATCCGCCAGCGCGGCGCGCACCAGCGCCTGCGCGCGCAGGCGTTCGGTCGTGCCATGGTCCGGCAAGGCGGGCGGCACCTGCATCAGCAATTGCTGGTTATGCCGGAAATCAATGATCTGCATGAAGCCGCGCACGGCTTCTTCGGGCGTGTCAAAGGTGGCAATACCCGCCGCCGAAAAGAGCTGACGCGCTTCGGCCACCGCTGCCCCACCGAGCCAACAGGCCAGCACATTGCGCGAGGATTGCTGCAACAGCGGTACCAGTGCCTGCGCAATCTCGGTGCTGGAGACAAGGGCACTCGGGGCATGGATGAACAGGATCGCGTCCGACTCCGGATCGGCGAGCAGGCTGGCGAGAGCAGCGCGATACCGTTCGACTGGTGCGTCGCCGCCGATGTCGACCGGGTTGTCCTGCGACCAGGTCGGTTGCAACACCGTTGCCAGTTGTGTGATGGTGGCGGGTGCCAGCGTAGCCAGTTTGCCGTGCAGGGTGACCAGCGCGTCGGTGGCCATCACGCCGGGTCCGCCGCCGTTAGTCAGAATGGCCAAGCGTTCGCCGTGCATCGGTTTTGCCCGCGCCAGGGTCTCGACCGCGCCGAACAGGGCCTCGGTCGAATACACCCGCAACATACCCGCGCGGCGGATCGCCGCGTCATAGACACTGTCGGTGCCTGCCAGTGCGCCGGTGTGCGACGCCGCCGCACGCGCGCTCTCGGCAGCGCGGCCGGCCTTGATGACCAGCACCGGTTTTCCGCGTGCCGCACTGCGCGCGGCCGACATAAATTTGCGCGCCAGCCGTACATCCTCAAGGAACAGCAGAATGCCGTGCGTTGCCGAATCGCCCGCCAGATAATCCAGCAGATCGCCAAAGTCGATATCAGCGCTGTCACCCAGCGACAGGAACTTCGAAAAGCCAATGCCGCGCGTGCTCGCCCAGTCCAGCACGCCATTCATCAGCGCGCCGGATTGCGAAACAAAGGCCAGCTTGCCAGGCAGTGCCTGGCCATGCGAGAAGCTGGCATTGAGGCCGATGCCCGGCACCAGCACACCGCCACTGGTCGCGCCAAGGATGCGCAACAAAAAAGGCTTGGCGGCGTTCAGCATGGCCTCGCGCTGCTTGCCCATGCCAGGCGTCATCACGATGGCCGCCTTGCAACCGCGTTCACCGAGCGCAGTGATGAGTCCCGGTACGGTGTGGGGCGGCGTGCAGATGATCGCGAGGTCGGGCGTGACCGGCAGCCTCGCGACGCTGTGCCAGACCTCCAGGTCGAGCAGGCTGCGGTACTTCGGATTAACCGGCAGGATCTTGCCGGCAAAGCCACCGGCGATCAGGTTGTGCAGGACCGCCGCGCCGATGCTGCCCGGCCGGCTCGATGCACCGATCAGAGCGACGGATTTCGGTTTGAACAGCAGCGGCAGGTTACGGATGCTCATGGGGACTTTCTCGACAAATAGCGGAACGGAGGACGGAATTGCGCAATGATTGCATGGATGTCGCTGCAAAACCTTATTACACTGCGCAGGTTCGTAGTCATCGTATTGCGCAATCTTTTCCGGAACTCCGTCATGCTCATCATCACCATCAAACAAGGCAAGGAAAAAAGCCTGCTCGAACGCCAGCCGTGGATCTATGCATCCGCCGTCGAACGCGTCGATGGCCGCCCGCAAGAAAAAATGACCGCCGGCATTACCGCGCTGGTGCATGCCTCCAACGGCCAGTTTCTGGCCCGCGCTGCCTACAATTCCAAATCACAAATTCGCGCCCGTGTCTGGAGCTTCGAGCCGGACGAGCCAGTCGATCATGCCCTCATCAAGCGGCGGGTAAAAGCGGCCGTCGCCAAACGCAGCGGCGCCAAAACGACGCCGGTCCAACTGGTGGTCGGTGAAGAAGACGGCCTGTCAGGTCTGGTGGCGGAATGGTACGGCGGCGTTAAGGGCTACCTGGTCTGCGAATTCCAGGCCGCCGGCGTGGATGCCTGGAAAGTCGCCATCGTCCAGTCGCTGATCGCCGAAACCGGCTGCAAGAATGTCTATGAACGTGCCGATGCGCTTTTGCGCAAGGGCGAGGGATTGCGGGTGCTGTCCGGCGTGCTGGCCGGCGAAGAGCCGCCGGATGCAATCGAAATGACCGAAAAAGGCGTGCGGTATTCGCTCAACATCAAGACCGGACGGAAGAACAAGTTCGCTTGAGAAAGCGACACTGATGGATTACGACTTGGCTGAGGTATCGATATCGGTCAGCGATTCCTGCCCGCGCTGGGTGATGGCATAGGTGCCGTCGTCGGCACGGGTGATGTGGCCTTTCTTGCCGAGGAACAGCGCGACATCGGCGGCCAGATTTGCCAGTGAGTCGGTCGAGACGGCGCGTAAACCTTCTATGCACTGACGCAGGAACAGGGTTTGCTGGCCTTTTTCGGTCAGCGCCAGGTGGCCATCTTTTGCATGGCTGATGAATTTCAGGCCATTGAGTTTTTTGGAATTGCGGGCGATGCAGGCGCTGGGCCGGTCACCGCGGGATGATTTGCCGATCTGGGTCAGGGCATCGTATTCATCGGTGGTCAAGCGGTCGTCCATGGTAATTCCTGTAAAAGTGGTGCGGATGATTGAAGTGCGCACATGGTACGCGCCGCATCGGATCGCAGCAAGGATGCGCGTGCGGTCGCGGCTTCACTGGAACCGACCGCAGTCGTCAACGCCATTCGCCTGTCCGATGGGCAGCACACGGTCCGCGGGTACTTTCGTGCCCTGGGTTCTGTGGCGATTGCATCAAGGTTCAGAGCCATCAGGCCGCGAAGCCAGGTATGTCAAGGTGGGTTCTGCGCTGCAAATTTCAGCATGCAAAGCACCTGGCGGTAGGTTGGGGCTGCAAAGCCCAACATGCGTCGCCATCGCAATACGCTGACAGGGCTTCGCGATCCACGCGACGGTGCTGAGTGATTTGCGGTGGTTGGCAAGAGCAGGCGGTGTGTGGATGTCATCGATCGAAACACCGGTGTGCCGATCGTGACGCATGTTGGGCTTCGCAGCCCAACCTACGAGATGAGATGGTTTTGAAGAGTTAAGTTTCAGTAGTCATGGTGCTGTTTTGGCTGGCGCAGTTCGTCTAACTGCGCCACTTTCGGGTTCAACTGCGCTAATCACCAAATGAATTTCAAGCCATTTCATTTTTTGGAATTACGGGCGATGCAGGCTCGGGACAGTCACGACGGGATGATTTGCCGACCCGGGGCAGCGCATCGTCGTCATCGGTGGTCAAGCGGTCGTATGCGCTGATTCGTGCAGAAGTGCTGCGGATCGTGGAGGTGTCCGTACGGTGCTTTCGGCACTGGATTGCAGCATCGACACGCGCGGATTAACGGGGTCGCTGCTCCATTCGAACCAGCCACCGTCATACACGCTGATACGCGGCCAGCCCATCGCCCGTGCATAAAAAAATGCCAGTGAGGCGCGCCAGCCGGTACCGCAATAAAACGCGGTTTGCCGTGTCGGGACGATGCCGTTCTCCGACCAGAATGCGCTGATGGCGGCGGGGCTTTTCATGCGACCGTCAGGGTGCTGAAAATCGCTCATGCTGTTGATGTCGCCAGAGACACCCGCCCGCCCCCAGCAGGCGCCGGGAATCTCGCCACAGACAGGGATGTAGCTGTAACCGGAGGTTGCACCGATGAATTCGGCATGGCTGCGGATACTGGCCAGCGTGCCGTCGGCCTGTGTCATCAAGGCCTTTGCCTGATACGTATCGATCAGATAATCGGGATGTGCCGGAAAGGGGCTGCCGAACGTGGCCACCGGCACGTGTCGCCGCGATGGGCCTGCAGTTAGCGGCAGGCCGGCCGTGCGCCAGGATGCCAGGTTGCCATCGAGCAGGCGTACATCTTTTACGCCGGCATACAGCAACAAATGCCCGACCCGTGCAGCAGCGGTCATGGTGCGGCTGTAAAGAATCACGCTGGAGGTACTACAGAGGCCATGCTCCAGCAGCACGTGCAGCAACTGCGCATCGGGTACCTTGTTCCACAGCGGCGCTTGCTCCAGGCGGGTGATATCCAGCCATGTCGCGCCAGGAATATGTGCCTGCCGGAATAGCGATTCATCACCCGAACCCACTTCGATGAGCTGCCATTGCGGCGCTGGCGCATCCGCCACCGAGCGACCGGCCAGCAACCCGGCCAGCCAGGGCAGGGCAATCTGCGGACAGGGACGAAGGGTGGCGTTCATGGTGGCGCGCATTGTCTCAGAAAGTCGCGCAGGCTTATCGTTTTCGCTATGTCCGATACCGAACAGACTGGTTTGTGGTAGCCGGCTACCTTGGATTTTTAAGGGGAATCTCATCATGCCAAATATCAATCCATTGATCGCTGCCATTGCACTGGCGGCCAGTTTTGCCGGCGCCGCACACGCCGCCGATACCGTCGCTGCAACCAACGTCGAAGCGCGCTACCAGCGTGAACGGGCAGTGTGCCTGAGCGGTAAATCGAACCAGAGCCAGGCGATTTGCCTGCAGGAAGCCGGTGCCGCCCGCGACGACGCGCGCCGACACCAGCTTGGAGACGGTAAAGTGTCGTACGAGCAGAATGCGATGGTCCGTTGTAACGCGTTGAACGCTGATGACAAGCGCGATTGCGAAAGCCGCATCCGGGGCGAGGGCGCTCTGAGTGGCAGCGTGCGCGACGGCGGCCTGATCCGCGAAACCACGACCATCGTACCGGCCGATCCGGCCAAATAATTTCACTGTAGTCAAGGAGTCGCAATGACCGAACCGCAATCGAAGCGCAAGCACTTTTCCATGCTGCGCGAATTCCATCTGGCTGATTTTTTTACCCTGGGGAATGCAGCTTGCGGCGTGGCTGCGGTGTTGCTGGCGATGTCGTTCATGGCCAGTCAGTCGCTGGTGCATTTTTACTGGGCAGCGGCGATGGCGCCGGCGGCGTTCATTTTCGATGTGCTGGATGGCCGGATCGCGCGCTCGCGTCAGCAGCACTCCGCGCTGGGCCGTGAGCTCGATTCACTGGCCGACGTCATTTCATTCGGACTGGCACCGGCCACGCTGGCCTTCGCTGCCGGGATGCGTGGCGGGCTCGATGCGCTCGTGCTGATTTACTTCGTATGTTGCGGGGTGAGCCGCTTGGCGCGCTACAACGTCACCGCGGAGGCGCTTTCCGAGGGGGCCGACAAGGTGCGCTACTTCGAGGGCACGCCGATCCCGACCAGCGTGTTGATCACGGCGGTGCTGACATGGATTGCGTGGCAGGGCCGCATCGGTGCCGAGCTGATGGGCGGCGTGTGGAATGCCGGGGCCTGGGCGTTGCATCCGCTGGCGCTGTTGTTCGTGCTGTCTGGCACGCTGATGATCAGCAAGACGGTGCGGATTCCGAAGCTTTGAGCTGGACGCTTCCGATTCAGCTTGGCGAAAGCGATTGGCGTGGGTACGCGGCACGTCGCCAGATTTTGTGACCCGTTTTATGTTGACCGCCGCAAGCGGATTGCGTACCCGACGCTCAATGATTGATTGCTACTGCCGTACAAGCTAGCCTTATCTGATTCCGTTTGATCTGGCATTCTGCTCGCGCTCAAGCCGGGTGATGTAACGCTGAATGACCGCCAGCATCGACTTCGGCAGGTCCATGAACAGGCAACCCAGCCGGCGGCTCACGTTGCCGTTGGCCAGTGTGACATCGACCGAATTGCGGATTTCCAGCGCAGTCGTGACGACGGTGCTGCCAGGCAGGTAAATCTGGCAGGCCTGATAGATGCGGCCGATGGTGTTGTCGAGCAGGTGCTGGTCGTCAATGATCGTGATTCCGCCACCGCTGACGTTGTGTAACGACAGCGCAACGGGCACCACGATGTCGCCGTCAAGAATCTGGATTGTGCAACGGAGCGGCGTCGACAGCGGTGTCGCTACCCGATAAAACTCGCGACGCTGCAAGCGAATCAGGCTGGGTGGTAGCAGTATGCGCAGCGCAGGTAGCCCGTTGAATTCGCATTCGTCGACTTTAGTGGCAAAGAACAGGATGCGGATCCGTTCCAGCACGGTCTCGAAAGAGATGTTTTCGCTACGTAGCAACCGCGCGTTCAGGTTCGTATCTTCCGGTACATCAAGGATGACTTCGCCAGTGCCTTCGTCAACATGCAGCACCATGGTCACGCAGGCTTCGCCAGTCCCTTCCATCAGCATGCGGATCGGCTGTTTCTGGTCGCACAGGGAGCGCATGAGCGCAGCAATTTCGCGGCGCGAACTGACCTTGAATGGGCTGAGGTCGAGGTTCTCGATGTCGTTTTCTTCGGGATGGTTTTGCATCGGTGGTCTTGAATTGATGAGCAATTGAGTAGTAACAAAGAGACGCCTAAGGCGTCACGGTCGCTGCAATCATACCCTGTCACCAGCCAATTTTGCCGCTTCAATGTGATAAAGCCACGCCAGCAGTTCGGCAATCGCGCGGTACAGCGCCGGTGGAATCTGGCCATCCAGATCGACCTGCATCAGCAACGCCACCAGTTCTTTGGATTCGTGTACGAACACGCCATGTTCTTTCGCCCGCGCGATAATCTCGGCGGCGATCAAACCGCGCCCCTTGGCGACGATCTTTGGCGCGGCATCCCCACTCTGGTAAGCCAGCGCGACGGCATTTTGCAGAGGCGTGTCGGGCTTGCTCATGCGACGTCATCCTCCGGTCTGACGTTCAGCACATCGAGCTTCGCGCCCGCTGCATCGATCGCATCGGCCAGACGGGTGCCATGTTCGCGCAGGGTCTCGGCGCTGGCGGGGTCGGCGGTACGTACCTGCATCTGCACATGGTCGCCGACCAGCGTGATGGTGGCCGAGATTTTTCCCAGCGTTGGCAAGTCAAAGCGCACCACGCTTTGCCAGCTGCGTTCGGGCTCTTCCCGTTCGGCGGATTGCTGTTGTGGCTGTTCACTGACTTCCCATTCCATCTGCTGGCCCGGCCAGACTTCGCCCTGCCATTGCAGGCGCGGCTGGTCGATCGTATTGAGCTGCAGATTGACAATGCGTGCCGTGTCGGGATTGAGCGCTGCGTCGGGCCGGAGGGCGACGTCGGTGCTGGTCACTGCCGTGGTGTCGGGGATGCGCGCATTGATATTTTGCGGTTCGCGCAGCAGGTCGGCCAGCGGCCGCTGACCGTTGGCCCATTGCTGAACGTGGGATTCGTAAAAAAGTCCGCTGTGGCCCAGCGCAGTTTGTAACGCCGTGGCGAGCTGCGCCGGCGGCGCTGCGCCGGAATTGACCAGGGGTGTTTTTCCCAGCAAGGTGGTGGCGGTGGAATTGTGCAGAATGCTGTCGATCAGTCGCGCGGTGGGGCTGAACGTGGCGGGTGCGGCAGCTGACTCACCGTCGAGTAAAAACGTGGCACGTGGTTCGGTGCCGACCAGCGTCATCTGCAACTGGTCGCCCACTTTGCTGCCGCTCGGCAGGTTGGTGCGCACCGCCGTGTCGGCCAGTTTCACGATGAACGAGCCATCATCCAGTAACGATGCCACAGTGCCTTGCAGCCGCTGACCGATGGTCAGCTGGGTTAGCCGTGCATTGGCTTCTTCCCGCGCATCGCCGATTGGCGCTGTCGGCAACAACCTGTCGATCTGCGCGATCGGGCGTTGTCCCTGAATATCAACCGGTGCAACCATCGTTGGTCAGCTTTCAAGTCAGCCTGTCAGCTGCCGTAAGCCTGTGACAGTTTGCGCTCGGTCCCGGCACTGTTCATCAGGATAGCCAGTTCGGCCATCCACGGTTCGGTGATGTCACGGATCAGGCGGTCGTGGGCCAGGATTTTCTGGATGATCTGGACTTTGCGGAGTCGGGTTTCGCCCGTCAGCGCAGCCGGTTGTTCACCGGATTTGAGCGAGCTGACGTGGCCAGCCACGCGTGATTCCAGCACGACCAGTTCTTCCCAGTCGCGCTTCCGGGCAGCGGCCAGCATCTGGTCGGTGATGACTGCGACGGTTTCATACACATCGAGGACTTCCTGGCTATTCATGCGCTGTACGCTTTCATCATGGGTGTGGCATTCGGCATGGCAGCTGCAGGGATTTCCGCGACGGCTGCCGGCGTCAAGTCGGCTTGCTGACCGATCGCGTCCCATGCCGTCTTCAAGTCCATCAGCAGCGTGTGGACTTCCTGCAGAATCTCGGGCTGGTTGTTCAGGTTGGCGATCAGCAGGCGATTGCTCATGTAGGTGTAGAGCGCATCGAGGCTGACGGCGATCTGGCCGCCGACTTTTTTATCGAGACTGGCGCGCAGGCCATTGTCGATGATCGAGATGGCTTTGGAGATCGACTTGCCCTTGGCTTCGATTTGTCCTGCCTGCATCTGCTGCTGCGCCATGGACACGGCAACCATCGCGCCGTCGAACAGCATCACGATCAGTTTGTGCGGCGAGGCGGCGATGACGCCGGTTTCGATGCTGACGGTGGCGTAGGCACTGGCACCTTTTCTGGTGGTTCCGAACATGCGATTTCTCCGTTAAGAATTCTTGGCAATGCTGGCCAGTTGCTGGGTCAGGTAGCTGCTGGTGGTATTCATTTTGCTGATGATGCTGTCGAGCGCGGTGTACTGGGCGCGATAGCGTTTTTCGTTTTGTGCAATGGTTGCGCTGAGATCGACCTTGCTCTTGGCAAGCGATTTCAGCGATGCGTTGATACCGTCGGTACGCGAGGTCATCGGGCCATTTGCGCCGAGCAATCCGGTAAGCAGCTTGTTGAGCTGGAACGCATAACCCTGCGAATAATTGATCGTGCCACGTGCGCCGAGCGTCGCGCCATCGGCGACCAGCGTCAGGCCTTCCGAGCCATCACCTGTGGCACCCGTGAGGAGCTGGCCCACGCCGACTGCCGACGCACCGTTGATGGTGCCAATCACATCCAGCCCGGCGGTGGCGGTCGGTGCCGTGCCGCCAAACAGCGCGGCAAGGGCCGTGCCGCTAGCGATGGTCACACTTGATTTTGCGCCATAGGTGTTCGACAGGATCGACAGCACACCGGCATTTTGCGTCACCTTGAGCGCAAGTCCGGGTGTCGAAAATTCCGTCGCACCGTTGATCTTGCCTTGCAATTCCGCCGCGATCGAGGCGAAGCTGTAATTGCCTGCTGCCAGCGTGATGCTTTTGGTAACGCCGTCGAGCTGCACGTCCAATGTGTCATTCACGCCGCTGGTGATGGCGGTGTCGTACGCTGCAGTGACCGTTGGATTGGCACCGAGGATATTCGTTTTGCCGTTGCCGCCCGTGACGCTGGCGGCCGAGTTCGAGGCAGAGCCGGTCTTGTTCGAGGTAATCGTCAGTACACCGGCGTTGTTGGTCACCGTTGCCGATGACCCTGCTGTCGAGAAGGCACTTGCAGCGTTGATCTGCGTCTGGATTTCGGTTGCCAGGCTGTCGGCGCTGGCATAGGTTTGCTGGGTCAGCGAAATACTGGTGCTAACGCCATCCAGCAAGACCGTCAGGCTGTCGTTCGTACCATCGACCGTCAAGCCTGCTGCTGCCGAGCCGGTGGTTTTGGCGCCGCCTGCGCCGGTGATTCCCGACGCACCGACCGCACTGCCCTGACGCGCCAGCTGGCTGATCGTGACGGGATAGGCACCCGGTTTGGTATTGGCGGTCGCGCCGGTGAATGTGACCTGGCTGTCGGTACTTTTTCCGACGGCGGCAAACAATCCTGCGATATCCGAAAAATTGCTATCGATGGCGGTCTGCAGCTTGGTGCTGTCGAGCGCCAGTGAACCGTTTTTTTGCAGCGAGACGCCGATTTCCGATAGCACCGAGTAGGCGCTGTTGCCGCCACTGACCGGGGCATTGAGGACATCACGGATCTGGTTCTGGACCGAACGGATCGATGAATCGCCATTCAGGACGGCAGCCGACTTGGTAGCAGCGTCATACGACGACACATTGGTCAGCGTTTGCGTGATCTGGTTATACGCGGTGACGAACTGCGTCACCGAATTGGCAATCGCCGCGGTATCGCGCGCCACGGTAACGCTGGTACTGACACCGGCGGCGGTCTTGCCGCGTAAATTCAGCGTGACGCCGGGCAGCACATCGGTGACGGTATTTGATGGCTTGGACACTGCGATGCCATCAATCTTGAATTCGGCGTTGGCAGCGGTCTGGTTTTCGGTCAAGGCCTGAACACCGGCCGGGTCTTGCCCGAGCAATGCTGACAAGCCTGCATCACCCGCGACAGAAATCTTGATGCTGTTGCTCACGCCCGTGCTGGCTTGGGTCAGCACCATCCGGTACGGCGTAGTGCCGCCATCGTTGAGGATGGTGGCGGTGACACCAATCTTGGCTGCATTGATCGCATCACGGATCCCGGCAAGCGTGTTGTTCGCAGGGTCGATGGTGACGGTCTTGACACCGGAGGCGTTGCTGGTGAAGCTCGCGCCTGCATATTGCCCATTGGTCGCGCTGCCACCGCTGATCGTACCGAAATCGAAGCTCAGGGTGCCGCTGCCAATGGCGGTGTTACTGGTGGTCTGGCCCGGAGCGACCAGTTTTTGCGCCTGCGCCAGACTGGTGACCTGCAGCGCATACGTTCCCGGCACCGCAATCGAACTACCGCTTGCAGTGGCGATGGTCGCATCTGCCGCACTGACGCTGGCGCCCTGAAATTTGCTGATGTCGGACAGTCCGCTGACAGCGGTCTGGAAGGAAGAAAGGGCGCTCTTGACGCTGCCGATGGCCGACAATTTTGCCTGGAAGCTGGTTTGCCGCTTGGTCAATACCGCCAGTGGCTGACTATCAATAGCAATCAGTTGGGTGACGATCGAGTTGACGTCAAGATTGGACCCGATCCCTGGTGATGAAATAGCCATGATGTCTGCCCTCGTCGGGAGTTATGCCTTGTCTTTGATGAGCAAGCCTTGCAGCTTGCCGATATCTTTTGAAATCTCGATCGCTTGCACGGTCGGGATCTGTCGAATTACTTTGCCGCTGGTCGTGTCGAGAATCTTTACCAAGGTCTGACCGGTCTCTTTGTCCTGGCTGAATTCGATGCCATTCAGCGTCTGCTTCAGGTAACTGTTGACCACGGCGATCGACTGTTTTACGTCGCTGTCGCTGGGTGCTGCGGTTTTTTCTGCCTTGCTTGCTGTCAGCTTAACCCCATTGTCGGCCACCAGAGACGGCGAAATGGCTGGCGGTTGTGGTGCTGCCGTACGGATCTGCTCGGCACTGACTGGCGCCGCGGGGCGCGCGCTGGATACTCCGGAAATGTCCATTCGATCTCACCTTGTCAGTTGGAAGACGGAAAGCGGTTCCCCGGTTTCCGTCCTGAAAAGCGATCCCGAAAGACCGCTGTTTTTACTCTGCCGGTGCGAATTAACGCAACAGCGAGAGTACACCGTTCGGCAGCGAATTCGCCTGAGCCAGAATCGCCGTACCAGCCTGTTGCAGAATCTGGCCACGGGTCAGTTTGGCAGTTTCCGAAGCGAAGTCGGTGTCCTGAATCCGGCTACGCGATGCACTCAGGTTTTCCGACGTGGTTTGCAGGCTGGTAACGACGGATGCAAACCGGTTTTGTACAGCACCGAGTGAAGCGCGGGAGCTGTTGATTGTTGCCAGTGCGCCATCGATGGCAGACAGGGCGTTGGTGGCGCCGGTTGCGGTTGACAGGTCGATCGATGCGATGCTGCTGATGGTCGATGTGCTTGAAGCAGTGACTGCACCAGCCGCCAGACCAGCATACGCTACGTTACCACCACTGATATTGATACCCACGCTGCTCGTCGAATCCAGTTTGACTGTGCCTTTTGTCGTTGCTCCGCCTGTCAATCCGGAGTTGGCAGCCGTAAAGCCGGCACCAAGTGCGATATCCCGGCCATCTGCTGCCGACAAGGTAACTTTGCCGGTCACTGCATCCGCCGTTGCACTAACACCTGACTGGCTCGATACCAGGTTAATTGCCGCTGCCGTGTTTGCGCCTTGGCCAGTTACTGTTCCGCCAGCTGCGATTGCTCCGACCTGTACGCCGTTGACCGTCAGAGTTGCACCAGATGTTGCTGTAAAAGCAGTCGCCGCGGTACCAGTAATCGATGTTGGCTGAGCCGTAGCGGTCACGCCAGACTGGGACGATACGGCATTAATAGCTGCAGCGATGGAAAACGCGCTACTGGCAGATTGGCCAGGCGCTGCACCGGTGCTCGATGCGCCTACCTGAAAGCCGTTCAATGTCAGATCGCCAGCGGCAAGCGCTGTGGTCGTTGCTGCGCCAGTGGTAGTGGTCGAGGTTGATGTACCGCTGCCACCCAATGCTGAAGTGCGTGCGCTGCTGATCGATGAAATGGTGACCTGGTCGTTGGCAGTACCGTTGGCGCCGATCTGGAAACTTTGCGCATTGAACGAGCCATCGAGCAGTTTGTTGCCGTTGAAGGAAGAGTTTTGTGCAACACGGTCGATTTCAGCAGCGAGCGATTTGGCTTCGTTGTTGATCGAAGCGCGGTCCGATGCCGAGTTCGAACCATTGGCTGATTGCACAGCCAGCTCACGAATACGCTGCAGGTTGTTACCGATCTGCGCCAGGTCGCCCTCAGCCGTTTGGGCCAGGGAGATACCGTCATTTGCATTGCGGCCAGCCTGATCCGAACCATTGATTTGCGACGTCAGACGCTCTGTAATTGCCAGGCCTGCGGCATCGTCTTTTGCGGAGTTGATCCGCAGACCGGACGACAAACGCTGCAAGGAAGTGGCCAGGCCGGTTTGTGAGGTTGTCAGGTTGCGCTGAGCGTTGAGGGAAGCAAGGTTGGTATTGATGAATGAGGCCATGATGTAGCTCCTAGTAAGTGGGTTCCGATGACTGATGGCTTTTGACAGCCTGGTCAACTTTGGTCTTCCTCGCTATGTGAGCGCTGCAGACCGCTGTTGTAATCTTTATCGGTAGGTCATCCAAAAAGTTTAGCTGGGGCAACGATGTTTTTTCTTATTGCCCGTGCGTGCCTTTGATTTCCTGTTTTCCCCTTCGGCCAGATTTGATAAAACTTTAGCGCAATTTTTACGTGTTCTATAGACATTTAATTTCAAGATTAACCAATAAAAACAATCACTTGAAAAATTTCTCAGCGATTTCGGATTAATTTTCAAAAATTAGTCTCTTTTTTTAGTGACGCCAGTTTATGCGATGCAAATCCTCCTCAAATCGACGCTGAACGGGGTTTCTGTGGCTCTCTTCCTCCTTTTGGCTGGAGCATTGCGGCAATATCTTCCTGTAAAGTTCATCGCATAGTTAGCTGTTACGGTCATTGCGGCAAGTCGCAGCACAGCCAAAGGTAAAGTTACATGAGTAAATCGAAAATTCAGCGCAATGCATCTTGTCCGTGTGGAAGCGGGAAAAAATACAAGCAGTGCTGTGCGCTGTTAACAGATACCGCCAGTGCCGCGTCAAGCGGGCCTTCGACAACCTTGACTGCCCAATTCGCGCTAGCGCTGCAGGCGTTCAACGACGGTCAACTCGATGCGTCGGCATCGCTGTGTCATCAGATTCTTGATGTAGACCCTGCGCATGCCGATGCGTTGCACTTAAGCGGCTTGATTAACTTTAGCCGTGGTGATCTGGCCTCGTGCGTGTCGTTGATCCGTGCTGCGATTGTTCAGCATCCGTCCGAACCGCGCTATTTCTATAATCTTGGCATCGCGCTACTTAAAATGGGCGAGCGTATCGATGCGGTGGCGCAGTTCCGTACTGTTATCCGGCTTGATCCTCTGCATGCGGATGCCCATGGCAATCTGGCCGTCGCCTTGCACGAGCTAGGCGATCTAGCGCCGGCGATAGAGAGCCATCTCAACGCGATCGCCTTGAAGCCCGGCGATGCCGTCGCGCTCACCAACTATGGCGCGACATTGAACGTGGATGGTCAGTTCCAGGAAGCAATCAAGGTTTTGGTACAGGCGCTGGCAATTGATCCCGATCATGTGGAAGCGTTCAATAACCTGGGCCTGGCATCCCAGCGCACCGGGTACGAAGCCCAGGCCGAGCTCTTTTTCCGGCGTGCGATCGAACTCGCCCCGGATAACGCAACGGCGCACTTCAATCTTGCCGATTCGATGCAAAAGCAGTCACGGCTGGAAGAGATTATTAGTAGTTGCCGTGCTGGCCTGGCGCTGCGGCCGAATAACGACGTCGCGCATAGCAATCTTCTGCTTTATCTTCAGTATTCCACGCTACACACGCCTGAGCAGGTATTCGCCGAGCATTTGCAGTTCGCGCGGCAGTTTGAAGAGCCATTAATGCGAGATTGGGCCGATCACCCGAATTCTCGCGATCCCGAACGGCGCTTAAAGATCGGGTATGTTTCTGCCGATTTTCGTAACCATGCTGTCGCCTACTTTATTGAGGCTATCCTGCAGAATCATGATCCGGAACAGGTTGATGTTTTCTGTTATCACAATCATCCGGAGCAGGATGTTGTGACTGAACGGTTCATGTCCATCGTTCCGCACTGGATTCCTTGTTTCGACATGAGCGACGAACAACTCGCAGCCAAAATACGCGCCGACGGTATCGATATTTTGGTTGACCTTTCTGGTCATACTAGTGGTAACAGACTCCTCACTTTTGCGCGTAAGCCTGCACCGATACAGATTACATGGATTGGATGTCCCAGTACCACTGGTTTGACCGCAATGAATTATCGCTTTACAGATAACGAAATGGATCCAATCGGAACTACTGAGATCTATCATTCCGAGAAACTTTGGCGCTTGCCTGTCTCAGCTCAATTTTCCCCAGCTGAGAATAGAGCTCCAATTAACGAGTTGCCGGCATTATCATCTAGCGATTTTGTGTTTGCTTGTTTGAATAACATTATCAAAATTACTCCTCATGCAATACGGCTGTGGGCAATGATTTTACAGTCTGTGCCTCACGCAAAGCTTATGCTGGGAAATTCTGATAATTCACAAATACAAGAGCGTTTGAAAATCGCATTTGAAAATGAGGGGATCAATAAAGAAAGATTGATTTTTTTGCCGAGGTTGTCTTTGTCGGATTATTTGCAAATCCATCAAGAGATTGATTTGGCTCTTGATACTTTTCCTTATAATGGTGGTACAACGACGCTCCATTCTCTATCGATGGGTGTGCCTGTCGTCACGTTGGCTGGAGTCATGCCAGTATCCCGGTGTGGATTAACTATTCTAAATAATATCGGATTGACTGATTTTATTGCAAATTCATCTGATGAATATATAAAGAAAGCGCAATATTTCTCACGTAATTTAATTGAGTTAGATTCAATTCGGCAATCTTTAAAAAAGACTTATGCTCCATCGAGCGAAACTAGATCTGATTTGTTAACCCGTTCGGTAGAGGCGGCTTATCGATCTATGTGGAAAAATTGGTGTATTGAAATTAAATAAAGGGTTCTATGACTATAATTTCAGTAAATATTAATTGTTGATTATTTGAAAAATTTGAGGTTGTCGATGAAATTAGCGATCATGCAGCCATATTTTTTGCCATATATTGGATATTTTCAATTGATAGCTTCCGTAGATCAGTTGATTCTTTATGATAATATAAAATATACAAAAAAAGGGTGGATTAACAGAAATCGAATCTTATCAAATGGTGTCGATGCAATATTCACTCTTCCGCTAGAAAAAAACTCCGACTTCTTACAAATCAGAGAGCGAAATCTAAGCGGGGATTTTAATCCAGATAAAATTTTAAATAAATTAAAATATTCATACGGAAAGGCGCCATTTTTCAATAGTGCTTTTCCATTGATTGAGCGTATCATAGAATACGAAAATTTTAATTTATTTAATTTCATATTTAATTCAATAAATATAATATGCCAGTATCTCAATATAAGCACTGAGCTAAAAATATCTTCAAGTATTGAAATAAATCATGATTTAAAAGGTCGGGATAAGGTGTTGGCTTTATGTGTCGAGTCGAAGTCTGATTTTTATGTAAATGCAATTGGAGGGGTGGATCTTTATTCAAAAAAAGATTTTTTGACTCAAGGTATTGATTTGAAATTTATTAAATCCAAGAATTTTGAATACCCCCAATTTGATGAGAAATTTATATCATCGCTATCGATAGTCGATGTTCTAATGTTTAATTCAGTTGATGTTATTAAAAAACACATTGACTATGGCTACGAATTGATATGATAAGTTTTGTAACGAGAGATTGGTAAATTTATTTTTAAAAAGTACCAATCTTTTACTATTAAGAATTGAAGGTTTTTATAATATTGTGCAAGATAATTAACGTTTATTATGAGCGGAAATACAATGTTGACCTGCCCGTATTCGACATGCAAACGGTGGCCTCGGAAAGGGCATGAGTTTTCATATGACCATAAGACAATCATCACCAGACCAGCCACGATGATAAAATAATTTGGCTGATTTTGATCTCTTATTGAGCCGCTCGATCAAGAAATCTCACAGGCGAATTGCGTCGCCTATTGACTATTATCCCAGGTCATCTCGTTTGTGGTGGCAACTTGCACTGGGCAAATGGCATAGCTGGATACCATGAACCAATGGCAAGGTTCATTGGTAGCGGGCGACTAGTTGTATTGCAAGATCCCCTTCTCCTACCTGTATTTATAAAAAAACATGCTTCAATAATCTGTCTAAATTTTAAAAACTATAAGGTGCAGATAGAATAAATACTTGAGCAAAAGCTTGGATAAATTTTACCTAGCTCATAAATGCCGTCTAAATATTTTTCATCGATAATATTGGCATGTAAAGCTTTATCCATTTGGAAATTAGCCAATCCCTTGAAAAGTAAACCGCCTCTGTGCAAGGTTTTTAAGTTTGCAGTTCTTATGTCAAAATTTAGTGTGTCAAATGAATATGTTCTACGATGGCCGTGCGCCCATTCAGATTTTGTGATTGAGTTCCTTGTCTCGATTAAGCCCATGAAAACGGCAATCTGACGAGATGGTGCATCTGCATTCGGCACTACTATAAACAAGCGTCCATTTTCTGATAGCAAGTGTTTGATTTTACTGAGGGCTAGCACTGCATCATCTAAATGCTCCAAGGTATTAATTAAAAATACAGAATTAAATTTCCTGGCTGTACTAAAATCTTCTATCGTCGAATTTATAAATTTAATATTTTTTCTTGTGCGTGATTGAGTCACAGCCATCGCGTCAGAAGATGCCTCTATAACAGTGAGATCAGAAAAATATTTCTCTAACTCTACTGTTGAGTCGCCTTTATAGCATCCGATTTCTAAAGCAGGGCCCTCCGCAAAAAAAGGTTTGAGCTCCACCATCATATACTTTCTTACTATTCCATCAAAGTCGTAGTTGTATTTTTTATTTTTTAAAGACGTCGCTTCTTTATTAAAATTCCGCATTCTTTACAGCCTTTCCTGATCAGCAAGTTGCTTTAAAACTACCCTTGATTGGAATGATATAAGCGATGTTCTGAAGTTTGATACCATTCTTTTAATGAAATAGGTACACGTGCGTTATAGCCTAAAACTTGTCTTGTAAGATCTGATAAATTTCGCCCATATTCTTCACCAAGTAATCTTGCATAATCCATTTGTGGTTTGATAAATGCCGGGCTAAAACTTAATGTAAGTGCTACTCTATTTTTATCGGTTATGTTAATTCCTCCTTTGTGCCATAAGTAAGAATTAAACAAAACTACGGTTCCAGCTTTTCCTAATAGTGAAACATGATTCTTGTTAAAAATTATTTCATCCGGACGTTCAGGCAGCAAATGTGACCCCAATAATACTTGGGTTGCTCCATTGTCTTTTTTGAAATCATCGAGCATGACAATTATATTCAATCTAAAATGATAATCTGGGATGAATGTTTTCGTATCTCGATGGATATTATGAACATAGTTCAATTTTTTTGGTTCGCCCTTTAGTGGATTGCATGCATGCAATATATATGGCTTCTGATTGAAATAAGTATCTATGTACTTATGTAAGATATGTTGAGCGATAAACCTGTCAATGCTGTCATTCGCACCGACAGAATGGTGTCCAGTGCCATCACCTGCGACATTGATGCCTGCCGAAATTTGATATTGTTCGCAAACATTTACCCACGATAGGCAGTCCCTATTAAGTTCTGCTACAAAGTCACTTGTTAGTAAATTTGGAATAATAAAAAAACCATCTTTATCTATTCTCTCTTTGAATATATTAATATCCATAAAAAGCCTATTGTAGTTAATTTTAGTTAATTTCTTTAATTAGCCCAATTTAAGTCGCATAATAAGGTGGGTATTATCTTCTTTTTCTTTTTCAAAATTAAATTTTTTATAAAAATTGATTGCTTTAAAATTAGTTTTTTTTACCTGTAAAATTATCAACTTTGACTCCTGAATATTTTTATGTTGAATGCAATTATTCATTAAGTGAAAAGAAATACCTTTACCTTGCCATTCTGGTAAAACACTCATATTTGTAATAAATGCGTACTCTAATTTATTGCAGTAAATCGCAAGAAGGCCGACTAATTGCTCGGAATTCCACGCTTCAATGCACAAAGCAAAATTTTTTATTTTGAATGAATATAATTCAATGTTCGTTTTACGCGTCAGTTCATGCAAGAAGTTTTTATCACAGGCTTCGAGATGTTTTTGTATATCTGATGCAGAGGACGTGTTTGTTAAAAAGTCCATTTTTGTAAAAATATTTTTTTATAATAATTTATTTTTATTAATATTAAAAGGAGGCCACACGAAATTAATTTAAAAAATCCTTGATTTTCGCAATTATGCTTGCGGTATCAGCTGAAATATATTTTGTGAATTTACTTATCAAAAAAGTTTATGCAATTAATGATTCTCAGAATGTCGTTACTACTTAGATTTGGCGAAATCGGCAAACAAAGTACTTTGCACGAAGCCTCGGTGGCCACCGGCAAATTCACCGGATTCGCCGATGCAAAGCCACGATACATCGGAAAATCCGAAATCAGCGGATAAAAGTACCGTCGCGCAAAAATATTGTTATCGCGCAGACGCTGGTAAAGCCCGTCGCGGCTCAGTGCATAGTCTGCTTCGACCATGATCGGAAAATACGCGTGGTTCGAGGTCGTTTCACCCGCGTCGCCGACCGGGCGTATTCCTCTGATTGCTGGCAATAATTGCCGGTAAAGCTGGTCGATTTCTGCCCGCCGGGCCAACGCGGCATCGATCCCTTTTAATTGCAGCAAGCCGAATGCAGCATTGATTTCGCTCATCTTGCCGTTGATGCCGGGAGCGACCACCGTGGTTTCATCGACAAACCCGAAATTTTTCAGATGATCAATACGGACCTTCGTTTTTGCGTCGGGACAAATGATCGCGCCGCCCTCGAAGGTGTTGAATACCTTGGTCGCATGAAAACTCAGCACCGACAAGTCGCCATGCGTGAGCACGCTGCCACAATGGCATTTGACGCCGAAGGCATGCGCGGCGTCGTAAATGACTTTGAGGTTGTAATTGTCGGCAATGCGCTGAATGGCATCGACATCACAAGGGTGTCCATAACAGTGGACCGGCATGATGGCAGTGGTCTGGGGCGTGATCGCGGCTTCGATTTTTGCCGGATCAAGGTTCAGGGTCTGCGGATGAATATCGACAAAGACCGGTTTGATGCCATTCCACAGCAGCGAGTGGGCAGTGGCGACAAACGAATAGGGGGTGGTGATGACTTCCCCGGTAATGCGTAATGCCTGCAGCGCCGTGATCAGGCCAATGGTGCCATTGGCAAACAGCGCCAGGTGTTCCACGCCGAGATAACTGCACAAGGCGGCTTCGAGTTGCTGATGAAAGGGGCCGCCATTGGTGAGGATTTTGCTGTCCCAGATTTTTTCGAGATAAGGGATGAATTCATCGAGTGGCGGCAGTTGTGGCTCGGTGACATAGATGGGTTTCGATATACTCACGGGCGACTTTCGTTGTTTTGTTTGCGGGTTCATTCAGCCCTGATGTTCGGGAGCCGCACAAACTGTCCGGATAGATGGCAAGTCGCCCGGGTCGCGCCGCAGCGCATTTCCGTTGGCAAGGGTTGTTTCCGGGAATTATTTTAGATCAGGATTGATTTTAGGTGATGCCAAATAATTTCAAACCACAGAAAAGTCGGCATTCAATACGCCATTTCTGCGCATGAATGTCCCATGACACGGCCGCGCCCATGCAATCGTTCGAATCAGCTTTCCTCAACAAGTACAACTCTATGCCCGTGCAACCCGACCGCATCATTTCCGCCGCAACCCAGCTTTTCACCCGTCGCCGCAGCCGTGAGCAAGGCCCTGTCTTGCAGGACGCCTGCCGCCCCACCGACATCGCCTCTGCACTCGCCATTCAGGCTGCCGTCACCCGACTGCTGGGCGCCGAAATCGGCGGCTGGAAATGCGCAACGCCCGCTGCCGGCCAAGTCGTACTGGCGCCGATTTACCAGACATCGATCCACGCCACTAATCCCTGTCCGCTGCTGGTGCGCGGGAGCATGGCGCAAGTAGAACCGGAGCTGGCCTTTGTCCTCGGCTGCGACCTGCCGCCACGCGAGCAACCCTACACGCCTGCCGACATCGATGCCGCTATCGTGCGGACCCATCTGTCGCTGGAATTGCTGGATAGCCGCTATCTAGACCATCGCGCTGTCAGCTTCCTCGACAATCTGGCCGACGGCCTGGTCAATCAGGGACTGTTCCTTGGGCCGCAGATCGACCCTGCCGGCGAGTGCGGCACGCTGGCGCTGCAGATCGGTAGCACCAACGAAACGCTGGCCGGCCATCATCCCGCCGGCAGCCCGCGTCTGCCGCTGTACTGGCTGGCCGAGTACCTGCGCAGCCAGGGCCAGGGCTTGCGCGCGGGGCAGGTCGTGATCACGGGTTCGTACGCCGGCTGCATTCCATTGCCGATCGGGCAGGACGTCGCGATTCGCTACGGCGAACTGGGTACGTTGACCGTGTGCTTCCAGTCCGATGCCTGATCCACGCGCCGTCGCCGGCACCTTTCACCCGCGCCTGACTCTACAAACCCTGACCCGCGGCGACGGCTTGCTCGGCATGCGCCCGACCGGGCTGTTCGGTCCGCGCGGCGGCAGCGTGACGGTGGCGCAGATCGATTGGACGTATGCAACCGACGCCGGTTTGCGCTGGCAGATAGCAGCACCAACCGCCTTGCTCAACCGGCGTCCGGCATCGATGGCACCCGTGCTGGACGAGACCGGCCAGCAGGTGCCACTGGTGCGCGATCTGGGTGCCGAAGCCGATGCACTCGACCGGATCTGGGAACTGGGGTTGCATCCGCTGCCGGCGAAGGCATTGCAATGGCGTAGCGCCAGCGTCTTGCCCGCTGGCCAGCCGCTCTGGAGTTTGCTGCAGGAAGATTTCTTCGGCGACTTCTGGGCCGAGCAGTTGCCCGGCTTGCAGCAGCAGGGCTGGCGGGTGGTGGTCAAGCCCGGTTTTGCGCATGAAAGCATGCCGGTCGATGCCTGGCATCTGGTGATCAATCCGGCCACTGGCGAGGTGCTCGGCAAGGAAGTCGCAGCGCCATTGCGACGGCGCGCCAATGGCGTCGTCGCGCTCGGCGGGCCGGCGCGCGAAGGGTCGTGGCTACTGTCATTGGGTGTCGAGATCGATGGCCAGTTGCTGGACCTGGTGCCGATGCTGGCGCATCTGCTGCAGCGCGATAAGCGCTGGCTCAATGCCGAACAGATTGCCGAAATCGATGACGCTGCGATGATCCTGTTGCGTGCCCCCGGCGGCAAACGGATCGAGGCACCGGCCGCGCCATTGAAATCCATCATCTCCGGCATGCTGGATTTGCTGACCGATCCGCACCGCAAGGAAGGACCGTTGTCGCTGTCGTCGTGGGATGCCGGTCGGCTGGAAGCATTACGGGCCAGTTTGCTGGCGTCCCAGGCCGAGCGTGCTGGCGAGTCCGGTGGCTGGCAGTTGCAGGGGGCGGTCGGGTTGCAGCAACTGGCGCAGCGCTTGCAGACAACCGGCGGTGTGCAACCAGTCGCGCCACCGGCAGGACTCGGAGTGACGCTGCGGCCGTATCAATTACACGGCGTCGCGTGGCTGCAGTATCTGCGTGAACACGATCTGGCCGGCATCCTCGCCGACGACATGGGTCTCGGTAAAACTGCGCAGGCGCTGGCGCATCTGATGATCGAAAAGCAGGCCGGCCGGCTCGATTGCCCGGCGCTGGTGGTGTTGCCGACGTCGCTGCTATTCAACTGGCAGGCCGAGGCGCGTCGCATGGCGCCGGACTTGCGGGTGCTGACGTTGCAGGGACCGCAACGCGAGATCGATTTCAAGCGGATGGCCGACCACGATATCGTGCTGACGACGTATCCGCTGGTCTGGCGCGATCTGGATGCACTGCGGGCGCAGCGCTTCCATCTGCTGATTCTGGATGAGGCGCAGAGCGTCAAGAATCCGGCCAGTCGCAGCGCACAGGCGATCCGCCGCCTGCGCGCACGGCATCGTCTGTGCATTACCGGCACGCCGCTGGAAAACCATCTGGGCGAGCTGTGGACCCAGTTCGATTTTCTGCTGCCGGGCTTCCTGGGTGACCAGCGCACTTTTCAACGCCTGTGGCGTAAGCCCATCGAAATCAATGGCGAAACGGTACGCGCCCAACTGCTCGCGCAGCGCGTGCGGCCGTTTATCCTGCGCCGTCGCAAGAGCGAGGTGGCCACCGAACTGCCGCCGCGCATCGACATCATCAAGCGCGTGCAATTGCAGGGGCAGCAGCGCGACCTGTACGAAAGCGTGCGAGTGGCCGCCGATGAACAGGTTCGGCGGATATTGGCGCGCAAGGGATTTCGCAGCGGGCAGATCACGATCCTCGATGCCTTGCTGAAGTTGCGCCAGGTGTGCTGCGATCCGTGGCTGTTAAAGCGTGGTCGTGACGGCAGCTGCACGCCGATGTCGCCGACGATGGAGCGCGCCAAGATCGCCTTGCTACGCGACCTGTTGCCCGGACTGGTGGCCGAGGGACGGCGCATGCTGGTGTTCTCGCAGTTCACGGAATTGCTGGGACTGGTGGAAGTCGAGCTCGATGCGCTGGCGTTGCCGTGGCTGTCGTTGACCGGAAACACACCGATCGCTGAGCGTGGCCCAGTGGTGGCCCGGTTCCAGACCAAACAGGTGCCGATTCTGCTGATCAGCCTGAAGGCGGGCGGGGTTGGCCTGAACCTGACGGCCGCCGATACGGTGATCCATCTCGATCCGTGGTGGAATCCGGCGGTCGAAGAACAGGCTACCGCACGCGCACACCGCATCGGTCAGGAGCAGACCGTGCTGGTCTACAAACTGGTGGTGGAGGGCAGTATCGAAGAACGCATCCTGGCGTTGCAGGCGCGCAAGGCAGCGCTGGCAGAGGGTGTTCTCGGGAGCGATGCGGCGTTCTCGGCGAAGTTTGATGCCGGGGATTTACAGGGGTTGCTTGCGCCGCTGGTTTGATCGGTAGTCATTGAGCCGGGCCGTCTGACGCTGTTCGCACCATCGACCCTTTTACTCGGCGCTCACCACCCGGTTCTTCCCCGCGCGCTTGGCCTTGTAAAGCGCCGCATCCGCACGCTTGATCATCGACCCCTGGTCTTCGGTGCCTGCGCGCAAGGCCACACCGGCGCTGAAGGTAATCAGTACCCGTTCGTCGTTGTGCATGAAAATCCGTTTCGTTAGCTCGCGTTGCAACCGGGTGACGGTTTGGGTCGCTTCTTCGATGGTGGTATCGGGTAGCAGGATCAGGAATTCCTCGCCGCCGAAACGCGCCAGTACATCCATCGTCCTCAGCGTGTCTTTGATCACACGCACCAGGTAGACCAGCGCTTCATCGCCGGCGACATGACCGTGTGTGTCATTGAGGCGCTTGAAATCATCGAGGTCCAGCATGGCAATGCACAGTGGCGAACTGCGCCGGTCGGCACGCGATAGCTCCCGATCGAACACGTCATCCAGCCCGCGCCGGTTCAGACTTCCCGTGAGCTGGTCTTCTCGTACCAGTTCGCTCATCTGCGCCAGCTTGGACTCCAGTTCATGGATGCGCTGCTCGGCGGACTCGACATCGCGTCGTACGACGATCATTTCATCCAGCGAGCGCAGAGCCTCGGATTGCGCGTTGCGCGTATCGCGCATCACATCCTCAAGAATCGCATTGAGGGCGGTGATGTCGCTGGCCTGTCTGATCTTGCCTGAATAGATATCGATTTTTTCGTGATAATCACCGGTGCTGGTGGCTAGCGCACCAAGGCGGTCAATGAAGGTGATCATCATGTTTTTGACCGTCACCTTGGCTTCGGTCAGGCTGTGCTTGAGGGTGCCCTGCTTGTAGATCACGTCCTTCATGTTGCGGGTGGCGTCCATCAGCGCATGGTGATTGATGGGGCCGGATAGCAGCGATTGCACGCTCTCGATCTGGCCGTGCAGCCAGCTATCCTCTTCGGTCAGTTCGCTCACGTTGTCGAGCAGCAGTTTGAACAGGCGCAGTAACAGCTCCTGTTCTTCAGCGGCGTCACCGGCGCGCATTTCAATCTTGAAGCACAGCTGTTTGAGCTGGATACTGATGTCATCGAGACTGTCTTCGGTGACGGCATCCTTGACCGCGCGACCTAGCGCTTCGGCTTCCTCGGCCAATTCGGGCGCGGTATTGAGCAGGGCAGCAACAGCCAGTAGCAGGGTGCGTGACAGCATGTCGCGTAGCAGGCGTGTGTGGCGGTCCTCAGCCGGAGTTCTGCTGGTCGGGGAGTTTGTTGTCGATACCGTTACCGATGCAGGCGGTGGTGCAGAGGTTGATACAGATGGTGACACAGGAGCCGCCGCTCCGGTCACCGCGACGCTACCTTTGAGATGTTCCGCCGTCAGCGCTGTCAGTGCCGTTGAATACGCGCGCCAGTCGCGCGCCTTGGCGGCTAGTTCAAAGCGTTTGCCGAAGTCGCTGATGTCGTCCGGTTCGCTGCTGAGTGTCAGCAGCGAATTGGCAAAGTCGAGCAGCACCTTTTCAGAATCAGGGATGTCGCTGATGCCGGCAAGTTCTTCATAGATCTGGCGATAGGCCTCGGGTGTCGGTGCGATCCTGCGTGTCGCAAGCTGGCGGAATGATTCACGTGCCAGTTCGGCTGGATTGAGGGCCATGAGTGGTGGTGTCTTTTCTTTCTTGGCTGCGTCTTTTGTTTTCATTGTCATAGGCTCTGCTTGAAATTCACTGCGCCGGAGCGCTTGATTCTACGCTGAGAAACAAGTGTAAAAAACGGGTAAGTGACTGCAAAGTTGTTTTTTGGCAAATCAAGGATGGCGGCTTTCCGACCTGTCCGTGATTACGGATTTTTCGCTTTGACGCCTTACTCCACCAGGTGGTTCCTGATCGCGTAATGGGTCAATTCGGCGTTGTGACGCAATTTCATTTTCTGGAGCAGGCGTGACCGGTACATGCTGATGGTCTTCACCGATAGCAGCAGTTCGTTGGCAATATCGGTGACGGTCTTGCCAGAGGCGATCATGGTCAGGGTCTGGTATTCACGGTCGGACAAGGTTTCGTGCGGGGCAATTTCGCGATCGTCACCGACCTGGTTGGCCAGTTCCTGTGCCAGTTCGGTACTGATGTATTTGCGCCCCGAGGCAACCTGGCGGATCGCGTTGACCAGTTCGGCCGGCGCGCTTTGCTTGTTCAGATAGCCGGAGGCGCCCGCCTTGAGCGAGCGAATTGCATACTGGTCTTCGCGATGCATCGACAGCATCAGCACTGCGATTGTCGGACACTCCTTGCGGATCTGTTTGAGTACCTCGATGCCGCTGCGGTCTGGCATCGAGATATCCAGTAGCAGGACGTCCGCATTGCCGGCGCGCGCCAATTTGATCGCGTCCAGTCCATTTTCGGCGGCGCCTGCCACCACGATATCTTTGGTATCGGCAAGAATCTGCTTCAAGCCTTCACGCACGATCGCGTGATCGTCGGCGATCAGTACACGTATCGCGTCTTTTTTATTCATGATCTTCTACCGTCGTCAGTCTTGTTTTTGCTGTGTGCCATTGCGGGTAGCGGAATACGAAGGGCCACCATACTGCCGCCGCCAGCGGGATTGCTGACAGACAGACTACCGCCGAATGCCTTGGCGCGTTCTACCATGCCGCGTATGCCAAATGACTTTGGCTTGACCCGGTCGCGTGCGGCGATGCCTGTTCCATTGTCGCTGATTTCCAGACGGATACCATGATTGCTGCAGGTCAGGCGCACGTTCACCAGACTGGCATTGGCGTGTTTGCTGATGTTGGTCAGTGATTCCTGAAAAATCCGGAACAGGGCGCTGGCCTGGTCCGGCGGCAAATCGATGTCCTTATGGTTGGTGACCACGGTGCACGGAATGCCCAGTTGTTTTTCAAATTCTTTGGCTTGCCATTCAATGGCCGCGACGATGCCGAAGTCCAGTATGCTCGGTCGCAGGTCCACCGAGATGCGGTGGATCGATTCAATGGTCCGATCAACCAGCAGGTCCACATAGGCGGTTTTTTCGGCCAGGCCTGCATCATCGGGCAGGCGTTTTTTTAGCAGCGCCAGTGCCATCTTGATGGCAGTGAGGTTGCCACCCAGGTCATCATGGATCTCGCGCGCAATACGCGTGCGTTCTTCTTCCTTGACCCGTTCGATATGCGCCGATAGCTCGGCAAGCTGCGCGCTCGATCGCTTGATCTCGTCTTCTTCGCGCTTGCTGGCAGTGATGTTGGTCATGATGCCTTCCCATTGCGTGCCGGACCCCGGCAGCGCACGCGGGGTGGCACGCAGATTGATCCACTTGATGTCTTTCCATGCCTCGATCCAGATGCGGCCTACCCAGTTCCAGCTAGTCGTTGCGGCCGCCGACGCGCGCATCGACTCCAGGTAGGCGGGCCGGTCCTCGGTCAGGATCAGTGACAGAAAGTGGCCGGGATTCTCAGTCAACTGCTCCGGCGTGACACCCAGCAACGCGTGGCACGCCTCGCTCAGGTACGGGAATGCGATGGACCCGTTCTGCATCAGGCGGAATTGGTAGACCAGCCCCGGGGTGTGCGAGACGATGGCACGAAAGCGTGCTTCTATCAGACCGAGCGCCGCTGCAGAGGCATTGCGCGAACTGGTATCTTTGCCCACGATGACTAGCACCGGGATGCTATTGTCGACGCACAGCAAGAGGCGCAATTCGGCCGGATAACTGCTGCCATTCTTACGGATCAGCGTCGCATCAATTGACGCTGATCCGGAATTGTCGGCGCGTAAAGATGCCAGTTCATGGAGTATTCGGTCCGCAGTCAGCTCAGGAACGATCGCGGGCAAACGCATCGCGTGCAATTCAATTGCACTGTATTGCAAATTTACCAGTGCTGCCGGATTCGCGTCGACAACCAGTAGCGTGTCGGCGGCCACGATGCAGATCTCGTCGGAAGTGCATTGCATGATGGTCCGCAACCAGGCTGGGTCCAAAGGCACGCTGTTGGGTGGTCGCCTGGGCAAGATCACCGCTCCTCGACAATTGCTGCACTCTGGACGGCGTGGAGAGCCGGCGGAGTCCACTGGCTAATCCAGTCGGCCAGTTTCGCGGCAGGCATCGGTCTGCTAATGAAGTAACCCTGGCCCTGGTCGCATCCCATTTCAGCCAGCAATTTCATGACCACGACACTTTCGATGCCTTCGGCGACCACACGCAAGCCCATGTTGTGGCCGAGATCGATGGTCGAGCGCACGATCTGCGCGTCGTCGGTGTCGTTCTCCATGTTCATGACGAAGGACTTGTCGATTTTCAGTTCATCGACAGGCAGGCGCTTGAGATAGGCAAGCGATGAGTATCCCGTGCCGAAATCATCGATTGACAGCTCGACTTGCATCGCATGCAGTCGTTCCAGCGTTTGCAGTGCCCTCACCGGATCGTCCATGATGGCGCTTTCGGTGATTTCGAGACAGAACGATGCGGCGGTCAGATCGTGGCGCAGCAGCAGGTCGCCAAACTTGTTCGGCAAATCCTGATCGAGCAGGTCACGGGTCGATAGATTGACGGACATTTTCAGATGAATGCCTTGCGCCAGCAATTGGCCGCATAGTGCGGCGGATTGCTCCAGCACCCAGCGCGTCATGACACGGATAAACCCGGTCTTTTCTGCAAACGGAATAAAGTTATCCGGAAAAATCATGCCACGTTCCGGATGCACCCAGCGAATCAAGGCTTCCATGCCGATCACCGTCGTGGACGACAGGGCGATTTTGGGCTGCACATACAGAACGAATTCATTGCGCTCGACGGCTTGTCGCAATTCGCTCAATAACGACAGGTTCTGGTCACTGGCCCTGTCGCTTGCCGGATCGTAGACCACCGCATCATGGCCACTCTTTTTTGCCGCATACATCGCGATTCCGGCCGCGCTTAGCAGCGAAGCGGCATCTTTTCCGTGTTCCGGGAATCCGGCAATACCGATGCCGACACTGGTATCGATGGCCTGATCGTCGATTACGAAAGGCCGCTCCATGGATTTCAGGATGCGATCAGCGACTAACTGCGTAGCGCGCAAACTGGCTTGCGGCAAAAGCACCACGAACTCATCGCCGCCCAATCGTGCCAGGACATCCGTACTGCCTTCAAGTTGCTGTTGCAGACGTTCGGCCACCTGGCGCAGCAAGGTATCGCCGACCTGAGAACCAAGCACGTCGTTGACGTTTTTGAAGCGATCCAGATTCATCATGAGGATGTGGCAACAGCCACCGGATTTGCTGGCCTGATCGATGTCGCTGACCAGCGTCTTGACTAGTTGCGCGCGATTGGGCAGATCGGTCAGCGTATCCCAGTAAGCTAGCCGGAGCGTCTCGGCTTCACGCCGCGAAATTTCGCCGCGCATGCTGTCAAATGCGCGCGCCAGTTTGCTGATCTCGTCGTCTCCACGAATGTCAACTCCGCTTGCATAGTCGCCTTCACCAAGGCGGCGTGCGGTGTCGGTCAGTTGCCGTAGTGGTTTGGTGATGCGTTTGGCGGTAATCACGCTGCCTGCGACCGCGACGAGAGCCCCGAAGGCAGTTAGCATCAGCAGGGTCGTTTGCAATGCTTCGTAGGGCGCAATCGCCTCGTTCAGCGAACGCAGTAGCACCACCATGGCAACGTGCTCCCCATCGTCGGCGAGTACCAGAGTGCGGTAACCATATTGACTACCGCCAATGTCGAGCGGCGCTTGAGAGGTTGAGGCCAATGGCAATTGCTGCAATTGCAATTGTGATGCCAGGCTGTCGGCGTTGGATTTGCCCAGCGTCGTGGCTTCGGTAATCCAGCTTGCAGTTCTGGTTCGCGTCAGTGCCGAAACTTGTAACGAAGACAGTTCAAGCATGTCGGAGACCAGTCTCTGGTCGATCGGAAAAGCCATCGCAACCCAGCCGATGGTTTGCGGCGCTTTGACTGGCACCACCACGACCTGATAAAGATGTCCATCGACTAACCGGATGCCTGCGCCGCTGCCGGTCTCCTCGGCGGCATCGATCAATGACACAGCAGCTTGCTGCAGAGTTTTGCCGACCGCGCCGGTCATCGAGGATTTGATCTGTCGGTCGGTTCCGATCAGTACGGTCAGGTTGGCACCTATTCGTGCGCCATGGTTATCGAGTACCGACACGATGGTCTCGTTGTCATTGGTGCCGATGGCCTGGCGAAAACCGTAGTCGAGTGCCAGCACACGGGCACCGGTAGCCAGATTATGCGCATTCTGGTCCAGAAGCCGGCGAAAAACGCGTTCCCCTATGACCAGTTCCTTGCCGATTTCGGAGCGCGCATTTTGATTGATGCCGGTCCGGATCACCATGAATCCAATCAGCTGTACTGCCAGGATCAGCAACAGGAAAAGTACGACGATCCGACTTTCGAGGCTGCGAAAACGCATGGGGAAATCCTATTTTTTGTCTGTTTTGATCGCCAGCGACAGCGGCATCGTGATGTCGCTATTTGATACGGTAACGAGCTGTTCGGGTATCGCTGCGCCCGGCGCGAAGGCGCGATGCCATACCTTGAGGACATATTTACCGGCCGGGAGATTTTCGATCACGGCCTTGCCGCTGGAGTCGGTTTTCCCGAACCACGGCGTATCGACAACCTGTATGTAAGCGACCATCTGGTCATGGATGTTGCAGCCGATGACCACCGTGCCGGGTTTGTCAAAGACCATTGGTTCCGAACTGGTGCCGGAGTACAACTTCAGCTCAAAGACCTTGGCGGGAGAGAATGAGTACACCTGATGACGTACCGTATCGTGATTCGGAAAAGAAACTGACGTACCTGTCTGTATCACCGTGACCGCTGGCAGGAACATGCGGCCCTTTTGTTCGATGGTGGCCGGATTGCCAGGTTTGATCGCGGGCTTGCCGGTCGCCGCCTCCGCGTACACCACGGCATCGGCTGCTGGAGCACCGGCAACATCCGCAACATGGATGGTAAGTTTGGCAGAATGGGCGTTGGCACTGAATGCGATAACGGCGAATAGCGCTACCGATCGGAACAACGGTGTCGCAAAAGGTGACTTCATGGAGTTCCTGCAAATTGGAAATGGGTGGGCGGTGTACGGTATCGCTCTTGCTCTTGCTCTGGAGAGAGTCTGGTCGCATGACATCATGTTCCTGATCAGATGAGCATCTCGGCAAATATTGCTGGCGCTTTTTACTGTTCGACGGGCCTTAGCGACGCGTCGGTGTATTCCGGATGCGATACGCGTTATTTGATAATCCTGATTTATCGTGATTTCACGTTACGCCAAGCAAATTTTCAACGACTTTAGCATAAGTCGTTTTGCAATCTCCGCGCCACTTTACAATTATTCAGCGGCTAATGCAGCCGACTGTCTGGTTCTTGACGAGATCAGAATCCTGCCCTTGACAGACCGATCTCAACGATAACTGCAATGAAGTGGCAGGAAGTTGCGATAAGGGCAATAAGGTCTGTCACTTATTTGTATATTTAACAGGCGCCGCAGACATTCAGGTCGCGGGCAGGTCGCTGGGATTTTCATGGATTTTCCCTGCCAAAAAAGAAAAACGGCGGGATTATGGTTTCAGACTTCCAAAATGAATGGCGGTCGGCTATACTTCGGTTCTTCGCGGCTGTAGCTCAGCTGGATAGAGTACTTGGCTACGAACCAAGGGGTCGTGGGTTCGATTCCTGCCAGCCGCACCATTATTCGTAATGACATCAACGGGTTAGCGCCAAAAGCGCTAACCCGTTTTTGTTTGTGCGTGACTTTTTCCGGCGGCTTTTCCGGCGGCTTCGTTACCTGGTTTGCCAGCCGCTACACTCCGGATCAATGATGGATGAGGTAGTGTCACGTTCGGCAGGTTGCCTGGTGATGACGTGGTTGGCTGATCGCTTACCCGTCGTCAGCCTGTGCACGATGGATCCGAGTCTGGGCCGTAATCGCGATCAGGTGGTTACTAGTGCCGGTGTGCAGGAAGCATGAGTGCGAGCATGGCACACTGGCATGCGCCACGGCACCGCTCGCCTTCCGCCTCCGCGCTCACGCTCATGTGCGCCTGTGCGATGGCATCAATCTGTTCTTGCGGAACCCCCGATTCCCTGGCAAAGCGTGGCCACATCGAGATCGCTTCCCGGACCTGTTTGACGATGTCCTTGCAAATCCCGAGCAACTCGTGGCGATCCGCGACCTCGCGGAAGTCCTGCACAGTGATGTTGTCGAACTTTCCGTTGACCGACATCAGGTGGTGCCGCAGCCATTTGTTTTGCGGATTGTAGGCAAAGGTCACGTCATAGGCCGGTGCCAACTCCCACTTGCCACCCTCTTTCAACAGGAAAGAAAAGTTCTTGCTGTGGTCGTCACGATTGGTCGCCAGTACATTGAAAATCATGCGCCTGAGCGTTTCTTCAAGCGCGCCGCGACCGAGTTTCAGATCAACGATCACCTGGAATAGCTGGTTGTAGCTGTGAACCCCGATCTGGTTAAAGTCGATGTGCGCCATGGCGCAAAGGGTCTGCATATGGTGACGCTGGTTTCCCGTGCGGTCAAAGCGCTTGGTCATGAAGTGGGCCCTGCCTTCTTCCTCCAGCAGGAAACAGTCCGTCATCCTGATGCCAGCCTCCTTGGCCATGAGCGAATAAGCGTATTCCACACGACCGAAGTGCGTGCCCTCGCCGAGCTGGGCATCGATACCGATGCCATCGAACTTCAGCAGCCAGGCGTCGAACTCGTCAGGAATGGTGAACTGGCCCGTCTTCACTTCATGGGTCTTCGGGTTCCAGGCGACCGCCGCTTTGGCCCGCGCGCCGCCAGCGGAGGTGCCGACCTGAATAATCTGGCGCAAGAGTTTGCCGGCGCGGTCGCTGCTTCGGAAGTCGCCCTGAATGACGCTACGCGCCTCCTTGATGAGATTCGACATCATCAGCGTCGTGGAGGAGGTCTGCACGGGACCACGATTGGGCTTGAATATCAGGGCACCCATGGAACGCTGACCCATGTAAGCCAAGCGGTTTAGCGCGGTGATGCGGGATTCGGAGATGCCGTTATTGGCCATCCAGGCGGTTATCAGTGCATTGCCGAACTTATCGGGTAGGCAAGCGATCAGTCAACGACGTCATAGTCGGCCCGGCCTAATTTTCCCACACTACCTCCCGGTTCAATCTCCAGGAGGTCCAATGAGCAAATCTACTCCAGCCACTCGGGCACAGCGTGAATCCACATGGCAGGACCGACTGGCGCGATACGTCGCCAGCGGGCGCAGCGTAGTGGCTGTTTGTTGCGATGAAAGCATCTCCGTGGCGTCCTTTTACGCACGGCGACATTCCCGGCACTGTCTTTCTGGTCGATCGATCCCGGCTCACTCACTGCTGCAAGATCCGTCAAACCTGCATCGCAGCTCTCATCGTCAATAGTTACTGGACGGCGTTGAACTGCGCATCGACCTCGGCCAAGGCATAGTAATCACCGTGGTGCGGCACTGATGTTCTCCCGTGAAAACCAAATTCGCGTTTTCCTGTCGGGCGAACGGTCAGAATGCGCCTGTCCTGCGATGGTCTGTATGTGCTGCCCCGGCACGGCAACGGCAGCACCGACGCCGCGGCCCTGTTTCATTGAAGTAATAACAGTGTTTGCCGGGCTGCTTGGGAAAGCGATTGACAGACTTAAATTTCTTGCGCAGACTATGAGCAATCGTTTGTTCATTCATGTTTTTCTGACAGGGAGACGCAAGGCGCAATTATGAATATGACAAATTCAAAAATTTTAAATGGAACTACGGTCGGTTTAAGCCCGGAATTGATCGCAGGATTCGCGGCAATAGTAGGTGTCGACAATGTGTTGACAGGCAACGCCGATCGATTTGCCTATTGCCGCGACCGCATGCCCTACGGCTTGTTCAAACTGCGCGCCAATAGTCTTCCGGCCACTTTGCCATCAGCAATCTTGTCACCGGAAACGGCGGAAGAGGTAAAGGCGATCGTCGACTATGCGCGGCAAAACAAATTGGCGTTAATTCCCTTCGGCGCTGGTTCGGGAGTTCTCGGCGGCACGGTACCGCTTATTAATGAAATCATGGTTGATCTGAAGCGTCTGAACCGCATCGTTAACCTCAACACTACCGATGGAACCGTGACCGTGCAGGCAGGCATGAATGGTCTGCAATTTGAACAAGAACTTGAGCGCAACGGGTTTACGGCAGGACATTTACCGCAATCCATCGCGATGTCGACCGTAGGTGGCTGGATCGCCTGCCGAGGCGCTGGTCAGTCATCGTCCCGTTACGGAAAAATCGAGGACATGGTTTTGGGTCTGAAAGCCATACTGCCAAATGGAAGGGAATTAGTGGTTCGTCCGGTTTCCCGGCGCGCGGTCGGCCCAAGCATTAAAGATTTACTCGTTGGCTCGGAAGGCGTACTCGGCTTTATTACAGAAGTAACACTGCGGATCTGGCGAAAGCCGGAATACTCAAGTGCACTCGTGCTTGCATTCAAGTCGATTGACTCTGGTTTTAATGCACTGCGCGAGGTTGTGCAAAGCGAGCTGCGTCCAGAGGTCATTCGGTTGTACGACCTTAACGAGAGCAAACAGCGCACCGAAAACATGGCTGAGTTCAGCGATCGGCCGATCCTTTGCATCCTGAAGTTTTCTGGCAAAAAAGAGCTGGCGACAGTCGAACGCGATCTTGCTCTTGCCATCTGCAGCAGTCATGACGCGGTCGTCGCGGGGCTTGAACCATACGATCACTGGGAGTCCACCCGCTATCACTCCTATTCGACGAAATGGCAAAGTGACGGCTACTACATGGATACGATCGAAGTGACTGGCACCTGGACGCATTTGCCAGCGATGTACCTGGCCATGCGCGACGCTGCGCATGCAATTCATCCCGAGATGCATTTTGGCGCCCATTGGTCACACGTTTATCCGGAAGGTGCCTGTCAATACATGACCATACGCCTGCCACCGATGCCGGAAAAAGAAGCGCTCCAGTTACACCGGCAGGCTTGGGAGCAGATCGAAAATATCTGTCTTGAAATGCAGGGGTCGGTCGCTCACCATCACGGCGCCGGCCTGTTCCGTAACGCGTGGGTACGGAAGGAACTGAACGAGGGGATGCATATGCTGCAAATCCTCAAAGATGGGCTCGATCCCGATAATCTGATTAATCCGGGGAAACTCGGTCTCAGGAGCCCAGTCGGCTCCAATTGGCAACTATAAGGATTCAGCATGAGCGAATTTCGTAAAGACCTGACCACCTGCGCATACTGTCCAAACACATGTCGTCCCAGTTATGCGGCGAACGCGTCACTACAAATCGAATCGCAGACGCCGTCGGCGTTGTCATTGATTACGCTTGCCGTCCTCAACAGGCAGCTGCCTCTCGACGCGGAAACACGGCAGGCACTGAGCCGGCGCGGGCCTCTTGAAGCAAGCGTTGGCCACTGCACCTACGGTTTGAACATGCCCGCGGTTATCGACGCGGCTCTAGTAACGTGGATTGACCATGACTGATCACACGCACATGACAGAGGCAACGAAGACGTGGCTGATGGGTATCGATATCGGGGCCGGCAGTCTGAAGACGATGATTATCGATAGCAGCGGCAAGGTATGCGGTAGTGCTGCGGTCGATATCCCGACACACTCGCCCAAGCCGCGCTGGAGCGAACAGAATCCACAGGATTGGTGGCAGGCAGTATGCGAAACCGTACCACTCGCGATCGCACAAGCCGGCATATCTGCAAGCGACATTGCCGCAATCTCGTTTAGTGCGGGCGCGCATACGCCCGTTCTGGAAGATGCGCAGGGCAATCTGGTGAGACCGGCGATTCTATGGAATGACCAGCGCAGTGGCGAAGAGTCACGCGAGTTGCAGGAAAAACACGGTGAGCGCATTTTGTCGCTGGGAATGAATCGGCCGGCACCGACGTGGACCATGCCACAATTTCTCTGGCTGGTTCGCAATGAACCCGAAGCAGTCAAAAAGACTGCGCGTGTCTACATCGCTAAAGACTGGCTGCGCTCGCGCCTGACCGGCACGTGGGAAACCGATCGTACTGAAGCGGTGGGCACCCTGTTGTTCGATGTTGCAAACGACGCGTGGTCGCAAGAGCTGTGTGATCTGGCGCAATGGGATGTCGGTACGCTGCCGCCGCTGGTCACACCTACCACCGTGGTCGGCAAGGTGACTGCCAAGGCCGCGCGGGAAAGCGGACTTGCCGAAGGAACTCCGGTGGTTTGCGGCACCTCGGATACCTCCATCGAAACCTTCGGTGCCGGCTCCGTGACTGCCGGCGACGGCACCATCAAACTGGCGACCGCAGGAACGGTCAGTGTGGTTAGCAAGAAACCGCACGTGCATCCGACGCTCATTAACTACCCTCTTGCGATACCAGGTCTTTGGTACGTCATTACTGGCACGAATAGCTGCGCATCTGCTCATCGCTGGTTCCGTGACCGGTTCCTGATGACAGCCGGCATGAGCGGAAGCGAGGCGTTCGCAGAAATGGATCGGCTTGCGGCCTCCATCGCCCCAGGCGCCGAAGGGCTGCTCTTTCATCCGTATTTACAAGGCGAGCGTGCGCCGTATTGGGACCCGATGCTGCGTGCTGATTTCGTCGGCATGACGTTCCGTCACGACAAAGCACACTTTTCGCGCGCGATCTACGAAGGCATCGCTTTTTCGTTGCGCGATGTGCTGGATCAGTTCCGTGCGCAGGACATGGATATCAAGACCGCGCGCATCATCGGTGGGGGATCCAAGAGCGCGACGTGGCGGCAGATCGTTGCAGACATCCTGAACGTCGAGATCCTCTTGCCTGAAACCACCGATGCATCCTTCGGCGCGGCCTTGCTCGCCGGTGTCGGCATTGGCGTCTTTTCAGATGAAATGTCCGCTGCCAAGAGTTGCGCGCGTATCGTCGGTCGATCGGTGCCAAACCCGACAGCGGTGGAATTCTACGACAAGCTATTTCGGATTTACAAGGACGCGCAGGCCGGTCTTGTGCAGGTCAATCACGCGCTATCGCGCATGGTGGGATAAACGAGATGACGAAAATTGTTTTGGCACAAGTTAGCAAACGTTATGGCGCTCAGGCCGTCGTTGACAATTTCGATCTGGAGATGGCGGATGGCGAGTTCATTGTTCTGGTGGGACCATCCGGCTGCGGAAAATCGACGACGCTGCGCATGATCGCCGGCCTGGAGGACGTCAGCGGCGGCACGATCCATATAGGCGGCAGGGACGTAACAAACTTGCAGCCGAGCGAACGCAACATCGCGATGGTCTTCCAAAACTATGCCTTGTATCCGCATAAATCGGTGTACGAAAATCTGGCTTTCGGCCTGCGTATGAGGAAGGTGCCTGCCGCTGAAATCGAAAAGAGGGTGCGCTGGGCAGCGGAGATGTTAAGTATCGAAAGCCTGCTCACCAGAAAGCCTCGTCAGTTATCGGGTGGACAGATGCAGCGCGTCTCGCTTGGACGGGCGCTGGTACGGTCGCCAGAAGCATTTTTACTCGATGAACCGCTGTCGAACCTGGATGCCAAACTCAGAATCAGGATGCGTGAAGAAATAGCGCAACTGCATAAACGGGTCGGCACCAATATGATTTATGTCACGCATGATCAGGTCGAGGCCATGACACTGGGCGACCGCATCGTCATCATGAATCAGGGCCGTATTCAACAGGTGGGAAAACCTCTGGAAGTCTATGACAATCCTGCAAACCTGTTTGTCGCGGGGTTTATCGGGGCGCCCGAAATGAACCTGATAGAAGGAACATTGAGCGAGGTACAGGGCCAGGTCATCTTTCAGGGGGCGGGAATGTCGACCCCGGTTTCTGCAGACAGATCGCATGCCGCCAAGCCAGGTGCGCAGGTGATGCTGGGCGTACGACCTGAGCACGCCACGATGACGAGCGATAGTGGCATCGGGATCGCCGCGACGGTATTGATGGTCGAGCAACTGGGACCGCACACGCTGACGATACTCGCACTCGATAGCGACACGACACCCAACTCTGCCACACCCCCTCGCTTTCGCGTACTTACGGCACGACGTGATGACCTGCGCGCGGGAGAGCGTTTCCGTTTGCATCTGGAACCGTCAAAGATGCATTTGTTCGACGCAGTAACAGGTGTCAATTTAGCGCTGCAGTAATCGCGGTGGAAATGTAGTCCTGATAAATCAAAAACTCGAGGAGACTGACATGAAACAGAACGACGAGAATGATATTTTGGCGCAGGAAGCTCACCTCGCACAGTTGCCATTGCCTGTCGGCAGGCGCGACGTGCTGAAGTCTGTCGCAGCAGGAATTGCATTGATGGGCATCGGCGTGCCGCCGGTCCTGGCGCAGCAGAAGACGTTGCGTTTCCTGAACGCCGAGCCAGGTCGCGATTCGGTACGTGCGCTGCGCGTCGCCGCAGCAGAATACGAAAAAAAATTCGGGATCAAGGTCGTGATCGACACCGTGCCCCCTGACGATGCGTACAACAAGATACAAACGGCGATTGCAGCCGGAGCGTCCTATGACATTGGGACTCTGGCATTTGCCGGTCATGTATTGCTGCTGGCGGAAGCCGGCAAGCTGGTTCCCCTGACCAAACTGGTCAACAGACATAAGTGGGGCCCTAACATCCTCTTCCCCATTAAAGGAGAAACCTACTGGTATCCGTACGACTATAACTTCTGCTGGATGTATTACAGGAAGGACCTTTACCAGCAAAAAGGGTTGAAAGTCCCGACCACTTGGGACCAGATGGCGGATAACTGCAAAGCGCTGACCGAGGGTGGGAAGTTCGGTGTCGGACACCCCGTCGGTTCAAATGCAGCAACGCAATGGATGTCCATCGGTTATATGTGGGCTGACGGTGTGCGCATGCTAGACAAGAACTTCAAGCTGATTATCGATAACGCGGAAATGAAGCCGAAGGTGATTCGTTATCTCGACTTCATGAAAAGGCTATCACCAAGTATGCCTTCGGGAATGACGCAGGCCTTGTTCGGTACCGTTCTCGGTCAGTATTCAGGCGGGCAGATTGCCCATGCGCCTTATGCGGGACGCTTGATGGAAGTGATCGAAGACAAAGCGCCTGACCTGGTCGCTAAGACCGGTTTCTTCATGTATCCCGACAGCGCCGGAAAAGCGTCGGCAGTCAATCATGGCTATGACGGCTGGATCTTGCTGAACACGCCGATGCGGGATGAATCGCTCAAATTCATGGAATGGTTCATCGACAACCACTACATTAACTTCCTGCATTCGGCGCCACTGCATTTCCAGCCACCGCGTCTGGACGTGTACGACGACATTCGCTGGCGCGCGCACCCACTGATCGAAAAACACGCAGATCTGGTCGAATTCATGAAGAGCATCCTGACGCGCAAGGACGTGATCATTCGGTCCATTGACACGGAAGGGCCGATCATCGATCTGCGGCCGCCAAAGATGTTTGAAACTTTCGCTATCTGTGAAGCCATCCAGAACGTCTTGTACAAGGACATGCCTTCGGCTGAGGCAGTTGACATCATGTCGGCAAAATATCGGACGGTTCTCTAAAAAAGGCCGACTGATGCACATGCTCCGCCTGGTCGGTAACGTCCAGGCGGAAAATACATGAAACCAATTTTCGGGGCCACCGAGGACCATGCTAACTTTTCGAACTACAAGCGATAAGCTTTTGCTCGCCGCATTTATTGCCAGCGTCGCCATTACCCTAATACTGATTTTGTTCCCGGTCCTGCATGCGATCCAACTCAGTTTTTATCGGTCGGAGTCATTCGTCACGGATCGTACGTGGGTTGGCTTCGGCAACTACTGGCGCGTCTTGCATGAACCGACATTTTGGCGCGCCTTCGGAATCGGGATCAATTTTGGTGTCATCACGATTGTGTTGCAGGTCGTGCTCGGAATTGCCTGTGCTTTGCTGCTTGATCAGCCATTTTTTGGTCGTCCTGTCATCCGCGGTCTTGCCATCCTTCCCTATCTGTTGCCCACGGTTGTCGTCGCAGTAGCATTTCAATGGCTTCTGGACGGCAGTCTTGGCTTGTTTACTATCTGGTCCGAGCAACTGGGATTCGGCCGTCCGGCATGGTACGAAAACTCGACAATGGCGATGATGATCGTCGTCGTCGCCAGTGTGTGGACCTGGACGCCGTTCGTTACCATCTCGTTTCTTGCTGCATTGCAGACCATACCAAAGTCGCTCTATGAGGCAGCGCGCGTCGACGGTGCCGGACCATGGAATCGGTTTTGGCACGTGACCATTCCAATGCTGATACCGATGCTGATGGTGATTGTTCTGTTGCGCAGTATCTGGATGTTCAACAAATTCGACATCATCTGGCTCATGACCAAAGGTGGCCCGTTGTCAGCTACCGAGCATCTGCCAGTACTGGCCTATCGGCGAGCTTTTCTGCAATACGACGTGGGCGGTGGTGCGGCCATTGCCACGTTGTCGTTCGCGGTGCTTTCGGTGCTGATTCTCGTGTACTTCTATTTCTATCCGCTGGACGGAAAGGACGACAACAAATGAAAGGACGCTCTCTTCCCTTGCGTGCAATGACGTTGGTTGCAGCGGCGATTCTGGGACTCTGGTCATTTTTCCCGATCTACTGGATGGTCGTGTCCAGCCTTCGTCCGGAACGTGATCTGTTTCAATCGCCAACATTGATTCCCAAATCGATAGACTGGAAATTTACCTCTTATCGCAATTTGCTCGAGTTAACTGATTATCCGGTGCAGTTCGCAAACAGCGTGCAGGTAGCGCTGAGCGTGGTGGTGATCACGCTGTTGATTTCGGTTGTTATTGCCTACGTTGTCACCCGTTATCGCGTGCCCGGAAAATCCATCATCATTGGCAGCATGCTGTATGCCTACATGTTTCCTCCACTGTTGCTGGCGATTCCTTTGCTGTCGATTTTTGCCCAACTCGGCATGGCAGACCATCTGATATCGGTTGTGCTGGCACATTGCACGTTGAGTATCCCGCTGGGGGTCTGGATGCTATGGGGTTTTTTCAAGGCAATGCCCTTTGACCTGGAGGAGGCCGCCATGGTGGACGGTTGTTCGCGGGCGGGTGCGTTTTTCCGGATGGTTCTGCCGCTTTCCATGCCCGGCATTATCACGGTCGCAATTTTTTCCTTCCTGCTGTCGTGGACCGATTATGTATTTTCCTTCGTGCTGGTCAACAGTGATGCCAATAAAACGCTTCCAGTTGGTTTGGCTTCGATCCTGGGTACGTTCGATGCGCGTTGGGGTGAACTGATGGCCGGAGCAACGCTGATCGCGCTACCGCTGTTCATCATGTTCATGTTCTTAAGCCGATACTTTATCAAAGGCCTGGCGGCCGGCGCATTGAAAGGATAAATGATGAATCTAGGTCTCGCAGGGAAGGTCGCTTTAATTACCGGCGCAGGGCGGGGCATCGGTTATGCCGATGCTCAAGCGCTCGGTGCTGAAGGCGCTACGATTGTCATTAATGAGATGGACGGCGAAGTTGCCGAGCAAGCCGTCGCCCATCTGAAAAAAACCGGGGTCAATGCGTTCTTCTATCTGGGAGACGCCGCAGACGAGACGGTCGCAAAACGGACGGTCGATGAGGTGGCAGGGCGTTTCGGCCGCATCGATATCATGATCAATAATGCGGGCATTGGCGTCAAGCCTGCCTATCAGGTCGAAGAGATGCCCGCCGATGCCTGGGACAAAATGATCCACGTCCACATGAAGAGCACGTTTCTCTGGTCGCGCGAGGTAATCCGCCATATGAAGGCAGGAAAATTTGGCCGAATCATCAATACCTCCTCCATGAATTTCACCGGCGGCGGGAGACCCGGCGTTGCCCACTACTCTGCAGCAAAGGCAGGCATCGTTGGTTTCACGCAGACATTGGCCAAGGAGGTCGGGCCGTTCGGAATTACTGCGAATGCGATCGCGCCGGGCTACGTCGAGACCGACCTGATCGCCCAGTTTTCAGATGAAATGCGCGAGCGGATCTGCAACCAAAATCCGGTCAGGCGTACCTGCATGCCGTCAGAAGTCGCCGCATTGGTAACGTTCCTGTGTTCGACCCAGGCCGCTTTTATCAATGGCGAGCACGTTTGCATGGATGGCGGCAGACGCGATTTTTATTGGGGCAATTGAAAGGCTAAAAAATGACGGTTAAAACAATCGGTTTTCCCGGACGATACCTGCAGGGGCCCGGCGCGATACAAGAGCTTGGAAGTTTGTTGAAAGAACTTGACAGCCGCTTCCCTGTGGTCGTGGCGGACGACGTCGTACGGCATGCGGCGGGCAAGGTGATGGACGAAGCGCTGGCTACTGCAGGCATCATTGCCAGACAATTGCGCTTTTCCGGCGAATGCACGGCAGGGGAAATCGGCAAACTCGTGGAGGCAGCCGGCAGCAGTCACGTCGACATGGTCATTGGTTTCGGCGGTGGTAAAACAATCGATACCGCCAAGGGAGTCGCCAAGGCATTGGGCTGTCGGCTCATCATCGTTCCATCCATCGCATCGAACGATTCGCCGACCAGCCGATTGATCGTTCTTTATGATGACCAGCATGGGGTAGCGGGTGTCGAAAAGATGGCACGCAATCCGGATGTAGTTCTGGTCGATACAGCGATTATTGCGCGTGCACCGGTACGATTTTTCATCGCCGGGCTGGGCGATGCCCTCAGCAAGAAATTCGAGGCAGCACAATGCCATCTGGCCGGTGGAAAGAATTTTTTCGGTACCGAATCACTGGCGACGGCACGTTTGCTGGCGGATCATTGTTACGAAACCATTCTCGAGTTTGGCCTGGACGCGGTTGCCCAGGTACGCGCCCACTCTGCACCCAACGACGCGGTGGAGCGCTGTATCGAGGCATCCGTCTTGCTGAGTGGGCTGGGTTTCGAAAGTGGCGGACTATCGCTTTCGCATGCATTGACGCGAGGGTTTACGGCACATCCGGAATTGAGCAAGTTTTTGCATGGAGAACTTGTCGGTTTCGGCACGATCGTTCAGCTCATTGCCGAAAACAGGCCCGTTGCCGAGATACAGAAACATACGAAATTTTGTCAGGCCCTGGGTTTGCCGGTCAGCTTTGCCGAGATGAACGTACAAAACATCAGCGATGCTGCATTGATTGATATTGCCGAAAAGACGCACGCTGCGCCGTACATCGGCAACTTGCATCCAGCCGCCGACGTTGATCGAATCGTTGACTGCCTGCAGCGGGCGGACTTGTTGGGTAACAGCTTGGTTCAGCGTCAGGACTGAGTTTCGAGGGACGGTTACCGGCGGTGCGGTGCTTTGGACGTAGAGCCTCGCAACACCAGCTGGAGAGGTTGCATCATGCAGTTGATTTTTGTTTGCCGTCCTTCGATCAGATCAATCAGGCCCATTGCGCCATCGAAGCCCATTTTTTCAACGGGCATCTGCACGGTCGTGAGCGGGGGGAAAATGGCCTCTGCAATTGGTCCGTCATGAACGGTCACTACCGACAAGTCTTCTGGTACACGTATGCCGTATTGCTGTATCGCCATGACCGCGCCGACCGCGGCAGAGAGGGTGATCGGAAAGACAGCTGACGGCAGCTCCTTTGCCTGCTGAAGCACAGCGCGCATTGCATCTGCTCCTCCCTTGATGGTATAGCCGGACACGGCTACCAAGCTCGGGTCGAAAGGGATATTGACTTCTTCCAGTGCATCACGATATCCGGCAAAGCGTCCGATGCCGGTGGAGGGATTGAGCTGGCCGGATAGATGGGCAATCCGTGTATGGCCAAGACTGATCAAATGTTGAACTGCAATTTTTGCTGCTTGGTTACTGTCAAAATAAATCGAATTGTCTACGCCTTGGCCGGTGCGGTTCAACAGAACGAATGGCACCCCAGCTTTTTTCGCCGCGTGCAAAACGACGCTGTTGTCGTCCAATGTCGTAATGAGAAGTCCGTCGACGCGATTAGTGCTGGCCAGACGTTCATAGGCATCGTCATCCGAAGATCCTTCTCCGATGTGTGCGATCAGTAGTGAATAGCCTCGCTCCCGAGCGCCTCGCTCTGCCCCCATGATTATCTGGGAAAACACCGGATTATCAAGTTGAGGAACCGCGATACCTATCGAAAACGTCTTTGCCGCTCGCAGACTTCGGGCAGTGATGTTGGCGCGATAATTGAGTTTTTTTGCGGTGTCCAGAATGCGCGTGCGCGTTTCTTCCCCGACACGCTGTTTCTGATCCCCTCTCAGGACACGGGACGCTGTTGAAACGTCAACACCAGCCTGCGAGGCAACATCGTTCAGGGTCGCGCGTGCGGTTAGTGCAGGGAACAACGAACCAGTGTCCAGTGATTTTTTTTGCATGGCGTTTTGTTTGTACCGTTTTCCACAGGAAGCGGATCATTACCACTTCAAATTAGCCTCGAGAAACTACCGGATTTTGCGTGTTACACGATTAGCAATACGCGCATTGTCTTCTCCCTCGGTAGGGCAAGGTGAAAGAAGATTGCCAAGGTCACTTCTTTTTTAGGGGATGCTCAACAGCATCGAACGACATATTCTGGGAATTGCGCAATTTTACGCATCTTTTAGCCTAAATATTGCCTTAAAAGGGCGCGAATGCTGAAAGTGATTGATGAGATGGCAGTTACGTCGAAACACAGTCATGGATAAAAAAGCACCTTGCCCGGCACGAACCCAACTTTATAACAACTCCGTCGCGTCTCAATTCCATGTCATAGAACTTGTGCCGCTTGTAACGGCGGGGCCTGTCGTCGCACCTTAGCCCCTCGCTCATGCGTAGCGTTGATAGCCAGATCGGCTTGACCGAGCGTATCAATGCCGCACTTGCCGATACCCGGCGCGCACGCTATTGAACCGGACCGGCATTCGTTAAGGCTGGTTGGGTTAAGTGAATACAGGTTCGGTAACGGCAGTTCCGAGTTGGTTGAAATAGTTTGCCTCACCTTTGGCAGGCGGGATATCTCCGAGCGGTTCGATGGGTCTGTGATGGTTGAACCCAACCACCCACTCCAAGGTTGTGACCTCGACGGATGCTTTGTTTTCCATGAGACACGGCGATGAATCAACTCGGCTTTGTACAAGCCATTGATCGTTCCAGCCACGATATTCTTGTAGCTGTTGCCCCGGCTGCCAACCGATGGCTGCATCTGTTACATTCCGGTCGATTATAAGGACACCTAGGAAACAACTACGCATGAGCCCGGCGGATCCGATAGGTTCCACCGTGTTGCTCGTGGCAAAGTTATTGATCACTTACGTGCGCAACGCCATTCGCGAGACCGCCAAATCTGGTGGTTTTTTGCCCGAACAATGCTGCGGTCCAAAGCACACACAGGGGGGGGGGGCGGCGTCAAACCCGTCCAGTTGATGGCGCATCCTTCCTGACGGGTAAAGACTCAGGTTGCAGCTCAGATTGGCGTGATGTCGAGTCATTGATTGCGTTGTGTTTGTGACTAGCAACATGCAGGTAGTTGTTGGTGTCAAAGTGCCTGATTTTCATGCCACTACCGCCTGGACCAGGCAGCTGATGCTGCGATACTTCCCTGTGCCGGAGAAGTTCACGACCAAGTGTCGTCACGGCTTCGGCCCATCCTGAATTTTTTCAGATTGGTACCGGCACTTTGCTCGATGAAATCGTTGTGTTGGGCAGTGAAGCGTAGTTCCACCGGCCTCGGAGTCAGGCATACTTTCAACCAGAATACGTTCATCTCGCCGTTGATCAGGCGTTCCATAAAAGCCTGTTTCGTTACGTTTAAACGATGCACCAGTCGCATCAACGCTTGACTGAGCAAGACGTTCATGGCATGACGACGGGTATAACTGGTGTCTGCGAATGGACTCGGCCACCAAGCTGTCTATTCAACAGAACGCAACGTCGCCTTAACAATACCCCCTTGAGAAGCGACGCCAACGGCACGGCAACAGCAACCACCTAGGCCATTTTCGACAAACTGCCGTCGAAAACTGCGCCGTCGTGCTGCGCATCGAGCCGGTCAACAAGTCGGGCGTCTTGCCCTTGGCGGGCTGCAATCCTCTGTCCCTGCCACTGTATTCCAGCGCTGCGCTCGGCAAAGTCCGCCCCGGCTCCTACCCCTTTAAAACCGGATCAGCGCCGATAAGCGGCGATCTCAAGAGCACGTGACCGTACCGGCCCCGCGCTGTGATGATATTGTTGCGGGATCACCGCCGTTGAGCTCCCTACTTTTCGTGTCATCCCGGACGCGTTGAATCTGCCCTGCGACGCCACCTCCTGACGACTGACAGCACTGGCCAGCGACTAGGTGTAGCGACCCTCGCCAGAAGGAGGCATCGACTGCTCCGTCCAGGCGCAAGGCAATGGTTGCCAGGTTGATTTCGATAACGCCAGGCTGGATGGCTTTCGCGTGTCACAGTATCGTAAGTGGCGCAATGGAAGCAACCTGGTCCTACAGCGGTACTGGAACGACTGGCATCACGTTGCTGACAGGCGTGATGTGGACTTCCACGAACGTTGATGGCGCAGTTTCACGCGTGGCGACCTCGCTGGCAAGATACGCACGCCACTATTTGTGCTGCATATTGGCGTTGATCCCGTTGTGCTGAGTCAGGCGGACGACGGACACGCCGGTCGCGCTTGCGGCGATCGACAGTTGCTTCTTGAAATCAATCGGGTAATTGAAACGGCTTTTGCGGCTGCCGGATTGGCTGGTTGTGTTCAAAGTGATCCCCACTACTATTTGGTAGCTCAATGGCGTGCTGGACAGACTTCGTTGGCGAGAGGCTTACATTCGGAGCGCTGTAAGGTCGGCGTCGACGCCCGCATCACCACCGGCGGCACGGCCTATCAGTTGCAGCCGGACATGGCCGGCGAGACCGTCGTTCTGCTATGGGGTCTGTTTAACGACGAAATGTATGCCGAGTTTGATGCCGAGAAATTTGGCCCCCACTTCCCGGTGTGCGGGCCGGTCCCGTTGCATCGCTACCCCGGGTTTGAGCGAGGCAAGGCGGACGAACGTGCCGACTGCATCCGCGCGCTCGCCGACCAGCTCGATTTGCCGATTAGCGCTTTGGCCGGAAGCGATATGCAACTTTCACCACCGCCTGCAGCGTTGTCGCTACGGCACCAAACGTTTGACGCCAACGCGCACGCTTACCACTTCGCTGGCGCGATGGCCAAGGATTTGGCTCGTCCGCTGGCCAAGCTCGCACTGGAGGACCGCGTGTTCGTCGACCGGATGCTGTCCGAAACGCTTATCCGCAGCATCGTTCTGGCACGTGTAAGAGATTGCTTGCGAAACAAAAAACCAGGAGAGCACCGCCACTGATTGGGCTTAAGGCGGTAGTACAAAGGCTACTGCAGCGATTGAAATACCTGGCCTGCGCCTTGAACTGGGCACTGTGACGCTTGCGCCGAGTGCGCGGAACATCGATATTTTCTTCCATGGTGTACCCGTGCTCATATGAGTTGATAACGGACACGATCGTTGCAGAATGCAGGATGTCATTTCACGATGGGATTACCGGATGCCCGCGGTCGGGGTGACTGATTGCAGGTTCATGCGCAATTGTCGTCGGTTCGAGGCGGGCGCTGGACGCAGTTAATTCCGGTTGAAAAAGCCGTTGAATGTCGGTCGCTAGAGTTATCGGAGGATTTCTAAAACCGTTCCGTTGTCCCCGCATCCCAATCTTGACTGTCACCGATCCACGCAAAAACCGGAATTAATTCTGACCGCGTTTATTCATCGCATCGAGCCGGGTCGCCAGTTCGGGCGACTTCAGGGATTCGGCATAATGCATGCGCAATATGACCTCGTCCGCAGAACCCTCCGCCATCGCCATCAGATCAACTTTCATGGTGGCGATCACCTTGCTTTCGCACGCCAGGATGCCGTCCACGTAAGCCCGCACGGTGGCGGCCAGTTCATCGACGGCTACAAGATCGTTCAGAAATCCGATCCGCAGCATTTCCTGGTCGCTAATGGTCTGCGCAGTCAGGAATAGTTTTTTGGCAGAAGCCAAACCGAGTACCGTGACGTAACGCCGCAGACCGCCAGGATAGTAATGCAGGCCGATACGGGATGCGGGCATCAGCATGCGGCTGCCGTGCACGCCGATACGAAAATCGCAGCAAAGCGCCAGATCGGTCGCGCCGCCATAGACGCTGCCGTTCAGTACGCACAAAGTCGGTAACGCAAACCGTTCGATATGGTCCAGCATGTCTTCAAAGCGGCTATCGAGCTGTTCCCGGATTGCGCTTAACGTGTAACCGGAGCTAAAGGTTTTTTCGCCGGTGCCAGTGAGGATGAGCAAGCGCAATCCGGGCGTCGTTTCCAACTGCGTCAGGTATTGGCGAATCACCGCGGAATCTTCCGGTGCGATGCGGTTATGCTGGCGCGGTCGGCGTAGCGTGATCGTCGCCACAGCACCCTCCAGAGTGAGACCGGGGGCCTGGTCTTGCATCAAGTCGGACATATTTTTCCTTGCTTGCGGGTTGCATCGCCGGCCCCGGCCGGCATCAGAGTGGTGTGGGCGCGCTGCTTCATGCCGGTCCCATCAAGGTTACGGGCAGCCAGGTGGCGATGCCGGGGAACACTGCCAGCAACACGATGAAAAACAGCATGAGGCCGACGAACGGCAGCGCCCCCATCATCACATCGCGTAATGGCACTTCGGGCGCGACGCCGCGGATCACGAACAGATTGAGCCCCAGCGGCGGATGGATCAGGCCGATTTCCAGGTTGATCGTCATCATCACCGCGAACCAGACCAGGTCGATGTTGCTATGCACCAGTACCGGAAGAATCACCGGCATGCTCATCAGGATGATCGAGACCGCAGGCAGAAAGAAGCCTGCAATCAGCAAGAATACATTCAGTATCAGGATCAGTTCCCAGTTACCGAGGTTCCAGCTGAACATCCATTCGGCCAGGCTTTGCGTGATGTACAGATAGGACATCATGTAGGCATACACGGCAGCGCCGGCCACGATCATCAGGATCATGCAGGATTCGCGCACAGCTTCGCGCATGATGAGCCAGAGTTCCGTCAGGCGCCAGGTCCGGTACACCACCACGACCATCACCAGTGCGAGGAAGGCGGCAATCGCAGCCACTTCGGACGGCGTCGCAAAGCCGCCGTACATGACGACAGTCACCGAAATGATGATGGCCAGAAATGGCAGGATGCGAATCAATCCCGACATTTTTTCGCTCAAGGTGTAGCTCTCGATAACCTGCGTCGGATTGTTGCGCAATTGACGATAGCTGCTGCCCCATGCATAGGCGGCGAATATCGCCACCAGCATGAGGCCGGGGACCACCCCGGCCAGGAACAGGCGCGCAATCGAGGTGTGCGTAACGATCCCGTAAATAATGAAGGTGAGCGAAGGTGGGATCAGAATTCCGAGCGTGCCACCGGCAGCTATGGCGCCGGTCGCCAGGCGCGGCGATACATTGCGCCGGATCATTTCGGGAATGCCGACGCGCCCGATGGCCGCGGCAGTGGCAGGACTGGAACCGCACATCGCGGCAAACAAACCGCAGCCCAAAATATTGGCAATGACCAGGCCACCCGGGATTTTGCACATCCAGCGATGCAGCGAATCGTACAAGTCCTTGCCGGCACGCGAAGCGCCGATCGTGCAGCCCAGCAGTACGAATAGCGGTATGGTCAGCAGCGCAAAATTGGACAGTTCGCCGACAAAGGTATTGGGGATCAATGACAAGCCGCCGGCATCGCCAAAAAAATACAGAAAGCCGATGGAGACCAGGATCAACCCGAACGAAATCGGGATGCCGGAAAACAGCACTGCAAACGTAACGGCGAACAGCAAGGCGCCAATCTCTAGTTCCGACATGCTGCTACCTCCTTGTGCTGTGCATCACAGCGCACGCAATACGGCGCGTCCTTGCTGCTGGCCGTTTCATCCTTGCTATTGACTTTGCCAGGTGCGCTGACGAGTTCCCGGTGCATGCTGGTCACATACTGCAAAGCGGTCATGAACATGCCGACCGGAATTGTCGCGTATTTCGGCCAGGATAGCGGCTGCCAGATTCCCAGCGCCCGCTCGCCTGTGACAAAGGCGTGCTGCGCCATGCGCAGCCCTTCCCATCCGAGGTACAGGCAAATCAGGCATCCGGCCAGCTTGGCGATAAACGCCAGTTTGTGTTTGATGCACTCGGGCAGGATAGCGTCCAGCAAATCCATCTTGACATGGCCACCGGTTGCCAGCGTGTAAGGCGAAGAAAGGAAAATCGCACCGATCATCAGTTCGATCGAGAGTTCCAGTTCCCAGGAATTCTGCATGCCGATACCGCGCTTGACCACCATCCAGGTGATGATCAGCGTCGCGGCCAGCAGCAGCCCGGCGGCGATCACGGCCAAAGCGGTGCTGGCGCGTGTTACCCAGCGATTAAAATACTGCATTTGTCGTCTCCGTATCCAGTCTGGTTAAAACGGACTCGCATGGTCCGTCCAGCTTATTTTGTGCGCTTTATTTGCTGAGCTTTTCCACTGCTTCCAGCAAGCCTTTGGCTTCCGGGCTGATGCTGGCGTAATCGACCCAGGCGGTTTTTTTGGCCAGATCCAGCCACTGCTTGTACTCCGCCTGCGTCATCTGATGCACATCGACCTTGGCTGCTTTGAATTTGGCGACGACCTCGGCCTTGAGCTTGTCCTGCTCGGCGTTAAAGTTGGCCAGGGTAGCGTCGGCAGCCCGTTCGAATATCTCCTTTTGAGCCGGTGTCAGCGCGTTCCACGCCTTGGTCGACATGACCAGCGGCTGGAACACCACGAAGATCGTGTAGTCGCCGCCCAGCGTCGCATACTTGACTTGCTCGTACAGACGCATGCTCATGAAGGTTTCGTACGAGGTCATCAGTCCATCGAGCACACCGGTCTGCATCGCGTTGTACAGCTCGGTGGACGGCATCGCGAACACTGATGCGCCAGCCTGTTTCAGCATGGTGTCGATGGTACGGTCGGCACCGCGAAATTTCAGGCCCTTGACCGTATCGGGCGTGGTGATCGGACGCACGCGATCGGCAATGCCGCCTTCGGTCCACCACCATGTCAGGATATGAAAGCCCTGTTTTTCAGCGACTGCCTGCAGACGTTTTTCGTAGTCGGTGCCCTTCAAGCGCATCGCATCCTGCACGCTATTGACCGCTCCCGGCAAAATCGTAATGGAAAACTCGGGAGCCTTGCCGACTCCGTAAATCAACGGAAAAATCGACAGGTCGACCGAGCCGCCGGCCAGCGCATCGATCTGCTTGAGTGGATTGCTGATGAGCGAGGCACCCGGGTAAATCCGGAACTTGAAGGAAGGATCGTGCTTGACCACTTCATCGACAAAGTGGCGCGCTCCTTTGTCGCGACCGTCGCCCTGCGGCCATTGATGCGTCAGTTTCAGCGTGTCGGCATGCACGCTGCCCAAGGTCAGGATAGCCGTTGCCAGTAGTACTAGGTTCTTGAATTTCATGTTTGTCTCCGTTCATGTTATTCATATCGCTCGCACGATCGACGGACACTTAATCCGTGGTCGCACTCGCGGCGTTCAAGTGCTTTGAAATACCACTTTATTTATGATCAATTCCCGTATCGCTTCCGGCGAAAGACCGTAAGCCGCCAATACCTCTTCGGTATGCTGACCAAACAAAGGAGGTGCGCTGCGTACCGAACCCTGTGCGGTTGCCGGCATCCTGATCGGCAAGGCGACTTGCTTGAGCATCCCCAGCAACGGATGCTCGACCGTCTCGACCAGATTGCAGGCGATGACCTGTTCGTCGACGAATACATCTTCGAGGGTATTGATCGGTCCGGCAGGGATGCCGGCCTTGATCATCAAGGGCGTCCATTCGCTACGGGTCTTCTTGCCCAGGCTGGTTTCCAGCAATTCTTTCAACGCCAAGCGGTTTTGCATGCGCTCGGCATTGGTCTTGAAGCGCGGATCTGTCGTCAACAACGGCAGTTCCAGCACTTCGCACAGGCGAACCCACATGTCCTGGGTGGCCGGCGCCAGATTGAGCGGGCCATCGGCGGTATCGAAGGTGCCGTACGGTGCGATGACCGGATGCACATTGCCGCAAGGCTGCGGGATGTCGCCGACGCTCAGATAACGCTGGCCCTGGACACTGAGCAAACCAAGCAGGCTGGCCAGCAACGAGGTTTCCACATGCTGACCGAGGCCGCTGCGCTGGCGCTCGATATACGCGGCCAGCACACCCATCGCCACCCACATGCCGGCGGTGAGGTCTCCGATCGCAGTACCGACGCGGGAAGGGCCGGATTCCGGTGTGCCTGTCAGGCTCATGAAACCCGAATAGCCTTGCGCAATCTGGTCAAAACCGGGCCAATCGCGCGCCGGCCCGGTGCTGCCGAAACCGGAGATGGAGCCGTAAATCAGTTCGGGGCGGACGACGCACATTTCTTCGTATCCCAAACCCATCGCCTCCATGGTGCCGACCTTGAAGTTTTCGACCACGATATCCGACTTCAACACCAGCTCTTTAATCAGCGCCAGTCCCTCCGGTTGACGGAAATCGACACCGATACCTTTTTTGTTGCGGTTCGCACTAAGATAATAAACGCTTATGTCGTGATCGAATGGTCCCCACTGACGGATCATGTCGCCGTTCGGCGTTGGCTCCACCTTGATGACTTCGGCTCCCAGATCTGCCAGGATCATGGTGCAAAACGGTCCGGACAATGCGCGGGTCAGGTCGAGTACCTTGATACCGGAAAGGGGTAGTTTCATGTCAGCTTGTCTCCTAGATAAGTCTTTTATGTCTTTTAAAGAATTCTAGGCAGTAATCTAAATAGATTGAAATACTGTTTTCTGACCATTGCATAAGATTATCTTATGGCACAAGCTTGAGACCCATCGGAAGGTGTCCCGTTGCGATAGCCCAGGAGATCCACTTGAACCTGAAACAGCTAAATTATTTCGTCAAGATCGTGGAAGCGCAAAATATGACGCGCGCCGCTGAAGGGCTGCACATTGCGCAGCCGGCCTTAAGCCAGCAGATCACGCTGCTGGAAGATGAGTTGGGAGTAAAGCTTCTGAGCCGCAGCTCGCGCGGCATTCAGACAACGCAACAAGGCGATTTGCTGTATCGGCACGCCAAGACCATCCTGCGCCAGGTCGACAATACGCGCATCCTGCTGTCGAAAAAAGAAGGCGATGTGACAGGCAACGTCTCTGTTGGCATGCCATCCAGTACCGCCAAACTGCTCGCATTGCGTTTGATGCGCCGTGTTAAAGAGCTCTATCCCTCCATCGTTTTGGAGATCGTAGACGTTCCCAGCGCCGATCTGATCTCGCTGGTGAGGCATGGGCGTGTGGATTTTTCGCTGGTGCCAGATCCTCAGAAACCCAAAGATATAAGTTTTTTCCCGTTGTTCCGTGAAGAGCTGTATTTAATGACCTATCCCGGTGTTGTCACCGGCACTCGGGCAGTTTCCTTTAAAAAAATCGCCGAATTTCCTCTGATTTTGCCGAGCGCACCAAATACCTTGCGCTCCAGGCTAGAGCACGCGTTCTTAAAGTCGAATCTCAACTTCAATTTATTTGGCGAAGCCAGCACGTCGGCCATCTTGATCCCAGCGGTCCGTGCCGGATTGGCAGCGACGATTCTGCCTTACTCGGCGGCCCATGAAGAAATTTTGAATCAGCAAATTGAAATGCATTCGATCGGAGCAGGCTTTACGCGGGATGTGTATCTATGTTCTAGCAATACCCTTCCTGTATCTCTGGCAACTACCACCGTCATCATGCTGTGTAAGCAGGTGTTGCAGGAACTCGTCAGTAGCGGCACATGGAAGGGTTGTAAACTTCCGTGGCCCTTGTCAGACGGTCTGTCGCCTGGCACCCGCGATTTTTCTGCAGCAAGACGACGATCCCCAGAAAGGGCAAAAGCGGGTGACGAGATGCCCCCCAGCAACGCGATACGCGGCGCAGAATTATCCGAAGAAGGAGCCACGGGCGGCGCGCCGCGCTGATCCTGTTTTCCCATCACTGTACCGGCAGGTCTTCGATAACGAGCAGCTTGGCGCGGCATCGCATCAAATCCCGTCGTCGCTAAAAAGTAGCACTGGTCAAAACGTTGCTCGTGAGGCGCTTACCAAAAAAGCGTCTCGATGGCACCGCCTCGAATGGGGGTACCGATACGATCGAGCAGCCTTGCCCGGAGGCTATCGGCCACCCGCACTCACTTGAACGCACTCCGTACTCCACATGATGACACTCGGCTGGTAACCAGCGGGTGCTTGCAAAAAAGGAAACCTATCGGTATCGTAGGGTATTGCATAAACGCAACTGATTGCGAATGCATGCAACAGCACTTGTACGAATCCAGCCGGCACTGAAAAGAATCGGATGCAACTGTTCCGGACGGCGCGGCAGTTTTTAAATAAGGAGTTCAGGCCGAACAGGCAAGACGTGCCGGACCCGTTTATCCGAACGTTAGTTATAACAATAATTAAGGGACACGCATGAACATCATTAATACACTGAGTGCCGCGTTTTTCATCGCGGTCGGTGCGGGCAATGTTCTGGCGCATACGCCGGCCGAGGCACCGCACCAAACTTACGCCGAAGGTGACTTCAAGCTTGAAAGCGGCGAAGTGATTCGCGATTTTTCGCTTTCCTATGTCACGCACGGAACGCTTAACGCGGAGAAGTCCAATGCCATTCTTGTGGTGACGGCAATCGGTGGCAACCATCACCGGCTTGACTACCTGATCGGCCCCGGCAAGGCGTTAGATCCGGCAAAGTATTTCATCATCTCGACAGACGCGATCGGCAACGGGCTGACCACCTCGCCCTCCAATAGTCGCCTTCAGCCTCGCATGCAGTTTCCTCGCTTTACGATGCGTGACATGGTGCAATCGCAATACCCTTTGGTGACGCAAAAATTGGGCATTCGGAAGTTGCATGCCGTCGTCGGTGCGTCGATGGGTGGAATGCAGGCATTGCAATGGGCGGTCAGTTACCCGGACGCGATGAAGGCAATTGTCCCGATCGTGCCATTGGGTCGCACGCCTGCCTGGACGACGGCTGTGCTGGAGATGCTCAGGCAGAGCATCATGGCGGATCCAAAATGGCAAGGTGGTAACTACGCAGCAGCGAGTCCACCCGAGCAGGGTATGCGTCTCTGGGCCGGTTGGCTAAGCGGGGTCGTCGTCCGTACGCCGAGCGCGCACAAGAACCAGTTCCCGAACCATGCCGACGTGATTCCGTTCCTCAAGACCGTCGAGGACGGTGGCTGGAAACGGATGGATGCTACCGACTGGGTCTACCAGAGCTGGGCTTACGACATGCATGACGTCGGTACGACACCCGGCGTTTCAGGTGGATACGAAGGCGCACTAAAGGCGATCAAGGTGCCGACGTTGGTCCTGGCAGGAGTCGGCGACCTGCTCAATCCAGAGCCCGAGGCAGTCGAAATTTCCCAGTTAATTCCCGGCGCGAAGTTCTACAGTATCAACCCGCCCAACGTGTTCGGCCATGCTTCAGCGGCAGGAATTACCGCCGGCGAGAATACGGATCAGAACCAGCACATCACCAGTTTTTTGAATGACTTGAAATAAGTTATTGCCGGCGACTCCGCAGGAGAAGGGGTGAATTGATTTCGCTCGACGGGGTAAGGCACCAATCCCGTTGTTTTCCGCTTCGGCCAAACTCGGTCAGGCTAAACGCGCAAGGTCGATTAGTGGCAACCGACCATCCGTGCGTTTTCCATTTGTCGGGTTTGGCGAACGGAGCACCGGATGGCTAAGCTGTGCAAATATTTTTTTATTATCGAACCATTCCCGCCTGCGGCGGCAGCAATTCCTCAAAAAAGCATCCGCGTACTCCGGCGGTGGGCGACACTGCTTTTGCACTGTGTGGGCTGCACTCCAGCGGCGTCAGCGCAGCGTTCGATTGCGACACCACGACATTAGCGCTATAAAAATTTGTTCAATAATAATTATTCAAGGAGACCAGCATGTACTTGCGATTCGTTATGTTGATAACGCTAATCCTGTCGATGGCTGCAGCCATCGCTGCACAGCAACAACGGGACGAATATATTGACGCGGCCGATCCCGGCATCAAGCTGTTTGTTCGTAGCAAGCAACCCGAGACACCGATACGCGCGACAGAGGATAACGTCGTCTTGTTCATTCACGGTGCGACCTACCCATCGACGCCTGACTTCGACCTCCAGTACAAAGATTATTCCTGGGCCGACTGGATGGTCAGCAAGGGCTATATCGTCTACATGTTCGACAAGCGTAACTATGGATTTTCAAGCCGCGAAAACGTCATGGATCAGCCCGCAGCAAACAACCGCCCCGCGACGCGGTCGTATCTTGCAATCCGCGACATCGGTGCGGTCGTTGACCATATTCGCAAGCGGCATAATATTAGCAAGGTCTCGTTGATTGGCTGGTCGTGGGGCGCTACCACAGCCGGTTTTTATACGTCACTGAACTCCGAAAAAGTCAAAAAGCTGGTGATGTACGCCCCAGCTTACGCGTATGCTCAGCACACCAATCTGGGTGCCGGTAGTGGCTCGCAGGACAAGCGCAAGCCGAATGAATTCAATTACGCGATGGGTGCGTATCGCCTCGGCACCAAGTCGGGCAACGATAATCGCTGGGATGGCGAAATACCGGTCGCGGACAAAAGCAGTTTTCGTGAAGAAGGGGTGCGTGATGCATTCGCACTCGAGGCGCTGAAGACCGACCCAACCAGCGAATCGCGCACGCCACCGAGCTTGCGCGCGCCGAACGGCGTGATGGAAGACAGCTTCATGCAGGCCACGGGGAGGCGCATCTGGAATGCCGGATCGATTTATGTCCCGACGCTGGTAATTGCAGGTGAATTTGATACCTGGTCATTCCCCGAAGATCGTGACTTGCTGATGCGCGACCTGACCAACGCACCGGTCAAGAAAAGTGTGCTGATCAAAAACGCAACGCACTTTGTGCTGTTCGAAAAGCCGCGCTTTGAGTTCTTTGAAGCGATTTCGGATTTCATCAAGACGCCCTGAACCTGTTCAGTCGCCGTGGCCGCATCGACTGTGATGCGGCCCGACAACCGGAGGCCGGCGTGAATCACGCGGAGAGGTTACGAACTCTGAAAGTCGACCGGCACTAGTGAGTCGAACGTAGGCTGTCATCCAGACGTGTTTTCAATTGCAGCTAATGTGAGCACGACGCCATGAAACGCGAGCTGCCCCCGGCGATGGCATGCTCGTTCGCACTTAGCATGAGCACGGGCTGTTGTCATTGGCCTTTAATTTGCGCCGAAAACTGCGTCGAATGCGAGCACGACCGTTTTCAAATGCGAGCCGCTACCCCTACGGAATCAGAAGAGCGCGCAAGCCCGGCTTCATGCTGGCTGATTGTGCTGTTTGCCGTTCGCGGTATCTGACGGCAGTGTCGACGCGGGCGGATGATGCGGCGTGCTACTACTGCAAATTACTGGTGAGATTTGGCATCAAGAACCGGATCGGAAAGCGTTTCCGGGATTGCTCACGCTTGCCGCAGAGCTCAGTGATCGCAAGTCAACTGGCGGCGATTTTTTCGTAGAGTCTGTAACTATTCCTCCTTGCTGTTTCATCAGCAGGGAAGTGGCCGCGAGGTATCGGTGCCTGGACTTTTCGTTCAGGCTTGTACGGCTTGCTGGTCAATTATCTGGCCGGTATCGATATCATTGAGCCTTTCGCGTGTCATGCGAATGCGCCGATAACCGGCGCAACGGGGGAAAGCCCTTCGGATGACCGCGGTCCTCGCCACATCAGGATTTCCGATTGCCAAACGTAATCGGTACGTCTGATGAGGCGATCAGCTCCAGCACGATATTGCGGGTCCGTTCTTCGGCATAGTCATTGCGCAGGACCGCAGCCTCAATGGCCGCAGCGGGGGTGCCGCTGATGATCGCATTGAGCTGATTAATGTGCAGGTCACAAATTTTTGCCAGGCTAGGGTAGCGATCCTGATGAAAATATAGAAAACGCCGGGCCAGCGTCTGCAGCATTGCATAAAATTCGGCTGCATAGCTATTGCGGGCTGCGTTACCCAGTGCTTTCGTCAGGTTGAAATGCACTCGCAAGTAAGCCCGCATGTCTTTCTGAATTTTCAATCGCTCCAGTTCGATAATGAGTTTACTCATTTCGGCGCGCTCTGCTTCGGTAGCAAAGAGTGTCGACTGGGTCACGATCAACCGCTCTATCTCGCGGCGACTCTGGATGATCTTCAGCTGGCCCGGATAATCAATTTCGGAAATGAAAATACCATGCCGCGGCGCAATATTGACCAGTCGTTGAAAGGCCAGTTTTTGCAATGCATCGCGAATGGGGGAGCGGCCAATCGCATAACGTTCGCTCAAGACATTCTCTGACCATTGGCTACCTGGAGGCAACTCCCCGGTGACAATCATCTCTTCAAGCAGAACGTACGCTTTTTCTGTCTGGCTGACGGCCTCGCGCTCGAAGAGGTTGACTGCCGGCTTGCCTTGGGTATCCTCAGAGTGAGGCAATATTTTTTTGGAGTTCACGTTTAAGTACTTTTCCGGTTCCGTTTTTAGGTAATTCCTGCACGAAGATATAACGTTTCGGACGCTTGAAGCGAGCGATGGTCGCAATGCACAGGGCATCGAGTTCTTGCTCCGAGGCGACTATCCCTTTGCAGCAGACCACGAAGGCAACGACCGACTCGCCCCATTTCGGATCGGGAATGCCGACCACGGAGACTTCCTCGACTGCTTCATGCGTCAATAACGCTTCTTCGACTTCTCGCGGATAGATATTCGAGCCACCGCTGATAATGACGTCTTTGGACCTGTCTTTGAGTTGCAACAGGCCCCGCGCATCCAGTAATCCGATATCGCCGGTACGCAACGCGCCATCGACGATGGTCTGGCCGGTTGCGTCGGCATTATTCCAGTATCCGCCCATGACCGTCGGGCCCCGCACGATCACTTCGCCCGGCGTACCCGCCGGGACAGGCTGGTTGTCGCTATCAACAATCATCACGTGCATCGCGGTCTGGACAAAACCGACCGAGGCCAGCATCGCCGTGTCGTTGTCAGCCACCGCGCGTGCCACCTGGTTTGCCTGCAACGCAGAGATCGTCATCGGCGATTCGCCCTGACCGTACATTTGCAGAATGCGCGGTCCGAAGCATTGAACCGCACTTTTTATATCTTCGATATAAAAAGGCGCACCGCCGACCAACAGCGCACGCAAGCCGGTCGATGTCGGCGTGTATTGCCGCGCATGATGCACCAGCCGTTGCACGATGGTCGGCGACGCAAAGACACTGACATTGTCGTAATGTGCGATCAGGGCGAACAACTCCGCCTCGTCGAGTCCGCCGGACTCCGGCAGCAGTTGCATCGCACCCTTGATGAAATACGGAATACTGTACAAACCGCTGCCGTGGGACATCGGCGCCACATGCATCAGCACGTCGTCGCTATCGACCGATTGTACGTCGGAGTAAAAATGCATGGCGGCACTGACGAGGTTGGCGTGCGACAGCATCACGCCTTTCGGGCGGCCGGTCGTGCCGCTGGTATAGAACAACCAGGCAAGGTCGCGGTCGTCATCCGTACCTATGGCGAGTGCGGGATTCCGGAGTGCCTCGTGATACTGGTCCGACGCAATATCGACAAGATGCAAGTTTGTAATGGCGGACGCGACGTGTTGCAGCGATTCATACGTTGCGCCCTGCGAGACGCAAACCCGTGCGCCGGAGTCGCGCAACATGTAATCAATTTCATTCGGATGCAGCTTGCTATTGACCGGCACCACGCACAAGCCGGCATGCCAGCTGGCGAGCATCAAGGCCATGTATTCGGGGCAATTTTTCATCACCAGCATGACGCGGTCACCAGGGTCAAGTGCCAGATCGTGACGCAGCCAATGTGCCAGCGCCCGCACCTGCTGATGGAGCTGTCGATAACTTGTGCTGGAAGCAGTGCCATGCGCCAGTGCCGGACGGTCCGGGTACAGTTGCACGCTGCGTTCGAAAAGGTGGCTGAGGTTCATGAAGGGCTCCCGATAGTTGTTTTGAAACTGGCATCTGTGCCGCGCAATGCGGCACCATCGATGCCGCCGTCCTTCCTATAGCTTGCCCAGGATGATGATGGAGGTGGATGCCTCCTCAACGCCACGAAAACCGCCGCCATTTTCTGCAATCGCAAAACGGGCATGGTCGACTTGACGGGAACCCGCCTCGCCGCGCAACTGCGTGACCATTTCAAAGACTTGTGCCAGGCCGGTCGCGCCGATCGGATGGCCGCGCGACAACAGGCCACCGGAAACATTGATCGGGATTTTTCCACCCAGTGATGTCGCACCGGATTCGGCCATCGGGCCGCCTTCGCCAAAGTCGCAAAAACCGAGCGCCTCGGTCTGCTGGATTTCTGCAAACGCCGTCGCATCGTGGACTTCGGCCAGCGACATGTCGGCCGGACCGACGCCGGCGATCTCGTATGCCTGCAACGCCGCCAGATGGCATAGATGCTGGTCGTACTGATTTGCCTTGCGATCCGTAGCGCTGCGCAGGACGCTGGCACACAGCGCGACCGCACGGTTCTGCTGCAGTTTTTTCAGCCCCGCTTCGTTACAAATGATGGCGGCTGCAGCACCATCGCTAATGGGCGCGCACATCGGCAGGGTCAGCGGCCACGATACCGGCCGTGCTGCCAGCACTTCGTCGATGGTCAGCGGATACTGAAATTGCGCCAGCGGGTTGCGTGTCGAGTGCACATGGTTTTTTGCCGCGACAGCAGCCAGTTGCCGCTGTGTCGTGCCAAACGTTTTCATGTGCAGGCGCGCAAGGCTGGCGTAGATATCCATGAAAACGCTGCGCTTGCCTGGGTCGACGAAGCCTGGTGGGGGCGTTACGTCTGCCGCGAGATGCATCAGCACTTGCATCTGCTCGCTGGCCTGATGCACATCCCAGGCACCATCGAAAACAGCGAAGCTTTTTTCCTTGTCACTTGAAAAAAGCTTGTCGACACCGACGGCCAGGCAAATGTCACCGGCGCCAGACGCAACAAACATTTGCGCGGCATTGAGCGCCGTGCTGGAACTGGCACACGCGTTCTCGACATTGACCACCGGGATGCCGGTAATGCCCATCGCACCGAGCGCGATCTGGCCGGCGACCATGAATTGCCCTTCAATTGCGCCTTGTCCTGCCGTGGCGAAATAGGCGCCCTGAAGCATGTTCGCATCACAACCAGCGTCTTTGAGGGCACCGTTGACTGCCTCACGGACCAGTTCCTTGACGCTGGTATCGAGCTGTTTGGAAAAACGGGTGATGCCAACACCTACGATATATGTACGGCTAATGGCCATGCGAGACTCCTGTCGTGATAATGGATTCAACAATGTCGCGTTGCGCTTCGAGCTGCGCGGTGGTGCCCGACCAGGCGACCGTGCCGTGGTCCAGCACATACTGACGATGGGCCAGACGCATCGATACCCGCAGGTTCTGTTCGACCAGGACAATGCCGGTACCTTGCTTGTGCACGAGGCCAAAGACCTCGATGAGATGGTTGACGATCAGCGGCGCCAGGCCTTCGGTCGGTTCGTCGAGCAGCAATATTTTAGGATTGCCTAGCAAGGCACGTCCGATGGACAGCATTTGCTGTTCGCCGCCCGACAACTGGTCGCCGCCGAACGCGATGCGCTCCTGCAATCGCGGAAAAATTTCCAGCACCCGCTTGATGGTCCAGTAACCTGGTTTGTGCGCCAGGGTTCCCATGCGAAGATTTTCCATGACGGACAAGTTTGGAAAAATGCGGCGGCTGTCAGGTACCAGGGCAACCCCGAGTCGGCTGATATGCTCGACCGACTTGTGCGAGATATCCTGTTGATTGAACAGGCGGCGGCCCTGCTGCAGCGGTAGCACGGCTATCATCGCTTTCAACGTCGTCGATTTGCCCGCGCCGTTGCGACCGATGATGGCAATGATTTCGCCTTGTGCCGCTTCAATTGTCACGTCACTCAGGACACGTGCCGCGCCGTAGTGAACGACACTATTTTCCAGTGCAATCATGATGATTCATCCTCTCCGAGGTAAACCGACCGTACCGTCGGATCGGCTTTGACTTGGTCTGGCGTCCCTTGCGCGATGATGCTGCCGTTACTCATGACCACGATTCGGTTTGACAGGGACATGATGACGTCCATGTTGTGCTCGATCAGCAGCACGGTACGACCGGCGGATGCCGTCTGGATCAGTCTTGTCGCCCCGTCGATTTCATGATGGCCGATCCCGGCCATCGGCTCGTCGAGCAGAAGGATGCGCGGACCCGGCAACAAGGTCACGCCGAGTTCCAGTGCCCGCTGCAGGCCATAGGACATGGTGCCGGCGATGTTGTCGCGGTACGCTGTCAAGCCGGTCAGTTCCAGCATGGCGTCAATGTCGGTCGCAAGCTGGCTGTCGTAACGCGGCGAAATCCAGAATGGGACGAAGCGCGAATGCTTGATTTGTGCTGCAATGCGCAGATTCTCCAGCACGCTCAACGCCGGATAAATTTGCGTTATCTGGAAACTGCGGCCTATCCCCTTCGTCGCACGCTGATAGGGCGCCAGGGACGACATGTCCTGCCCCTCACACAGCACCGACCCCTTGTGCTTCAATAGTCGACCTGCGAGTACGTTGAGCAATGTTGTTTTGCCGGCACCATTCGGGCCGATCAGTCCGTACACCAGACCCCGCGCAAAATCGTAACTGACGTCGTCGATCGCCCGCAGCGCACCAAATTCGACACTAACGTTGAGGCACTGCAATGCGATCGCGGTCATGGTTTTCTCCCGCGTGCGCGGACGCGCCCCGCATAGGCCTGAATTTCTCCTAACACCCCCTTGGGAAAATAGAGCGTCGCGAGGATGAAGAGGATGCCGAGTATCCCGTACCAGTAGGGAGTCCAGCCACTCAGCCACTCCTTGAGACTTTCGAACAAGATGACACCCGCAACCGGTCCCCACAACGTACCTGCGCCTCCCAGCAAGGTCATGATGATGACGTCACCTGAGGTGCTCCAGTGCAGCATCTGTGGGTTGACATACATCAGCAACGACGCCAGCAGGGCCCCGGCCAGTCCACTGATGGCGCCCGAGAGCAGAAAGGTAATTTGCTTGATGCGATGCGTGTTGTAGCCCAGTTGCTGAGTGCGGAGTTCGTTTTGCTGGATCGCCATGACCACGCGGCCAAATGGAGATGTACGAATGATGGCAATGACAACCATCACCATCGCAAAAATTGTCGCTACGTACCAATAGAAATTAACGGAATTAAAAAAGTCAATGCCGAAGGTCTCCGGCCGCGCCACGCCGGGCAAGCCATCGGCTCCCCCTGTCCAGTCGCGCAGCTTGCTGTCGGCAAGAATGTAGAGCAGTTGCGACAACGCCAGTGTCACCAGAGAGAAAAATATACCGGCTACGCGCAGCGCAAAAAAACTGTATATCCAGGCGCACGTTGCAGCGGCAACGATCGCCAGCGCGACGCCGGCTTCGAACGGCAAACCGAAACGCTGCGTGACGATGGCGACAGCGTACCCACCGATGCCCAGGAAGCTGGCATGCCCGAACGACACCATCCCCAACGATCCAAAGACAAAATCGAAGCCCACCGCAAAGATCGACCAGATCATGATCAAGGTCGCCAGATTCAGATAGAAATCATTTTGTGTAGCAAGCGGCAGCACCAGCACCAGTGGTGTCATCAACAAGCCAATCACTATGTCAAAGCGTGACAGGTTCATGCTGACCTCACTTGTCTGGAGAAGAGTCCTTGTGGACGGGTCAGGAGTGTCACGATCAAGAGCGCAAACGTCAGGACGTCTACCCAGCTCGGCATGAAGGTATATCCGACTGCGCGCACCATGCCGATCAACAAGGCAGCAGCGACCACGCCGCGAATATTGCCCAACCCGCCAAGAATGATGACGACAAAACAGTCGATGATCGTGGTCGTGGCCATGCCCAGTTCAATCGGGAACAGGGGCGTCGAGATTGCACCGGCCAACCCCGCCAGGGCAGCACCAAAGCCGAATACCGAAGTACGAATCCTTGATGCAGGCAAGCCGAGTAGTTGCACCATTTCCCCATCGCTGCTGGCGGCACGGACCAGCATGCCGAAGGTGCTGCGCTCCAGTACAAGAAACAGTCCCAGCGACACCGTCGCGCCAAAACCAATAATGAAGAGCCGGTAGATCGGAATCGTGCTGTCGAACATATCAACGGTGCCGGAAAGCATTTCTGGCATCGTGACCTCCTTGTAACCCAGGCCCCAGAATATTTTGACGGCTTCGGTGATGACCAGAATAAAACCGAAGGTCAGAATCAGCTGATAAAAATGTGGACGGTTGTAAAGAGGACGCAGGGTAAAGCGTTCCATGGCCATGCCAACCAGGCCGACGGTCGCCGTAGCGACGAGGACACCGAGCGTGAATGAACCGGACCGGTGACTGACGTCAAAGCAAAGGTAGGCGCCAAGCATGTATAACGCACCATGGGCAAAATTAATGACGCCCAGCATGCCGAAAATAAGTGTCAGTCCGGACGCCAGGAGAAACAGCAGCATGCCGAGACTGAGTCCGATAATAATCGTTGACATAGGTACTCTCGTGAGAAATGAAGCGCTACCAAATAGGGCGTGGGTAGCCTGTGCGAACTGCGGAGAGGCCAGTATTTGCAACGGGCAGCCGGTAAAATGGGCAACCGGCCATGGCTGGTAATCCAGTTACCAGCCCTGGCCGGTTGCAATATTCATTCGCCGGATTGCTCAGCGCACATCGGCTTTATTACTTGCATTCTTCGAAAACTTCATTGGGCGGATACACCTTGACGATCTTCATGACATAGGCGGGATAGGGCGGTTTTCCTGCAACAACTTCACCCCACAATCCGTCCTGCCTGGCTTGGTGGTCGCACGCCCTCATTTCCTTGAGGCCTTCCACCGAGTTGGGACGGACACTGCTGGCAAAGGCATCGATCCATTTTTCTTTGTCCCATGAACCGGTTTTTTCGACCGTATCGAGCCACCACGACATGCCGTCAAATGCTTCACCGGCAGCACTGGACGGGAACTCGTTGTATTTCTTGCGGAAGGCTTCCACGAATTTCTTGTTGGCGGCGTTGTCGGTGGAGTAGTGGTAGCGCACCCCGGAATTGACACCAATCGAACTTGGCCCGACACCAGCGGCCATCGTTTCATCGGCAATGACCGGACCAAATATCTTGCGCGTTTCACCGAGGTTCACCTGGCCGGCCTGCTTGACCATCGTGATGGAATCCGAACCGGTCATGAACAAGGCGACACCATCTGCGTTTGAACGGGCAATTTTGTCGACAATCGACGAGAAATCACGATTTCCGAATGGCGGGAAGTCCGCGCCAACGATTTCAATACCGGCTTTTTCCGCTTCCTTGCGATACCACTCCCAGCTGTCACGAGTGGCCTGGTAATCCGCCGTCACGCCATAGACGCGCTTGATTTTTTGTTCCTTGCTGTAGGCAAGCGCCATGCGTTGCTCCATGCCCAGCGTATTGGAAGTTCGGAAGGTATAGCGGGAACCACCGGGCAGCGTGATTTTGTCGTCCGCCGACATGGTCACCAGGTGCGGAATCTTGCGCTGTTTGGCGATGCTCATTATCGCAATCGAGGAAGACGAACTGACCGCGCCGAAAATCATTTGTGCGCCCTCCGAAATCAGGCGCGTCGTTTTCTGGACGGCGGGTTGGGGCTTCGTCTCGTCGTCTTCCCAGCTCACCTGAATTGGCTTGCCGAGCACCTTGCCTCCGCGCTGCTCGATCGCGACTTCAACCCCTTTGCGCATGTCATCGCCAAACACACCGTAGGTACCAGACAGGGAAACGACGCCGCCGATCTTGAAGACGTCCGGGTCGGCGCTATGGGCAAGGCTGGTAAAGGCGAATGCGGCGATCAGTCCAACACCTAGTTTCAGGCCGTGAACTCGCGAGTGAATACGAAATTTCATCTTGTCTCCTCAGGTTAGAAAATTCTTCAATGACATTTCAAATGTTCTAGCTGATATATTACGAATATGCAATTAAGATACTATCAGCGTGAATATTTAATGCAAGCGAGAATGATTCATGATCGGTAAATGCTGCGTCGCGATGAGATCATTGAAAATGACTTAGAAAAAATTGAGGAAGGAAAAGGAAACGAGCGCTGTAGAGGAGTATTTACGGTGTAAAGCAGGCATAAATTATGACAAATACTGCCGGTGAGAAATATTCGGTTGGCAGAATATATTTTTTATATTGCGCTGCACTAAATTGTTCCTGTATTTGATACAGCACAGCCTGCCGGTCGCGGGTGCCACCGTGAGTCTGGGATAAATACTTTTTTCTCGCCGTTCTTCGTTAGGTCGACGCTTTGCTGCGAGCATGGCAGCGTTAGCCGCTGCCGCTAACTGCGCGCAAAGATCCGCTCAGGTGCGCCCGGTCATCCAGCGTCTCGCCGGCTGTTCGACCAGCCGATGCAGCGCCAGTGCCAGCAACAAGATGCCGCCTCCATAGGCGAAAAAGGTTGACCAGTCACCATGCAGTCCGTGCTGTTGCGCCACCCTAAGCACAATTTGATGTACTAGATACAGCGCAAAGCTGAGCTCGCCGAGCAGCACCAGCCAGCGCTGCGACAAGGCGTGCGAAAGCGCGCCGCGCTGGTGGGCAAATACGATCACCAGCAGCATCACGAATGGAGTCAGGCCAACGTGATTGGCCCACTCATCGATGAGCATTGCGGCAAATGGATTTAGCTGTCCGAGCAAGGCCGATTCATTGGCGACGGCGGTCAGCGCAACGTGCGTGGCGCCGGCGGCGAGCATGACTTCGTGCACGACTGGCGCAAAACTGATGAGGACATAGCGGTAGCCCAGCAGCAGTAATGCAACGCTGGCCAGTTCCAGCACGGTCCAGCGCAGTCGTGACGCGCCGTACTCGTGCCGGCTGTGGATGAAGACCAGGCTAACCACCATCCCGCACAGGAATTCTGCAAATCGTGCCAGCGGATTTGTGTAGAGCAGGCCGGTCGATGACATGTGATCGTGCGCAATTTGCCACGACGGCAAGCCGAGCTTCCAACTCGCCAGCCCTAGCAGCAGTACAGTCGTCAGCGCCAGCAACACAGCCAGCAGCAAGGTGCGATTGCGCCAGCGCAGGGCGAATCGGATCACTAACGGAAACAGCAGGTAAAAAAACAACTCGGTCGAAATGGTCCAGGACACATAGTTGTAGGAAAAGAAATACCGATCGAATGGAATCCACGCGTGCAGCAGCAATGCATTCGCTGTCAGCACGCGGACATTGAATGGCTCGGGCACCGCCACCAGCAGTAGCGTCAGCAACAGGCAGGTCAGATGCAGTGGCCAGATCCGCGCCAGTCGAGCTCGGTAGAATCTGCGCCATTGTCCCGGTAGTGCCAGTTGATCGTGGTAGACCCAGGTCAGAATGAAACCTGACAGTACAAAGAAAAACGACACGCCCACATCGAGGGGGCCCAGCGCCGCCACTGGCCAAAACACCCCGTTACAATGGTGTACAACGATCGCCAGCGCGGCAAAGAACCGCAATGAGGTCAACGCAGCCAGCGGTTGTTTTTTCGGGATGGACATGTCACTAATTCAGTTGCTAAACAGGGAATGTCGGCTCAGGCATCGTACGCGAGTATTGCCGCTGTCGCGTTGTTGCCGAGGACTGTCCCTCGTCGCACTAATGGCGTGCGCAGCGGGTCAGGCGTCAGGCGCCGATGACCTCGTCTGGACTACCGCGCAGCGCCGCGTCAGCATCGGTCACGCCCGCGCAATGAATCTGACTTGCAGCGGCAGCGGCAGGCCGACCGTGATTTTTGACAGCGGCATGGCCGATTGGGGCTTTACCTGGGCACTTGTGCAACCGCGCATCGCCACCACCACGCGCGCCTGCACCTACGATCGCGCCGGGCTGGGTTACAGCGATGCAAGCCACCGGACGGGCGACAGCACGAATATGGTCGATGATCTGCATCGACTGTTGCAACAGGCGGCCATCCCCCCGCCCTACGTCCTGGTCGGGCATTCGCTGGGCGGATTGAACGTGCGTTTGTTCGCCGATCGCTATCGCACTGAAGTCAGCGGCATGGTCCTGGTCGACGCCTCCCATGAAGACGGCATGGCGCGGATCGACCGCCACCCCGATGGCCACGAAACCGACCGCTACCGCGCCAACCTGCAGCGCTGGTCGTACTGCATTGCACATCCTGCCGCAGCCGATTTTGCGACTCGCTGCATCGAGCCTGCCGACCCGCGTTACAGCGCGCAGCTTAATGCTGAACGGGCACGCCTGCAGGCGCTGCCGCGTTATCAGCAAGCCCAGTACAGCGAAACAAAACACTATCTTGACGGCAGCAGCTTCGCCGCGGTCCGCGCCGCACGGCGCTACTACGGCGACATGCCATTGGAGGTCCTCACCGCTGGCCAGACTATTGCTTCAGTCGGCCCGGAGTGGCTGCGCCTGCAGCGCGAGCTGGCGGCCTTGTCAAGGCGTGGCGTACAGATCACGGTCGCCGGAGCGGGTCACTATATACAACTGGATCGGCCAGCCACCGTCAGCGCGTCAATCGAGCGCGTGGTTGCTGCCGCCAGAAGCGAAATGGCGCACTAAAAAGCATCATGAGGAAAAACATGCCGAATCGCGCTGCTCAATCCTGATTCGGCGGCAACTGGCACTCACCATCAAAGTCCGACTTTCTTCTGATGATGCACGGCGAGGATTTTGATGGCATTGGCATCGAGGCGGTAGCGCGCGACATGGAGATTGTCGCCAAAGTCGATCACCCACGCGCGAAATGCACCGCACCGGATTTTATAGCGGCACCGATATTTGAGAGAACTGTGCCATTAACGAGAAACTGCGCAAGCTTTCGCCAGAAGTCGGGGAAGGTGCAGTACGCCTTGTGCGCGAGCGGCATAGTGAACACCCGTCGATCTGGACGGCAATCGAAACGATTACACCGATCATTCGCTGCGTAGTGCAGATGCTTTGGAAATGGACCAAGCGTGATGGAGTCGACCGTTGCATCCGTGACGGGCTCAGCACCGACGAACGGGCGGTCAGCGGCAAGCCGCTGCGCGGTATGAGTATGACCGCCCACTTGATCGTCATGATCAAGGAAGGCCAGATCTATGTTGGTGCGAAATAACGCGGGCGTACTGTGTTTGAATGGACGGATGGACGAACCGGAGCATATTCGTGCACCCGTTCATTGATAGCGCCAACCTGACCACGATCGGCACCGGCCACCTTGGTTGCGATTGGATCGGATACTGGATCAGGGCGAGGCAGCGTGCCGACACTTTGGCACCGTAGCCGATCTGGCCGGGCATGAAGTCGAGCGTGGCCGGCGTCTCGATCAGGATTGAGGAGCAACGCATCCTGAATGTACTGGCAGCGTACCGCGATGCGCAGACGCTGGATGTCTACCAACTGCACCTGACCAGAAAAACCATCTTCCTGGATTGTCCGGCATCATGTTGCTTCAGCCAACGGCGCAATCCAGTCTCGCCGATGTCGGTAATATCACTGACCTGCTTGACGCTCAACCCTTGCTCACGAGCCATCCGTACGACTTCAAGCTTGAGGGTGGTATCAAACTTCCTGCGCTGCTTTTTTTCGTGAAATTCTGCTTTTAGTGGATGATCCACTTATCGAGATGTCCGATTTTATTCGGTCATTACATCGGCACGCGCGGGTGATGCGACGGAAATTCGGGGCCTATCTGAAAGACATGCTGGCAGTAAAATGGCGGCGCGCGCAGGCAGGCCATCCGGTTGTCTGCGCATTACCATTTGCAGACCAAGGGGACATCCATTACTACGACCACGCAAGACACGCACGTTCTCATTGTGGGCGGCGGACTGGCCGGACTGGCCGCCGCTCTTGAGTTGGAGCAGGCGGGGATTCCTTATCTGTTGCTGGAGGCGCAAGCACGGTTCGGCGGCCGCATTCTTTCGCAGCCGGTTGCCGCAGATGCGGGATTTGGCGTCGATTTGGGACCGACATGGTTCTGGCCGCACCAGCAGCGCATGCAACGGTTGTGTTCCCAGCTGGGACTTAGGATTTTTACGCAGCATATCGCCGGAGACGTGCTGTACCAGCAGAGCGGCGGACGGCCAGTGCAACGCAACGGCGCCGGGCAAGGCATGCTGTCGTACCGGGTCGAAGGTGGCACGCAATCGTTGATCGCGGCGCTCGTGGCGCGGCTCGATCCGGCTCGCTTGCATCACGGTTGTGCGATCGTGCGCATCACGCACGGAAATGAGGGGTGGTGTGTGACCGCAGGTGCGACAACGCACGAAACGCCCGCCGCTGCAGATGCGCCGCAGCTGGTCCGGGCGCGGCATCTGGTGCTGGCTGCGCCACCTCGCAAATTAATGCAAATCGCCGGGCTGTCGCAGTGCCTGCCGACGGGCCTGCCCGCTGCGCTGACTGCGACGCCAACCTGGATGGCGGCGCAGGCCAAGTTCGTGGCGGTCTATCCGACACCGTTCTGGCGGCAGGACGGCTTGTCAGGGCAGGCATTTAGCCGCGTTGGCCCGATGGTGGAAATCCATGATGCATCCGCCACTGCCGACAGCGGCTTCGCACTGTTCGGGTTTATTGGCGTGCCAGCTGGCGTACGTATCCGGCATACAGCCGGGGTGCTGCATGAGGCTTGTTTGAACCAGCTGGTCAGCGTGTTCGGTGCACGCGCAGCTACACCTGACGTGTCCTACCTGAAGGACTGGGCCCGGGAAGCATGGATCGTCAGTGACAACGATGTCGACGAGTCGCCGATGCATCCTGAGCTCGACCTGTCGGCGTGGTTACCACAGTTGCACCGCATGAAAATGCATTTCGTCGGAAGTGAAATCGCAGCAGAAGAAGGTGGCTATCTCGAAGGTGCACTGGGGTCGGTCGAGTCCTTCAAGCGGACCTCCGAGCTGTTTGCCTAATGCAAACAGCTCGAACAAAATGCCGGTCAGGTTCTCAGGGCACGGTTGCCAAGTGCTGACGCGTGCTCATGTACGTGGACAGCGTAGGTACACACCATATGGCAAAAAAGGTAGGAGTCAATGCCACTTGGGCAGTGCCTCATTTGTGACGCGTTATTGTTGGAAAAGCCTTCGGGTACAGCGTTTGCTGTTGAAAATCCAAAGTCGCCTGCCTTGCTTATTCGGCGAACGGAGATTCGCCTGTAGCGTTTTGTGCCAATTCATTCGTATCTGATTCGCGCAGAAAAGTGCGTCTCTGACGGGCTGTCGCATCGGTTGATCAGTCTCCGCCCGGTCAACGACCGCTCGTGAAAGTGATATGTGCTGTGATTTCCCGTGTCGCACCCAGGCAGATGCGGCACGGGCAAAAAATTCACTGCATTTCAGTGACAAAGGCATCGTGTGAACGGCGAATTTTTTTCAGGTTAACGAGCCAGTCCTTATCCTCTTCACGGTAGCCCAGAGGCAAGAGGATGACGCTGCGCAGGCCTAGCGTTTTCAATCCCAGAATCTCGTCGACTGCCTCGGGACTGAAGCCCTCCATCGGCGTACTGTCGACCTCTTCGTACGCAGCGGCGATCAGTGCTGAACCAAGACCGATATAGGCTTGTCTCGCTGCATGCTGATAATTGACTTCTGCGTCACGTTGCGGATACGTGTTCAGCAGCGACTGCCGATAGTTTTCCCATCCTTCGTTCTTCAAGTTGCGCACTTCATTGGTCAGGTCAAACATCATGTTGATGCGCTCTGCCGTGTAGTTATCCCATGCCGCAAACACCAACAGATGAGAACCATCGGCGACCTGCCCCTGGTTCCAGGCGACAGCCTTGATTTTCTCAAGCAATTCCGGATTCGTGACAACGAAAACTTGATACGGCTGCAGACCGCTTGAGCTTGCTGTGAGGCGTATTGCTTCAAGAATGCGATTTATTTTTTCCGGCGGGACGACTTTTGCTGGATTAAGTTTTTTTGCGGCGTAACGCCACTGAAGCTTTTGAATCAAATCGGACATGTCTTACTTTCTGCTTATTGCGGATCAAATGAATCGGAAGCGAACACGATGGTGCTGCTCGTGACAGTGTAGCTGCGATACGCTGCACGGGTCAGGAGCACACAGTCTGTGCGCGCTGTCGTCAATACGCGTCCAGCAATTTCTGCTGGCAAGGACGTCGTGGTGACCGTGAACGAGCGTCACGGCCACCACGACTTGCCGCCCGGTCTTGCCGATCTACATCTTGCCTTTCCATGGCGTCAGCGCCGTTTCTGCGCGGCGCATCAGCAGGTCGAACAGATAGGCCAGTATGCCGATCAGGATGATGCCCATGATGACGATGTCGGTGCGCAGGAAGTTCGACGCATTGAGCACCATCTGGCCCACGCCTTTGGTCGCTGCGACCATCTCGGCGGCGACCAGCGTGGTCCAGCCAAAGCCAATGGCAATACGCATGCCGGTAAGGATTTCAGGCAACGACGCCGGCAGCACCACCAGCCGCACGACCTGCCAACGGCTCGCGCCCAGCGAAAAGGCGGCGTTGATTTGTTCGGCAGGTACCGAGCGCACGCCGGCTTTGGCCGCCATCGCGAGTGGGGCGAGGCAGGCCAGGAAAATCAGCGCAATCTTGGCGCTTTCATCAATGCCTAGCCAGATCACGATCAGCGGCAGGTAAGCCAGCGGTGGCAACGGGCGATAAAACTCGATCAGCGGATCTGCAATCCCGCGGACCAGCCTTGATGTCCCCATTGCGATGCCCAGCGGCACGCCAATGACTACGGCCAGCACAAAGGCCACCAGCACCCGCGTGACGCTGGTGAGTATGTGTTCGTACAACGCGATATCGCCCTGGGTCTCGCCCTGCATGGCCGCGACAAAGGCCTGGATGGTTTTCTCTGGCGAGGGCAGGAAGAGCGGCTTGATCCAGCCGAAATGCGTCGCCGCCCACCACAGTGCGCACAGGCAGATCGCCGCGCACAGGCTGATGCGCCACGTGTCGCCGGAGCCCAGTGCGCGATAGTGCGCAATGCGCCGCGGCACGGCAGGCACAGTCCGGCTTGCCACCGGGATGGCCGGTCCAACAGCCAGCGGCGTCTTGGTGTCCAGGTCGATCGTAGTCATTGCACCACCTCTGCAGAAACGTCATGAACCAGTGACAGTACTTTTTCGCGCGCGGCAATGAAGTCCGGGCTGGCCTTGATGGCGCGGGCATCGCCCGATTCGGCGTAGCGCCTTGAAAACGGCAGCGCAATGTCATGCACCACGCGTCCCGGTTGCGGCGCCATGACAACCAGCCGCGTTGCAAGAAACAGCGCTTCCTCGACATCATGGGTAATGAAAAAGAACATCCGCTGCGAGCCGTGCCACAACTGCAGCAGCAGCTCCTGGATGGATTCCCGCGTGAAGGCATCGAGTGCGCCCAGCGGTTCGTCGAGCAGCATCACCTCCGGCGAGGAGGCAATCGCCCGCGCCACGCCCACCCGTTGCTGCATGCCGCCGGAGAGTTGATAAACCGGTTCGTGCGCGACTTTCGACAGGCCGACCTGGCGCAATTTTTCCATCGCAATGGCGCGACGTTCATGCAGCGGCATGCCTTGCAGCCGCAGTCCAAATTCGACGTTTTCCACCACGCTCATCCATGGCATCAGCGCATGCTTCTGGAAGACGACACCGCGATCCTTGCCTGGGCCCTCGATTACCGCGCCATTCAAGAAAATCTGCCCGATAGATGGTTCAATAAAACCGGCAATGGCATTGAGCAGCGTGGTCTTGCCGCAGCCTGACGCGCCGAGCGCCACCACGAATTCGCCAGGTGCGATCGATAACGAGACATCCTGCAGCGCCATGGTCGTGGTTGCGCCTTTCCTGCTGCTTTGGTACTGGACCGACACGTTGCGTATTTCGAGCATGCTGACTCCTGATGAATCACCACGGCCACCGGGTTGCGGCGGCCTTGGTGACCCGGTTGATGGAAGCGCTTGAGGGGCGCTTCCCGGATGCTTATTTGGCGGCAGCCTTGACCCACATATCGGTCACGCCGACGGAATAATCCGGCAGGACGGTCTGGATCGACTTCTGGGTTTTCAGGAATTCAGCGGTCGCGGTCAGTGACTTCGCCACGCCACTCGTCTTGCCGCCGGACAGCCAGCGTACCGATCCCTGTTCGGCGACTGTCGGGTACTGATACAGCGCCAGCGATGGTGCGACTTCTTCTTTGGTGGCGCCCGAAATCTTTGCCACGGCGGCTCCCTTGGCGGTATCACCCGTCCAGCCGGCTGGATTAGCGCGATAGTCGGCATCGGTTTTTGCCAGGATCTTGACCATCGCGGTCATGAACGGGCCGTGGTCCTTGACCCAGTCGGTATTGACCACCATCGCGTCGAAGGTGGCGTAGCCGGTTTGCTCTTCAATCTTGCCGGAGCTGGTGAGCACCTTGCCGCTGGTCTTCAGTTTCGACAAAACCGGATTCCAGATGAACGCCGCATCGATATCGCCGCGATCCCAGGCCGCCGCGATTTCTGGCGGGCGCATGTTCAGGACCTTGACGTCCTTGTCGCTCAGGCCGGCCTGCTTGAGCGCGAGCAGCGCGTGGAAGTGGCTGGTCGAGACAAACGGCACGCCAAGGCGCTTGCCCTTGAGCGACGCCATGTCGATCGCGCCCGAACCGGTCCGGCCAACGAGGGCTTCGGCATCATTGATGTTATCCAGAATCCAGAAAATCTGGATCGGCAAGCCTTGGCTCAGGCCTGCTGCGACCGGGCTGGAACCCGCTTCGCCGATCTGCACGTTGCCCGATGCCATTGCGCGGATCACATCGCCACCGCCGCCGAATTTACGATAGTTGATCTTGTAGCCGGTGGCCTTCGCCAGTTCGTCCATGTCTTGCGCATGACGCCACGGCACCACCATGTCCTGATAGGCGATGGTGACTTCCTTGTCCGCGGCATGCACGGTAACGGCAGCGCCGAGCGACAGACCAATTGCAATCAGTGAGCGGATAACCGAGGCCGTGACGGATGGGTAACTGTGGTTCATGGTGATCCCTTTTTCAATGATGAGAGTGAAGTGCCCGCATCCGGTAATGCAGCTTCTTTGCCAGCGAGTAAGTCCAGAACGTCCTATCTTTCAGGCCAGATGGCGCCAGCCAGTGCTGGCCACGCTTTGTCCGTCGAATGCCTGCGCGGGTTGGCGTGCCCGATACGTCAATCCAGCCAGGCGTTGCGGTGCGTGCGCGCTAAATGAGTGCGCCGCGGGCCATCAACTTGCGCTGTGCTGATGCGTTAATCGTGATCGCAACAACTCGGCCAGCACACGGATGCCCGGTTTGATCCGGTCCGCCGCGATCGAGGAATACCCCAGCCGCAGATAGCAAAGCGGCGGCGTCTCGTCCAGGAAAAATGTCTCGCCGGATTCGATCAGCAGTCCATGCGCCATCGCTGCCTGGCGCAGCACCGCTGTGTTGATGCCGTCCGGAAGCCGGGCCCAGAGCGCGGAGCCGCCATGCGGCGTGATCACCTGCATCGCCGGCAAATGTTCCCGGCAGGCGGCGGACAGTACCTGTGCCCGATCGGCCAGCGCGCTGCGCAGGTTGTGCAGCAGGTGGTCGTAATGACCATGCTCGATGAAGAGCGCCAGGGTCAGCTGGTTATTGGTTGGCGGATGGCGAATCATCAGCCTGCGTAGCACGCGCAATTGCGCAATCACGGGTGCCGGCGCCACCACATAGCCCAGGCGCAATCCCGGCGACAGGCTTTTCGAGAGGCTGCCGATATAGATCACCCGGCCATCCTGATCGATCGCCTTGAGCGCCGGCAGGGGCTGGCCGGTGTACTGGGTTTCGGCGTCGTAATCGTCCTCGATCAGGATGCCATCTTCGCGTCGGGCCCAGTCCAGCAGTGCCAAGCGGCGCTCGGTGGTCAGGGTGACGCCGGTCGGGCACTGGTGGCTCGGCGTGCAGTACAGATACTGGACTCCTTGCAGGACGGCCGCGTCGGGAACCACGCCGTCGGCGTCTACCGCCAGGCCCGCCAGCACGGCACCGCGCCGGGCAAAGATATTGCGCGCATCCATGTAGCCAGGATCTTCGACGGCGATGCGCGTGCCTGGCTCGATGAATAATTCGGCGAGCAGGTACAGCGCCTGCTGCGCACCCACGGTCAACAGGACTTCGTCGCGTGATGCAGCAATGCCGCGGCGTGGCAGCACGCGCCGGATCAGCTGGTCCAGCAAGGCGTCATCGTCGCTGTCGATCGCATCCGGCGCCCAGCCGCGGATGGCCGTCACGTCCAGTGCCTGGCGGCTGCTCTCGCGCCAGTCGGCAATCGGAAACAGGCCGGGATCGAACTGGCCATACAGGAACGGATAGCGATAGCGCTGCCAGTCGTGCGGCTTGTTGAGCCATTTTGCACCGGCATGGGTAGCGTTGAAGCGGCTGTGCCACTGTACCGAGGTGTCCTGGTCGGTAGCTTTCTTCGCGCTGTGGCGTGTCGGCTTGGCGCTGAGCAGGTATCGGCTGCTGACGAAGTAACCGCTGCGCGGGCGGTTTTCGACGTAGCCATCCTCGGCCAGTTTCTCATAGGCCAGTACCACCGTATTGCGTGAGATACCGAGCATGGCTGCCAGGTCGCGGCTGGAGGGCAGGCGCATGCCGGTGGCCAGGCGGCCGTCGAGCAGGGCGCTCACCAGGCGCGTGCGCAACTGGCTTTGCAAGGTCGGACCATCCCGTTCCGGTGCCGGAAAAAGCTGGTGCCACAAAAGTTGATGGTCGGCGCTGTAGCGTGTCATGGGGTTTCTGCTGGACTGATCGAAACCTGTTACTGGCATGATGCGTGCCAGCACCAGATGGCGCATCGTGGCACCACGTTCACTTTTCCGGGGTCTGACATGCTGCACGCCGTTTCCACATCCGCACCTTCCAATACATCCCAACCCACTTTTGCACTGCCTGCCATGGAACATCAGTGGCTGCCATTCACCCCGAACCGCGAATTCATCGCCGACCCGAAGATGTTCGGCTCGGCGAAAGACGCGTGGTTTTACGATCTGGACGGTCGTCCGATCCTGGATGCGGGTTCCGGCTTGTTCACCACACCGGCCGGCCACTGCCGCCGTGAAATCGCCGATGCGGTGTATGCGCAGTTGCAGGAACTGGATTTCACGCCGAGTTTTCTGCGCTCGCATCCCAAGTCATTCATGCTGGCCAATCGCCTCGCCGAGCTGCTGCCGGCGGGCCTGGACAAACTGTTCTTTGTCAGTTCCGGGTCCGAAGCCATCGATACCGCCATGAAGATTTGCCTGACCTATCACCGTGCCCGCAAGGATGCGTCGCGCACCATGTTCGTGTCGCGGGAGCGCGCCTATCACGGCGTCAATTTCGGGGGTGTCGCGCTGGCCGGGATGATCAATAACCGCCGGCACTTCGGTGGCATCGTCACGGGTGCCGTCCACATGCGCCACACCTGGTTGCCGGACAATCTCAACGTCACCGGCCAGGGCCTGCATGGCGGCCGGGAACTGGCCGACGATCTGTTGCGCCTGATTCAATTGCACGGCGCCGAAAATATAGCTGCCTGCGTGGTCGAGCCGGTGGCCGGCTCCACCGGCGTGCTGGTGCCGCCGGTCGGTTACCTGGAACGCCTGCGCGAACTCTGTACCGCGCACGGCATCCTGCTGGTGTTCGACGAAGTCATCTGCGGCTTTGGCCGTACCGGCGAAAACTTCGCCTCGCAAACCTTCGGCGTGACACCCGACATCATCACCATGGCCAAGGCCATCACGAACGGCGCGATCCCGATGGCGGCGGTGGCGGTGTCGCGCACCGTGCATGACACCATCGTCAATGCGGCAGCCGATGGCGCGATCGAATTTTTCCATGGCTATACCTGGTCGGCCCATCCGGCTGCCTGCGCTGCGGCACTGGCCACGCTCGACATTTATCGTGATGACGATCTGTTTGCGCGGGGCCGTGCAATGTCGCCCATCCTGCTCGATGCGCTGGGTTCGCTGCGCGAGCTGCCGCTGGTGGCCGAGGTGCGCGGTATCGGCATGCTGGCGTGCGTGGAACTCAAGTCCGACGGTGCGCCCGGCCGTCGTGGCCACCTGTTCCAGAAGCGCTTGTACGACGCCGGCCTGCACCTCAAAACCACCGGCGACAACGCCATCGTCTCGCCACCGTTCATCTTTACGGCCGAGCAGGTGGCGCAGACGGTGCAGATCCTGAAGCAAACCATCCTGGAATTGCCGCAATGATCGTCCTGATCACTGGTGCCTCCGCCGGCTTCGGCGAAGTCATCGCGCAACGCTTGTGCGCCGACGGCCACACGGTCGTCGCCACGGCCCGTCGCGCCGACAAGTTGCGCACGCTGGCGGCACGCAGCGGACCCGGACTGGTCCCGATGGCGCTGGATGTGTGTGCCCGCCAGGATGTATTCGCGCTGGTCGAGCAGGTCACGCGCGAGGTCGGGCCGATCGATGTCCTGATCAATAACGCCGGGCTTGCGCTCGGCCTGGGGCCGGCGCACGAAGCCGATCTCGATGAATGGGAAACCATGGTCGATACCAATATCAAGGGTGTCCTGTATTGCACCCGCGCTGCGCTGCCCGGGATGGTTGCGCGTAACAGCGGCACCATCATCAATATGGGATCGGTGGCCGGCACGTATCCGTATCCCGGTGCAAATGTCTACGGCAGCACCAAAGCGTTCGTGCATCAGTTCAGCCTGAACCTGCGTGCGGACCTGGTAGGCAAAAATATCCGCGTTACCTCGATCGAGCCGGGCCTGTGCAGCGGTACCGAGTTTTCGGTGACGCGCTTGCACGGCGATGTCGAACGTGCTGCCGGCATCTATGCGGGAACTCAGGCGCTGACGGCAACCGATATCGCCGACACGGTCAGCTGGCTGGTATCGCGCCCTGCGCATGTCAACATCAACACGATCGAGATGATGCCAACCTGCCAGGCATCCGGCAATTTCGCGATCGTGCGTCACGCCACCTGAGCTGCCGGCATGGACCCGGCGGTACTTGTACTGGCGGCGCTCGCTGCGATCTGTTTTGTGGCGGGGGTGGCCAAGGGCCTGACCGGATTTGGCGCGGCCCTGATCATGGCGCCCCTGCTGTCGATGCTGATCCCGCCGACCCAGGCCGCGGCGCTGATCGTGCTGCTGCATGCGATGACGGGGTGGCAAGGAGCGCGAACCTGGTGGCCCCACGTGCAATGGCCACGCGTGATCGGCATCGCCGTCGTGGCCCTGATGTGTCATCAACTGACGTTGCCTGTGCTAGCCCAGGTGGATGACGTGCTGGTGCGCCGCGCGACCGGCACTCTCGTGCTGTTGCTGAGTTTGTCCAGCCTGTGCGGGGCGCAGTTGCGCAACTCCGGGGGCTACCCGGCCACATTGGCGGCTGCCGTGGCGAGCGGTATCTTTACCGCATTCGGTGGCCTTGGCGGACCGCCGGTGGCGTACTATTTTGCCGGACAAGCCAGCGCCGCCACGCACATGCGCGCCAATCTGCTGGGCTATTTCATGGTCCTGTTTTCCGGCGCCGCCATCGGACTGGCGGTGCGCGGCGCGGTGGGCATCGAGAGCCTCCGGCACAGCGCGTTGCTGGCGCCATTCTTCGTCCTCGGGATGATGGCCGGTTCGCGCCTGTATGGCCGCTTGTCGCCACGCTGCTACCACTATGTCGTCCAACTGGGACTGGTAGGCATCGGATTGTTTGCGATGGTGCGTTGAGGCGGCGCCATTGGTTACGACAGAAACCGCTGACGGTCTCCTGCGCAGCGGTTGCAGGTTTCCTGACAAGCCAGGGCACGAGCCCGTGTCTGATGCCCGGCGTCAAATCACGAGTTCGATCATGCGGGTGACCTGTTCTTGTGCCGCGGCCGGACCGCGCCGATTTCTGCAGTGAGTGCCTGACAGAGCGCTCGATGCAGATGCATCCATTGTCCGGTTAGCGCTTCGGCACGCCGAGGTGAGAGGAGGGGTATAGTCAGAACAACATCTTTACGACACCACGTCCCCTCACCAAGGAGTATCAACATGCGCATGAAAACACTAGGTCGCACCGGTTTGTTCGTCTCGGAACTCTGTCTCGGTACCATGACATTTGGCGGCACCGGCGGTGACATGTGGAGCAAAATCGGCCAGTTGCAGCAAGTCGATGCGGACAAGATGGTACGCACCGCCATCGATGGCGGCATCAATTTCATCGATACCGCCGACGTCTACGCCGGCGGGCTATCGGAACAGATTACTGGCCAGGCGCTGCGCAATCTCGGCATCGCGCGCAACGACATTGTTATCGCGACGAAGGCATTTGGCCCGATGGGGACAGGACCGAATCAGGGTGGCACCTCGCGTGTGCATTTGATCGATGCCTGCAAAGCCAGTCTGCGTCGGCTCCAGGTCGAGCATATCGACCTGTACCAGATTCACGGCTTCGATGCGGTCACGCCGATGGACGAGCAATTGCATGCGCTCGACAATCTGGTCCAGCACGGCCATGTCCGCTATGTCGGGGTATCGAACTGGGCCGCCTGGCAGATCACCAAAGCGCTCGGTATCGCCGAGCGCGATCGCCTTGCGCGCTTCGTCTCGCTGCAGGCGCATTACACGGTAGCCAGCCGGGATCTGGAACGCGAACTCGTGCCGATGATGGTCTCGGAAGGCGTCGGGCTGATGGTATGGAGTCCGCTGGCCGGTGGCCTGTTGTCAGGCAAATATGACCGGTCGAACGAAAGTGCCGGCGACGGTCGGCGTGCCAGTTTTGATTTCCCGCCAGTCGACCGTGATCGTGCCTATGCGGTCATCGATGTGATGCGCGTGATAGCGGATGAGAAGGGTGTTTCCGTGGCACAGATTGCACTGGCCTGGCTGCTCCATCAGCCGGTCGTGACCAGCGTCATCATCGGAGCCAATCGACCAGAACAGCTGAGTGACAATATCGCCGCAACGCGGGTTGCCCTGTCGACGACGCAATTGGACATGCTGGAAAAAGTCAGTGCGTTACCGCCCGAATATCCTGGCTGGATGATCGTGCGGCAAGGTGCCACACGCCTGGCCTTGCTGGATCAACCGTCGCGGGATGACTGACCGGTTGGTGCCGTAATGTCGTGGTCTGCCTTGCACGCACACCTACTGTTGAAACCGGCAACGCGGCTGCCTGATCGAAACTGGTCTGAATTCGCTTCCGAACAGCGTCCGGATGCTCTCCGGCTGCGCGATGCGGTGCAAAGCCGAAGCGCAATATTGATCGAGCGTCAGGTTGCCGGGTGCATCGCGCATTTCTCCGGCGTCTGAATGGGAAGTCGCGTCAATTTTTGATTGCTTTGTTGTGGTGATCATTGCAAGCGTGGTCACCAAGGGTGCCGATACTGCCCGCTCGGAACAAACCAGCCGTCTAAAAGTGACACCGGCACTGCTGCAAAGTCAGCGACTCGCGCTGGCTAGTTTTAAGGAGAACTGCTTCGGTTGTCGGTCGGCGCGGCTTGCGGCGATGTCGCCGGAACATGCGCGTCTACCGATCCCAGACGCTGCAGTTGCAGCTTCGCCAGGGTTGGATACAGCGGAGCGCTGAGCAGGCGGGCGATGCTGGCGGCCACCAGCGCGCAGGCCATCAGGCTGAGCACCATCGCGTGGCCGTCGACCATTTCCATCACGATGATAAAGGCGGTCAACGGAGCCTGCGTGGCTGCTGCCAGAAAGCCAACCATGCCCAACGCGATCAATTCGGGGGCGTGCGGATAAGCCGTCAATTGCGAGATGTCATTGCCGAGCGCGGCGCCGATGGCCAGCGCCGGCGCAAAGATTCCGGCTGGAACGCCAGACCAGGCCGTCAGCCAGGTCGCAACAAACTTGAACAGGACGTACACAGCCGGTGTGCTCTCGGTACCGGCCAGCATATCGCGCGTGTTCACGTAGCCACTGCCGAATATGGCACCGCTGGTTAAAATTCCGAGTCCCGCTACGGCCAGACCGCACAGGGCGGCGAACAGTACAGGGTGGGCGTGCCGCAGTCGACTCGGCGCGTCGCGTGTCTGGTCGCCAAGCGAGGCGATCAGCAAGCGCGAAAACAGGCCACCAGCCAGCCCGCTTCCCAGCGCCACCATCAATCCAGGCAGTAGCAGCGCCAGACCGATCTGGCCAGCATGAATAATCCCGAAATAGGTGGCGTTGCCACCGATCGAGACAGCAATAACGCCTGACAGCACAATCGCCGCCATCAGCAAACCGCTGTTGCGCTCTTCCGGATTGCGCGACAACTCTTCAATCGCAAACATCACCCCGGCCAGCGGCGTGTTGAATGCAGCCGCAATACCGGCCGCGCCACCGGCTACCAGCAAACCGTGCGCCGTAACGGAAGTTCGTTTGGGCAGGAAACGGCGTGCCGCCAGCATCACCCCGGCAGCGATTTGAACGCAAGGACCTTCACGCCCCAGCGACAGGCCGGCCAGCATGCCGGCGCCCGTCAGGCCAATCTTGGCAGCGCTCAGTCGGAGCGACACGAACAAACCGCGTCGGCCCGGATCGACAGCAGGATCGAGCGCCGCCATCACTTGCGGAATACCGGAACCGCCCGCACCTGGCACGTAGCGCAGTGTTACGGCGAGGATCGCGGCTGCACACAGCGGTGTCCATATCAGCGGTGCCCACCAGAACCGCTCATACAACTGAAAAAATAGGTTCACTGCATGGTCGGATAGCCAGGAAAAGGCCACCACCGTCAAGCCGGCCACCGATGCGGCACCGACCACGACGGCACGCGACCACCATAGCTGCCAATCACCAAATTCTTTTTTGACGGCCCTGCCAACGTGGTGATTGAGTTTCATCGCATTTCTTCCTGGTGGTTTCAGTCGGTGTCAGTACACGCGCAGCCACGCGCGTCTTCCGTCAGTTTCGCGTTGTCTTGACTGCCGTGAGATCCCACCTTCGTCAAGTCGGGAAAAATGCCCGAGTAGGCGGATCCCGACTAGTGGGCCAGAGTGTAAGGCAAGACGCGGCCGGAATTGGCAGAAATGAACTGGCGCGCTCGCCCGAGCGCCACCAATCAGACCTCAGCTATCTGGTAAAGCACTTGCTGGGGCGCGGCTTGATCGGCGCCAGTCTTGCCGACCCCGACCCCGACCCCGACCCCGACCCCGACCCCGACCCCGCCAGTGGTGAGCTTGCGCGTACACCGGGATGGGGCGCGGGATTTGCAATTGGCCCAATGCACCAACGCCAACTCACGCCAGACCGAGACTTTTAAGTCGTCGATACAGCGTACGTTCACTCAGGCCGAACCGGACGGCCAGCTCCCGTCGTGTCAGTGTGTTGTCGCTTGCAAGGCGCCGAAGCTCGGCATCGTCGCCATTTTTCCGGTCAATCGGCGTCATGGGTAACGACGAGGCTGGCGTGAATGCGACCCCATTGCTCGCGATGAAGTCTGGCAAGTGCTCGGGTCGAATAATGTGATCGTCGGCAAACAGCCTGGCCCGGTCGAGGACATTGCGCAGTTCGCGCAGGTTGCCGGGCCAGGCGTATGCCTGCAGCTGCAGCATCGCACTGGCATGCACGGACACCCGTTGCTGGTCCGTGCTGTCACGCCGAAGGAACGAGTCGACCAGCATCGGAATGTCTGATGAGCGTTCGCGCAAAGGCGGCAGCGTGATCGGAAAAGCGGCGATCCGGTAGTACAGGTCCTGCCGAAACCGCCCGTCACCGACCATTTGTCCGAGTGGCTTGTGTGTCGCGGTAATCAGTCTGAAATTGGCTTGCAGTGTTTCGATGCCGCCAACACGGCGGAACGTACCCGACTCGATCAGCCGCAACAGCTTGACTTGCATCGCCAGCGGCACGTCACCGATCTCGTCGAGAAACAAGGTGCCGCCATCCACTGTTTCGACCAGGCCCTTTTTGCGCACATTGGCTCCGGTAAAGGCACCTTTCTCGTAGCCGAACAGTTCACTCTCGAACAGCGTCTCGGTCAGACCAGAGCAATCCACCACGACAAAAGGACCGCGGGCGCGTCCGCTGGCCTCGTGGACCGCACGTGCGAACAGCTCCTTGCCGGTGCCGGATTCACCGAGCAACATGACCGGCAGCATCGACGGTGCCACCCTCTGTACCGCGGATAGTGCCGCGTTAAATTTGGGAGCCTGGCCAACCAGTCCCTCCGCGCTCGGACGCGCCGAGGCAGTGCGTACCGTCACCAGACGCTCGACATAGGCGACGACTTGCATGTCCGTATCCATGATCGGGCGCAGCTCGACATCCACATGTTCCGGGCCGCGCGGGGTGTGGTGTATGTGCAGAATACGATCGGGGCCCTTGAGTTCGAACGCTTTTTTCATGGGACAGTGTTCACCAGCCTGGTCGCAGGGAACCTCGTAATGGTGCGACACGCGGTAGCATTTTTGGCCAATCACCGACCTGTTGGCGGCGCCGAACTGGCGTCGGTACGCCGTGTTTGCTGCGAGAATGTTGTACTCCGGATCCAGTACGATCATCGGCTGCGCTTCGTGTTCGAGAAATGAAATCAGGGCGTCCACCTGCGGCTTGGCGGGCAGGATGCTGTGTGGCGCCGCCGCGGTTGTCGAGCCGTCGGCTTTATCAGCGTCGTCAGCGTTGTCGGCGCTCGGGTTGTGCGGCATCTGCGGCATGTGCGTCCTCATGATTGGTTTGGCGTCTGTCGCATCCTACCGCCAAAACTGCCAACATGGCAGTCTGTACTGCCAATTACAGGTGCCATTGACTTATGCGGAATGCGGTACTGGTTAAACAAAAGTCCTTCGAATCAACTGGTTATGAATTTGTTTGGTGGCGCGATACGCTGGCACGAATCTTGATATGTTGATGACGTAATTACAGGTAGTACGTCATGTATCAATTTCAAACAACCCGGGAGACTCACCATGAAAATCAATGAAGGTACTTTGGATCGCGTGCTGCGTGTCGGCGGCGGGCTTGCGCTGATCGCACTTGCCGCCACGAATACGGTTGGCGTGTGGGGCTACATCGGCATCGTGCCCCTGGTCACCGGAGCGATCGGCACCTGTCCGGTCTACACAATTTTAGGATTCAATACCTGCCCGCTGCGCCGTCGCTGACGGCGCGCTGCCGGCCAGGGCGATGCACTACCGCATCGCCCTGATCAGTAGTGCCACTGCAACCAGCGCCGATACGACCGCAAATCCCTTTTGCAGATGCGGACCTGACAGGCGCGTGGCGACCAGACGTCCGGCGACCATGCCCGCAAGTGCGCCGCCCGAAAACGGCAGGGCAACCGCCCATTGCAAGTGACCGGACAACGTGCTGGCAACCACACCGGACATCGATACCAGCGCGATGACTGCCAGCGAGGTTGCCAGAATCGACTGGGTCGCCAGATCGGTATACCGCTGCAGCGCGGGCACCATCACAAAACCGCCACCGACCCCAAGCAGGCCCGACAGACCACCTGCTGCCACACCTGCCACGGCCAGCGCCCGCGCGCAAGGAACGGTCCAGATCAGTTTGCCCCTGACGGTATCGATCTGGCAGGGCGGTATCCGCTGGTCATTGGCAGCCCGCTCCCCGGAAGTCCTGGATTTACGAAACACGCGCCAGGCGACAAACAGCAGCACGCAGGCAAACAGGATCGTCAGCGGACGATTGGGAGTGCGCTGGGCCAGCCACAGGCCGATTGGCGAGCACACGATGCCGGTTACCGAGATCAACAGCGCGGCCTTGTAACGTACCGTGCCGTTTCTCAACCCCATGACGGCACCCAGTGTCGCCGCCAGGCCGACCGCCAGCAGGCCAATCGGTCCGGCTTCGGCCATGCTCAAGCCGGCACCGAATACCAGTAACGGCACGGCAAGAATGCCGCCGCCGGCACCGGTGAGCGCCAGGATGATGCCGACAGTAAAGCCGAGCAGCAGGATCGTCACCATGTTACAGATCCGCCAGTTCCGGCTTCGCCATCCATTCGCGCCCCTTCAGCATGCCTTTCCAGTACAGCGGCGGCAGGATGCGCTCTTTCAGCAGCCAGGCCAGGCGCGACGGCCGGGTGCCGTCGATCAGCCATGCGGGAAAGCTGGGTGCGACCTTGCCGCCATAAGTGAATTCGGCCAGCACGATCTTGCCGCGCTCCACCGTCAGCGGACACGAGCCGTAGCCGTCGTACCGCGCGCTGCCAGTCAATTTGCCGAGTGCAGCCAGCACATTGTGCGCAACGACCGGCGCCTGCACGCGCGCTGCAGCCGCAGTTTTTGCATTGCCGGAGTTCCCGGCGTCGCCCAGTGCATGGATATTTTCGATGGTATTGTGGCGCATCGTGGCCGGATCGATGTCGATCCAGCCATTGGTGTCAGCCAGCGGACTTACGCGGATAAAATCCGGCGCGACCTGGGGCGGCACCACATGCAGCATGTCGAACTCGCGCGTGACAACATCCTTGCTGCCATCGGGATTGGTGCGGCTGAAGGTCGCGCTCTTGTGCTGACCATCGACCGCAATCAGGTTGTGGCCGAAATCGAGCGCGATGTCATAGCGGCGCACGTAGTCCATCAGCGCCGGTACATAGTCGGCCACGCCGAAGAGCACCGAGCCGGCGTTGCAGAATTCGATATCGATAGCGTCAAGCACACCGGTGCGCTGCCAGTGGTCGGCTGACAGGTACATCGCCTTTTGCGGTGCACCGGCGCATTTGATCGGCATCGGCGGCTGCGTGAAGATGGCACGGCCGCTGCGCAATTGCTGCACCAGTTGCCAGGTGTATGGCGCCAGGTGATACAGATAGTTCGAGGTGACGCCATTGCGGCCCAGCGTTTCAGGCAGGCCCTCGATTGCGTTCCAGTTCAGCTTCAGTCCGGGGCAGACGATCAGTTGGGCGTATTTGACGACACGGCAACCGTCAAGAATGACCGCATTGCGTTCCGGCTCGAATGCCGCCACCGCAGACTTGATCCAGTGCACCCCTTCGGGAATCAGTGATGCCATCGTGCGCGCCGTACTCGGCGCATCGAACACGCCGGCACCAACCAGCGTCCAGCCGGGCTGGTAATAATGCACATCGGCCGGATCGATGATCGCGATGTCCAGCCCGGGGCAACGTGCCAGCAGGCTCGCGGCAGTGGCGATGCCTGCGGCGCCACCTCCGATGATCACCACCGTATGCTCCGCTTCGGCGATCTCGACCGGGGTGCGGCCCTGATTGACAATGCGCCGGATAACCCCTTTCAGGTCGAAGCCGGCTTTGGTGGCCGCAGCCAGGATGGCGGGCAGTGGCTGCAATTTTGCCTGTGACAGCGCCCACATCGTGGTCGAACGCATGCCGGTGCGGCAATACGCCAGTACCGGTTTGGGCAGGCTGTCGAACAAGACGCCGAATGCGATGCCTTGCTCGTCGCTGACCTTGCCGGATTCGGCGGGCAGATAGTGCACCGCCATGCCGGCCTCCTGCGCGGCGCGGGCGATTTCGGCAAAGAGCGGCTGATCGGCGCCTTCGCCATCGGGTCGATTGCAGATGATGGCGCGGTAACCGTGCTGTTTCAGGAGGGCGATGTCGGCTGCCAGCAATTGCGGCGCAACCGATAGTCCTGACGTGAGGTGGCGAATGTCCATGTTGTCTCCGAATTTTTATTGGGTGAATCAGGCCGCGTTGAGCGGTATTTTCAAGTAACGCACGCCGTTATCTTCGGGCTCGGGCAAGTGACCCGCACGCATGTTGACCTGGACCGAAGGCAGGATCAGTGTCGGCATCTCCAGCGTGGCGTCGCGCTTGTTGCGCATCGCCACGAACTCGGCCTCGCTGACGCCGTTATGCACATGAATGTTATGGGCGCGCTGATCAGCCACGCTGCTGACGAATTGCACATCGCGCCCGCCGGGCAGGTAGTCATGGCACATGTACAGCAGGGTGTCGGCCGGCAGGCTGAGCACCTTATTGATCGATTGAAACAGCGTACGGGCATCGCCGCCGGGGAAGTCGCAGCGGGCGCTGCCGTAGTCGGGCATGAACAGCGTGTCGCCGACAAACGCCATGGTCTGGTCCTGATCCCGGATGACATAAGTCATGCAGGCCGGCGTATGGCCGGGCGTATGCATGGTGCTGCAGGCCAGCGAGCCGATGGCAAAGGCTTCGTCATCCTGAAACAGGTGATCGAACTGACTGCCATCACGTGCCATGCCGGCATCGGCATTGAACAGCTTGCCGAAGACCTGCTGCACCTGGGTGATCTGGCTGCCGATGCCGATCTTGCCACCCAGTTGCTGCTGCAAATACGGTGCGGCGGACAGGTGGTCTGCATGGACGTGGGTTTCGAGTATCCACTGCACGCTGGCACCGAGCTCGCGTACGCGGGCGATCAGCTTGTCGGCCGAGCGGGTGGTGGTGTGGCCGGACTTCGGATCGTAGTCGAGCACGCTGTCAATCAACGCGCAGTGTCCGGTGGTCGGGTCGAGCACCAGATAGCTGACAGTCCAGGTGTTCTGGTCAAAAAAGCCTTCAATCCGGGCGTGGGTGGGTGTGGTGAGCGCCATGCGGGTATGTCTCCTGTAAAAGCTGGTCTGTAGCGCCAGGCATCTTTACGCTTCGCAATAAGCGTACCAACCCAGCGATTCAAATTAAATCCGCACAAGCTATTGATTTAATGATGATTTATTTTTATTGCTGTCCGAGCAGGGAAGCTTGCGTACTGCCAGTGGCAGCAGCACTCAGCCAAATGGCAGCTAAGTGGCAGTTCGGGGCAGTCATGTGGCAATAACAGTGTGTTGTGTAAATGCTGGCCGCGCGGCGCCGGTCCGCTGGCATGTCATGCGACTGCCATCGTGACAGTGCATGTCAGCATGGCAGTGAATGGCGCTGCCATCTGGTTGGCGTGTCATTCGTAAAAATCCCAAGTCCCTGTTTTCAAAAGCATTCTTTTTAAGAAATGTTTTGGCACGAAACCTGCTGTATCGGGTGTCATGACCCCTGCCGACCGCCGCCTGCTGCGCCAACTGATCATCGCCGTGCTGATCAAGTTCATTGTCTTGACCGCACTGTGGTGGCTGTTCGTGCGTGACGCGAGCGTCACCGTCGATGCAGAGCGCATCGCCGACAGGATCACTGCAACAACATCTACTCAAGGAGCAGGAAAGTGATTTCAGAACAACTGGTGGACCTGTCACGGCTGCAATTTGCGGCAACGGCGATGTACCACTTTCTATTTGTGCCGCTGACCGTGGGCATGGTGTGGTTGCTGGTCATCATGGAAAGCGTGTATGTGATGACCGGCAATGTGATCTGGAAAGACATGACGCGCTTCTGGGGCAAGCTGTTCGGCATTAACTTTGCGCTGGGCGTGACCACTGGCATCACGCTGGAATTCCAGTTCGGTACCAACTGGGCGTATTACTCGCACTATGTCGGCGACATCTTCGGTGCGCCGCTGGCGATCGAGGGAATGATGGCGTTTTTCCTGGAATCGACAATGATCGGCCTGTTCTTTTTTGGCTGGAACCGGTTGAGCCGGCCGCAGCATCTGCTGGTGACGATGCTCATGGCAATCGGCACCAACCTGTCGGCACTATGGATTCTGATTGCCAACGGCTGGATGCAGAATCCGGTCGGCGCCGAATTCAGCTATCTGACCATGCGCATGGAAATGGTGGACTTCTGGGCCGTCGTATTCAACCCGGTGGCGCAGGCAAAGTTCGTGCATACCGTGTCGGCCGGCTATGTGACCGGATCGATGTTCGTGTTGTCCATTTCCAGCTGGTACCTGTTGAAAGGGCGCAATGTCGAGTTCGCCAAACGCAGTTTTCGGGTGGCGGCAGCGTTTGGTCTGGCATCGGTGCTGAGCGTGATCGTGCTGGGTGACGAATCCGGCTACACGGTAGGCGAAGCGCAGCAGACCAAGATGGCGGCCATCGAAGCGATGTGGGAAACCAAACCGGCACCGGCCGGCCTGACGCTGGTGGCCAGCATCAATGAAGCCGAATCAAAAAACAACTGGGAAATCGAAGTCCCGTGGGTCATGGGCTTGATCGGGACCCGCTCGGTCAGCAAGCAGATTCCCGGCATCCACGATATCAAGGCCAACAACCGGGAGCGCATCGTGCGCGGCATCGTGGCGGTCAAGGCACTTGAGACCTTGCGTACCCATCGCACCGATACCGTGGCATTGCAGGCATTTGACAGGCACAAAGCCGATCTGGGTTTTGGTCTGTTACTGAAAAAATATGTCGTCGACGTCAATCAGGCAACGCCCGCGATGATCGATCGTGCCGTCAATGACACGATGCCGCGCGTGACACCGATGTTCTGGGCATTTCGCATCATGGTGGGTCTGGGCTTTGCGATGCTGCTGCTGTTCGGGCTGGCGTTCCTGAGCACGATCAAGTCGACCTGCTCGCAGCGGCCGTGGCTGCTGCGATGGGCGCTGTGGATGCTGCCTGCGCCGTGGATCTCCTGTGAACTGGGCTGGTTCGTGGCGGAGTACGGTCGCCAGCCGTGGACCATTTACGGCGTGCTGCCGACCCACATGAGCGTCTCTACTCTCAGCGTCAACAACCTGTATGGCTCGCTGGCCGGCTTCATCGTGTTCTACACCGTGCTGTTGATCGTCGAGATGTTCTTGATGGTCAAGTTTGCGCGACAAGGGCCCGGCAGTCTTGGCACTGGCCGCTATCAGCAAGAAGTTGTGCGCCACGCACCCGTACTGGCTTGAAGGAGAACAATGATGCTTGATTATCCAACCCTGAAAATCATCTGGTGGCTGCTGGTGGGCGTGCTCCTGATCGGCTTTGCGATCATGGACGGTCACGACATGGGCGTCGCAACGCTGCTGCCATTCGTCGGACGCAGCGACATCGAACGTCGCGTCGTCATCAATACGGTCGGCCCGCACTGGGACGGCAATCAGGTCTGGTTCATCACTGCCGGAGGTGCCTTGTTTGCAGCATGGCCGGTCGTGTATGCAACCGCGTTCAGCGGCTTTTACTGGGCAATGATGCTGGTGCTATGGGCCTTGTTTTTTCGCCCGGTCGGCTTTGATTACCGCAGCAAGATTCACAATGCGGCCTGGCGCAGCACATGGGACTGGGGCCTGTTCATCGGCGGTGCGGTACCGCCATTGGTCTTCGGGATCGCCTTCGGCAACCTGCTGCAAGGCGTGCCGTTCCGGTTCGACGATTACCTCGTCTCGACCTACACCGGCAGCTTCTGGCAATTGCTCAATCCGTTTGCCTTGCTGGCCGGCCTGGTCAGCAGTGCCATGATCACGCTGCAGGGAGGCGCGTATCTGGCACACCGTACCGAGGGCACGATCCAGGCGCGCGCCGTCAAAGGCGGCGTGGCGGCGGCGCTGATACTGGTATTCGCCTTCATCGCCGCCGGCATCTGGCTGCAAAGCATCGAGGGTTTTCGCATCACCTCGGTGATCGACATGGCGGCCTTGCCTGATCCGCTAGCCAAAACCGTGGTGCGTCAAGCGGGTGCGTGGATGGACAACTATGGCAGGCAACCGCTGCTGTGGTTACTGCCCTTCCTGGCAATGGCAGGTGCGCTGCTGGCGGCCGGATTGCTGCTGGCACGGCGGACCCTGAGCGCTTTCGTCGCCTCGTCATTGGCAGTGATCGGCGTGATCGGTACGGCGGGTGCCTCGATGTTCCCGTTCATCATGCCATCGTCATTGATGCCGGCTGCCAGTCTGACGGTCTGGGACAGCGTTGCCAGTCACCTGAGCCTCGCCATCATGTTCTGGGCGACGCTGCTCTTCATGCCGCTGATCGTGCTTTACACCGCGTGGGCTTATCGCGTGATGCGCGGCAAGGTCACGGCTGCGCACATCGTCGCCAACGACCATTCGGCCTATTGATTCGACTAACTGAGGAGTACAAATTATGTGGTATTTCGCATGGATACTGGGCGTCGGCTTTGCCCTGCTGCTGGCCATCATGAACGCGATGTGGGGAGAAAATGAAGCCGCCCGGATACGGGACGACAGCGACGACCCGGCATCATGAACGTCATTCCGGAGAAGGCTGCTGCTGTTGCTACTGCGGCTGCGGGGTCATCGGTGCATTTCCCCAGCCTGGCGGTGGCGCTGGTCATCATGCTGGCCGGCAGCCTGTACCCGTTATTGATGACCGACGCCGGCGGCCATGCCGACCATCGCCTCGCGCTGGTTCTGTTTCTGGCCATGAGTGCCGGCTTTGTCCGTGGCGTCGGGTTCGTGCCGCAGGCACTGGTCTGGCGCTGGATGTTCTCGGGATGGGCCTGCCTGGCAGCGCTGGCCGCAGCGATCGGGATCCGATTTCTGTGGTGATTGCCAGGCGATGGCGGAGGCGAGCGCAAAACAGCATCGGCATGAGCGACATGGACGACGCGCGGTGGTGCACGTGATCAACAGTTGACGTTGCTCACCGTTAGTCGGGTCCTTGATTTGATTACCTCCTCACTTGCCCGCCAAGACTATCGCCAGGGATGGAGACAATCCCACGGTTGTGACGCACAGCTAAAAAAATCTACCAAAAATTCATCCGGCAAATCCTGAACACGCTGGCGAGTTTTTCCCTGCGCTGCAAAAGTACTTCCGACGCGCGCAATGCGTCTGATTGACACCCCCGATCATCGACAAGCCCTGCCTCACTGTCAGTGAAATAAAGCGCTCGTTTCTGCACCGTGACCTTTCCTGCCGGTTATCCCGGCCGTAGTCGCGGACTGTCTCTGTGTGATACAACGTGTCACGCTGGGCGCGCAGATGGATACCGCGCACAGTCTGACGGCGTCAGGTATCACGCCGGCGGCACCTGGATTTTTTAGGGCCGCGACGGCGATCCCTGTACGATGCACCATCGTATAGGGCGTTTGATCTCTAGCGCATCACCGGACGCAAAAATGACCAAGCTGCCCGTACAATTGGTACCTCCGTCTGCCTGTTCGTATGGTGTCAGCCATTTTAAAAAGTAGGAAATAAAAACCAACCGTCATGGATAAAAACTTCACCGAAGTCGTTCAAAGCACGTTTGCAGAACCACTCGCAGCAGCCACGCCAGAGGTGGATGGTGCAATGCCTTGGGGTCAGGAAACCTATAGCACCAAGCGCCACGGCTTTAGCATTAACAACTGCGAATCCGAACCAATCCGGACGCCCGGTTGCATTCAGGCCCATGGGGCGTTGCTGGTGTTGCGCTGTTCGGATCTCTCGGTATTGCAGGCGAGCGAAAATACGCTGGCTATTCTTGGTCACAAGCCTCTCGACTTGCTTGGTCACAGCGTCGCGGCAGTCGTCAACGAAGAGGGCGCAATTCGGCTACGCAGTATGTTGGCGACCGAGCAAACCGACCGAAATCCGATTTACGCCTTTACGCTGCCAGCCAATGACGAAGTTGCTGCACTGGATGTGACGTTGCATACCATAGACGGCGCGGCGATCCTGGAATTCGAAGCCGCCGTACGAAGCCAGCGTGCTGCAGGAACGATGCCACATTCTCTGAGCCAAAACGCAAATCCCGACTATTACTCGTTCATCAAGAAATCGGTCACGCGCATTCAAACCGCGGATACCGTGCAAGAATTTTGCCAGGCGCTTGCTGAAGAAGTACGTGTGCTGTCGAGCCTCGACCGGGTGATGATTTATAAGTTTCATCCGGATAATCACGGAGAGGTCGTTGCGGAAAGTCGCCTGAGCCATCTTGTGCCATGGGTCGGCCTGCATTACCCGGCGGCCGATATTCCGAAATCGGCGCGTGATATTTTCGCCAAAACCTGGATTCGACCGGTGCCTGACATGCATTGCGAGCTGGCCGAGATGATCCCAAGGGCCAACCCCGATACCGGGCAGCCAATCGACATGATCCACTGCGCGCTGCGCGGCGTCTCGGCCATGTACACCGAATACTCGAAAAACATGGGCGTGGCTGCCAGCCTGACGATGTCGCTCCGACGTGAAAGCGTTTTGTGGGGTCTGATCATTTGCCATCGCTATAGTGGCCCGTCGCACGTACCGTATGAGTTGCGCGCAGCCTGCGAATTTTTAGCGCAGGTGGCCTCGTTGCAGTACCGGGCAGTGGAAGATCGAGAGAATGCCACGTACCGCCTGCGGTTGGAAGAAGTCAACCAGAAGCTTCTCAGTATCGCGGCGCAAGAAGGTGGACTCGCGTCCATGACGGACGGTGAACCCTCGCTGCTGAGCGCAATGCATGCAAGTGGTGCAGCGCTGTTTCATCGTGACCGCTGGTGGCGGGTTGGTTCAACGCCCACCGAATCGCAACTCGAGGCGCTCGGTCAGTGGGTGGTTGGTCGGTTGGACGTCGGAGCGATCGTTAGCTCCGTGTACGTCACGCACTCGCTGGCGACCGATTACCCTGCTGGCGCCGAATTTGCCGACGTCGCCAGCGGCGTGCTGGCAGCACCGTTGTCACGCAGCGGCCAGAACTTGATGATGTGGTTTCGGCCCGAGGTCGAAAAGACGGTTAATTGGGGCGGCAACCCGCACGACGATACACCGGCTGCCGACCCGGGTGATACTCTCGTCAGGCCGCGCCACAGTTTCGAGCCATTCAGCGAATCGGTTTTTCGTCATGCAACGCCCTGGCTGGAAGTTGAAATCGATGCCGTCTCGCGATTGCGGGCGCTGATCATGGAACTGGTTATCGTGCGTGCCGAACGACTGGCCGGACTGAATGCCGATCTGGCGCGCAGCAATGAAGAGCTCGATGCGTTTGCTTACGTTGCCAGCCACGACCTGAAAGAACCATTGCGTGGGATTTCCAAATACGCCCACCAGTTGATGGAGGCAGGATCGCCTGACGAGGATGACAAGCGCAAGCTCGAAGGGCTGCTGCGCCTGACGTTGCGCATGGACAGCCTGCTCGATTCGCTGCTGCATTTCTCGCGCGTCGGCCGGGAGGAACTGACGCTCGAAAATGTCGATATGAACGATGTGCTCGGTGATGCGATGGAAATGATCGGCTCCAGAACCAGCGATGGCCGGACGCAGATCGTTGCGCCCCGGCGGCTGCCGCCGGCCATGTGTGATCGTGTGCGGGTTCGCGAAGTGCTGGTTAACCTGTTGTCGAACGCCGTCAAATACAACGACAAGGCCGATAAACGTGTGGAGGTCAATTATGTCGGTGCGCACGAAGCATCGCTGCGCCGCACGTTTCCGCCAGGTTCCGAGGGACAAACGGTGTACTACGTGCGCGACAACGGTATTGGCATCGCCTCTCGCCATTTCGAGCAGGTATTTAAAATGTTCAAGCGCCTGCATGGTCGGGAAGAATTCGGTGGCGGCACTGGTGCCGGCCTGACGATCGTGCGCAAGCTGGTGGAGCGACACCGCGGGCAGGTATGGATCGACTCCATTGCTGGTGAGGGGAGCACATTTTTCTTTACGACGAGCAGGTCGGATGAAACCTAGGCATCCATCGTCCTCCATTGCCTCAATCGTCGTGGTGGAAGATTCAGACGAAGATTTCGACACGCTGCGCGAAGTGGCTGCCAAGGCAGGCATCGCGCGCGTGATCCACCGCGTAGCTTCAGGAGGTGACTGCCTTGCATTGCTGCGTGGCGAAGGCAAGGTGAATTTGTCGCTGTTGCCGGCGTTGATCGTGATGGACCTCAATTCGCACGGTGTCGATGGCCGAGAGGCCCTGATGACAATCAAGAACGATGTACTGCTGAAGGCAATTCCGGTGGTGGTGCTGACGACTTCGGCCAATCCCAAAGATATGGCGTTCTGTTACCACGCAGGTGCCAACGCGTACCACGTCAAACCAGTGCACTACAATCAGTATCTATTACTGCTGCGCTCCTTGATGCACTACTGGCTTGACAGCGTCACGCTGCATGCCGAATCGGTGAAAGTCAGTTGATGCCCCGACACGAAAAAGAAAATTTGCAGTCCTGGTGCGTCGCAATCATCGACGAAAGTCCAGACAACCGTGCTGATATCCGCAGCATGCTGCTCAATGGTTGCGACAAGCGTCTGACCTTTTTGGAAGCTGGAACGGCAGAAGCAGGTATCCAGATGGTGTTGGGTGCGACTTCTCTTCCTGACTGTATCGTGCTTGATTATGATCTGCCCGAAATGGAGGCGCCCGAGTTGCTGGCAGCGCTGGCAGGACCAGACGGCATGCCGGTGTGTCCGGTGGTCGTGGTGACCGGCAGCGCCAGTCCGCAAGAAGGGCGGCGCGTGTTGCGCGCGGGTGCGCAAGACTACATCGGCAAAGACTGGACTACCGGCCCTGCGCTGGTGCGCGCGCTTGAAAACGCCTGTGAAAGCTGGGCCATGGCACGCGAACTTCATCAGCGCAAAACTGCGCTGCAGCTGTTGAATGACCGGGAGACATTTCGCAGCCTGTTTCTCGACTCGACGCGCGAGCTGGGCGAAGAACAGGCACTCAAGCGCGTCGCTGCCCGTCTGTTAGGCCAGTACCTGAAAGCCAATCGGGTCCTGTACGGGGAGGCCGACGAGACAGGCACCGTCGTGGTCGGGCCGAGCTACGTGAGCGGCGTGCAGCAAATGGCCGGTATCTACAATCTGCATGACTATGGCCCGACGCTGCTGCGCAGGCTGATGTCTGGTGAAAGCATTGTCGTGTCCGACGTGCAGACAGACAGTACTCGGTCGGACCGTGAAAAGTCGGCATACGCCAAATTGGAAATCGTGGCCTATCTGATTGCGCCAATCTTGAAAAACGGCCAGCTGGTCGGTGTTCTCGCCATTCATCAGACCAGCCCACGCGACTGGAGCGCTGACGACATATCGATCGTGCGAGAAATTGCCCAGCGCACCTGGGCTGCCGTGGAGCACGCCCGGGCAGAAAGCAGTCTGCTCGCCAAGGAGTTACAGCTGTCACAGATGATGGAAATCATGCCGTCATTTTCAGCCGTGTTGACGGGCCCCGACTTTGTTGTTCAGTTAGCCAACCAGTCCTTTTTTGATCTGGTCGGACGCGGATCGGAAATCATCGGAAAGCCCGTGCTGGAAGCGCTGGACGAGATCGCCGATCAGCCTTTTCCTGCGTTACTGGAACAGGTCTACCGCACGGGCACGGCCTTTGAAGCGAAGGCCATGATTGCCAGGCTGGCGCGCGGACCTGGTAAAAGCCTGATCGATATTTTTGTCGATTTTTCATTTCTGCCGTTGTACGAGTCCGATGGACGGATATCGGGCATCTTTGTCCATGGGCTGGATCGCACCGCCGAAGTGAGCGCAAATCTGGCCGTCGCACAGGGCACGCGCGAGCTGCGTAGCGTGACTGAAAACACACCTGACTTGCTGGCACGTTATGACCGCGAATTCCGCCATGTATTCGTCAATTCCATCGTCGAAAAAATCACCGGTTGTCCCGTATCCGGCATTATTGGCAAAACCAATCGTGAACTGGATATGCCGCGCGATGTATGTGACGAACTCGAAAAAGCGATTCGTCACGTGTTCGACCATCAGCAGCACAGATCGCTCGATTTTTCCTTGCCCACGTTGCAGGGGCCGCGACATTTTTCCTGCCGGCTGGTGCCCGAATTCAACGAACTGCGACAGGTTGCATCGGTGCTGAGCGTGACGCATGACATCACCGAGCGGCGTGCTTATGAACAGCAGCTCCTGGAGCAGGACTTGCGTAAAAACGAGTTTCTGGCGACGCTGGCGCATGAACTGCGCAACCCTCTGGCACCCATACGCACCGGCTTGCAACTGCTCAAGCGATCGCCGCAAACCGACGCTGCGGCGCACACCCTTCCGGTGATGGAGCGTCAGGTCGGGCATCTGGTGCGTCTGATCGACGATTTGCTGGATATCTCGCGCATCAGCAGTGGCAAGATCGTTCTGAAATGCGAGCGCGTCGCCTTTCAGGAGGTCGCCGTCGCGGCAGTCGAAGCGTCGCAGCCATTCATCGATGCAGCAGGCCACGCGCTGGAAATCGTCTGGCCGGATCAGCCGCTATGGCTGGATGCCGATCCGACCAGGCTGATGCAAATTTTCAGCAACTTGCTGACCAATGCGGCCAAGTATTCGTACCCGGGTGGCCGGATTACATTCGCTGCGCAGCGCGATGGTGAGCATGTGCTGATTTCGGTGCAGGACACAGGCATGGGTATACCGGCCGACATGCTGGGTACGGTGTTCGATGTATTTACCCAGGTAAATCGCACGCTTGATCGTTCGCAGGGCGGTCTCGGTATCGGCCTGTCGCTGGTCAGGACGCTGGTGCAAATGCATGGTGGGTCGGTGCAGGCAGCAAGCGGCGGTATCGATCTGGGCAGTGAATTCACGGTGATTCTGCCTCTGGCGTCGGCGCCGGCAGAGCCACAGTCATCCGTCGCACCTGTTCTCACGACCATCATCGCAAGTCGGCGGATATTGGTGGTCGACGATAACGTGGATGCCGCAGAAACCATGGTGATGCTGCTGGAGTTGTACGGCTACGATACCTGCGCTGCATTCAGCGGCGAGGATTGCCTCGAAAAAGTACTTTGGTTTCACCCTGACATCGTGTTTCTCGACATCGGTTTGCCGGGTATGAATGGTCATGAAGTGGCGCAAAAGCTGCTGGCTCACCCGGTCACTGCTGCAACCAAGTTGATCGCGTTGACTGGCTGGGGTACCGAAGAAGACGTCAGAAAGTCCACCAGGGCCGGCTTCCATGCCCACCTCACCAAACCGGTGGACCCGGAGGTCGTTGAAGCCTTGCTTGCCACATTACTTCCGGCTTAGGTGGCGTATGACACGGGTAACCGTAACGGTTGATCCAGCACCGCGTATGTTCTGGCGCGACAGCAAAAAAAATCCCCGCGTTGCAACGTAGCGCAACGCGGGGATTAGCGATTTGACCTGACGGTCAGTTCAAATCAAAACGGTCAGCATTCATGATTTTCGTCCATGCCGCGACGAAGTCATGGACAAACTTTTCCTTGCTGTCATCCTGCGCATACACCTCAGCGTAGGCGCGAAGGACCGAATTGGAACCGAACACAAGATCAACCCGGGTTGCCGTCCACTTGACAGCATCTGTCTTGCGGTCGCGGATCTCGTATAGATTCTTGCCCGTAGGCTTCCAGGTGTTCGCCATGTCGGTCAGGTTGACGAAGAAGTCATTGCTCAGGACGCCCACACGGGTGGTCAGAACGCCGTGCATGGTGCCACCGTGGTTGGTACCCAGAACCCGCATGCCGCCAACCAGTACGGTCATCTCGTGGGCACTCAGCCCCATCAACTGTGAACGGTCGAGCATCAGCTCTTCGGCGCTGACGACATAGTCGTTTTTCAGCCAGTTGCGATACGCGTCATGGACCGGTTCCAGCACATCGAAGGAATCGGTATCCGTCATCTCGGGGCTTGCATCGCCGCGACCTGCTGAGAACGGAACCGTGACGTTCACGCCAGCTGCCTTGGCCGCCTGCGTAACACCGACGTTCCCTGCCAGCACAATGACATCGGCAAAGCTGGCACCGGTGTCTGCTGCGATCACGCCCAGGACTGCCAGCACCTTTGCCAGACGGGCAGGCTCGTTGCCTTCCCAGTCTTTTTGCGGAGCCAGGCGGATGCGTGCACCGTTGGCACCGCCGCGCTTGTCCGAACCCCGGAAAGTACGGGCGCTATCCCAGGCCGTCGTGATCATGTCGCTGATACTCAACCCGCTGGCGACGATCTTCGCCGTTACCGCGGCTACGTCAAAGTCGGTGCGACCTTCCGGTACCGGGTCCTGCCAGATCAGTTCTTCTGCTGGTACGTCCGGGCCAAAGTAGCGCGCTTTTGGTCCCATGTCGCGGTGCGTCAGCTTGTACCAGGCACGGGCAAAGGTCTCGGAAAAGTACGCAGGGTCCTTATAGAAACGCTCGGAAATTGCGCGGTAAGCCGGGTCCATTTTCATGGCCATGTCCGCATCGGTCATGATCGGCGTGCGCAGGATCGACGGATCTTCGACATCAACCGGCCGGTCTTCATCCTTGATGTTGATCGGCTCATACTGCCAGGCTCCGGCCGGACTCTTCTTGAGTTCCCAGTCATAGGTGAACAGCAAGTAAAAATAGCCGTTGTCCCACTTGGTCGGATGCGTGGTCCATGCGCCTTCGATGCCGCTGGTTACCGTATCGCGACCAATACCGCGTGTGGTGTGGTTAATCCAGCCCAGTCCCTGTTCGTCGATGCTAGCGGCCTCTGGCTCAGGGCCGAGCAGCTTCGCATCGCCATTGCCGTGACATTTGCCGACCGTGTGGCCGCCAGCAGTCAGGGCAACGGTTTCTTCGTCGTTCATGGCCATGCGCTCGAACGTCACGCGAATGTCGGCGGCAGTCTTGAGCGGATCAGGGTTGCCGTCCACGCCTTCCGGATTGACGTAGACCAGTCCCATCATCACTGCAGCCAGCGGATTTTCGAGGTCACGCATGCCGGAGTAGCGGCTGTTGGTGCTGCCGCTCGGTGCCAGCCACTCTTTTTCTGCGCCCCAGTAAGTATCGAGTTCTGGCTGCCAGATATCTTCGCGACCAAACGCGAAACCGAAGGTTTTCAGCCCCATCGATTCATACGACATCGTTCCTGCCAGCAGGATCAGGTCAGCCCAGCTGAGCTTGCTGCCGTATTTTTTCTTGATCGGCCAGAGCAGGCGACGTGCCTTGTCCAGGTTGGTGTTATCCGGCCAAGAGTTGATCGGTGCAAAGCGCTGATTACCCTTGCCACCGCCGCCGCGACCGTCAGCAATGCGGTAGGTGCCGGCAGAGTGCCACGCACCACGGATCATCAGTCCGCCGTAGTGGCCCCAATCGGCTGGCCACCAGTCCTGACTGTCCGTCATGAAGGCGAGCATGTCTTTCTTGAGCGCCGCGATGTCAAGTTGCTTGACCTGTTCGCGGTAGCTGAAGCCTTCTCCCATCGGATTGGTTTTTGTATCGTGCTGATGCAGGATGTCGAGGTTCAGGGCCTTCGGCCACCATTCCATCTTTGACGCATTCGGTGGCGTGGCTCCGCCATGCATGACCGGGCATTTGCCGGCGGTATTCTGGTTCAATGTATCCATGATTGTCTTGTTTCCTGACTGGAGTGACTGAGGTTTGAGTGCGGGTGCTACAAGTCCATGAAAGCGCAGGGTGCAGGAGCGATCCGGTTTGGAACTACGGCCTGACACTTCCTCAAACGAAACTTGACTATACCTAGCGAGGCGGGTTTCACCTAAGTCAATATTCCAATGACAGTGATAGGCAGAGCGGAGTGGTAACCGAAATAGCCGGAAGCTGCAGCCATCAGCACCGTACCGTGACTACGGGAAGAACTCAGGCAGTGGGGCGCGTGGTCCGCGTGGTCCGCCATATCCAGATGATCAGCAGCGCCTGCAAGGGCAAGCGCAACCAGAGCAATGTGATCAACCACGCCGCTTTTTCTGCGTGCTGCGCGTCGATCAGCATCTGCACGTTGGCCGGCAAAACTGCCAGCGACAGCAAGATCAGGCCGATACCTGCCACACATCGGGTTCGTGCCAACAGCACTCCGATTCCGCCGGCAATTTCGCACAGGCCACTGATACTGACAAGCGCGTCGTGCCACGGTATCCACGACGGCATGGTGCGCGCGTACTGGTCGGGAAAAATAAAATGCAGAATGCCTGCCGTAATGAAGAACAAGGCAAGAAGCCAGCGTAGCCAAGGTGATTTCATCAATGTTTCAATCAGAGAAAAGGGTGGAACCGTGGTGACTGTTCGGACTGGTGGTTTGTCGATGGCGTGCGTTGCGATGGTCTTCAGTCCGTTTTCATGCAGCCACACTGCAGGTTACCGTTGATCCAGGATGCCTGCTGCGCAGATGGCCCGGATGCAGGCGAATCCATGAAGAAATTTCAGTCGTGCAAAAGCCCAGTTTCTCACGATGCAAAAAACACTTTTCACATAGTGCAATACAAGCGATGAAAAATGCACGCGGTTTGTTTCGCCTCATGAAAAGCTTTTTCGCATGAAGAAAAATAATGGTTAAGTCATTGTAAATAATCAGAATAATTTAAGTCATATGTCTTATATAAGACATAGCTCATCGGCGAAAAAATGGCTATTATTCTTCCATGCAGTTCTGCTTCGGTTTCACCAGCCTGTTTTGCGTCCAAGCGTGATCAGGTGTGCCGTCTCTGACTACGTTTTTCCCCATCTCAGTTCATCATTTAGGAGTTGCCATGTCCCAGTACCAAGACGATATCAAAGCCCTTACCGGTCTGAAAGACAAAGAAGGTAGTGCCTGGAACGCGATCAATCCGGAGTCCGCGGCCCGCATGCGCGCCCAGAACAAATTCAAAACCGGTCTGGATATCGCCCGGTACACCGCCAAGATCATGCGCACTGACATGGCGAACTACGACGCTGATCCATCCAAGTACACCCAGTCGCTGGGTTGCTGGCACGGTTTTATCGGCCAGCAAAAAATGATCTCGATCAAGAAGCACTTCAACAGCACCGAGCGTCGTTACCTGTACCTGTCGGGCTGGATGATCGCCGCCTTGCGTTCGGAATTCGGTCCGCTGCCTGACCAGTCGATGCACGAGAAGACCGCCGTCGCCGACCTGATCCGTGAGCTGTACACGTTCCTGCGTCAAGCCGATGCCCGTGAGCTCGGTGGCTTGTTCCGCCAGCTCGACGGTGCCGAAGGCGCTGCCAAGCAAGCGATCCAGAGCCAGATCGATAACCACATCACCCACGTCGTGCCTATCATTGCCGACATCGATGCCGGTTTCGGTAACGCTGAAGCGACCTACCTGATGGCCAAACAATTGATCGAAGCCGGTGCCTGCTGCATCCAGATCGAAAATCAGGTCTCCGACGAAAAGCAGTGCGGCCATCAAGACGGTAAAGTCACCGTCCCGCACGAAGACTTCCTCGCCAAGATCCGCGCCGTCCGTTACGCGTTCCTTGAGCTGGGTATCGAAGACGGCGTGATCGTCTCGCGTACCGACTCGCTGGGTGCCGGCCTGACCAAGCAGATCGCGGTTACGCGTGAGCCAGGCGATCTTGGCGATCAGTACAACTCGTTCCTCGATGTCGAAGAAGTCTCGCTCGATTCGATGGGCAACGGCGACCTGGTCATCAAGCGTGATGGCAAGCTGGTGCGTCCAAAGCGGTTGCCAAGCAACCTGTTCCAGTTCCGTGAAGGTACGGGCGAAGAGCGTTGCGTACTCGATTGCATCACCTCGCTGCAAAACGGTGCCGACCTGCTCTGGATCGAAACCGAAAAGCCGCATATCGCCCAGATCGGCGGCATGGTCGACGCGATCCGCAAAGTCATTCCGAATGCCAAGCTGGTCTACAACAACAGCCCGTCATTCAACTGGACACTGAACTTCCGTCAGCAAATGTTTGACAGCATGAAGAGCGAAGGCAAAGACGTGTCAGCCTACGATCGCGCCAAACTGATGAGTGTTGACTACGACACCACCGAACTGGGCCTCGCTGCCGATGAAAAAATCCGCACCTTCCAGGCTGACTCAGCCCGCCAGGCCGGTATTTTCCATCACCTGATCACGCTGCCGACGTACCACACGGCGGCACTGTCGACCGACAATCTGGCCAAAGACTACTTCGGCGACCAGGGCATGCTGGGTTATGTCGCTGGCGTTCAGCGCAAGGAAATCCGTCAGGGTATCGCTTGCGTGAAGCATCAGAACATGTCCGGTTCGGACATCGGCGATGACCACAAAGAGTATTTCAGCGGCGAAGCGGCGTTGAAAGCATCGGGTAAAGACAACACGATGAACCAGTTCTAAGCTGTTTCAACAAACAGGTCGTTGTTAAAAAGCTCGCTTCGGCGAGCTTTTTTTCGTGCCTCGAATGCTGGTCGGATCAGGCGCGCTGATGCAGTCAGTCGTGCGACCGCAAAAAGCGAGCGACCAGGTCAACAACGCAGGCCTCGCGCTCGCGATGCGGTACGTGCCGCGTATCGTCGATGATGACGACCTCGGTCGTGCCTCCCGCAAGTTGCCCGAGCAGTTCCGGATGCCGTGTCGATCCATACTCGTCATCCCGCCCGTGAAGCACCAGCAGCGGGCTGGTCAATTGCGGCAGGACGGACCTTAGCGACCAGGATGCAAACGCGGGGCTCAGCCAGGTGCCGATCCACGCGTCGAGTATCCATGCCGCTTTTTCGCCGTGATATTTACGCAGGCGACTGACCTGCTCGGGGTCTGTGAACAATGCACGCGCGGCTTCGATACCCTGCACGGTTTTGTCTTCGACGAAGGCCTGGGCAGACTCGGTAATGACTGCCACGCAATCGTCGCCAAAAGTGGCCGCACAGTGGATCGCCATGCCACCGCCAACGCTATGGCCAAACACAATGAAACTTCCGATGCCGAGCTGCTGTCGCACCGCTGCGAAGTCGCCTTCGGCTTCTCGTGCGACAAAATCTATCGGCAGCTTTTCATGGCGGGCGTCGGATTTGCCAAAGCCCAGTCGGTCGTACGCGATGACCTGGCGTCCGGTATGGGCGCAGAGCTGTTCGGGGAAATCGCGCCACAATTCAACGCTGCCCAGCGAGTCATGCAGCAGGCAGATGGGAGTCGTCGAGTCTGGTAGTTCGGGCGACCAGACGCGCACGAACAGACGGCCGCCGGTGCCGTGTATCCAGCTATCCTGCGACGAGATTTTTTGCAGCTGACCAGTCATTTTTTCGTCGCCTTCACCGCAGGGGATTTTTTTAGTGTGGCCGGCTTTTCCTTCTCGCCCGGATCCAGACAGAGCAGGGTATCCGCATACGACAAAAACCGGTGGAGATACTCCGGCGAGATAGTGCGCATCAGTGCCAGCGAACGCAGCACCAGCATGTGCGAGTTGATCGGGCCGGCATTTTTCGGCGCTTGCTCCAGTGCCTGCGTGACTTGCTTGTTCGCACTCAGTGTGGACCAGGTGTTCCTGAATTTGCGTAGGGTTTTCAGCTCGGTGCGGGCGCCGGTTTTGTCGTCCGCATGCACCTCGGCGCTGTCGGGCGCCGCCTGCCCGAGCAGGCGCACCAGCGCGCCCAGCGATGCCGGCTGCCCGCGCTTGTTCAGCGACTCTGCGCAGCGTTGCACTCCTCTGAAATCATGTGCGGCGAAGTAGCGCAGCAACTGGTCGGCCGCTTGCGGCGTGTGCAGCACTGTCCGGTCCATGGTGGTTCGGGCATCGGATTGGGCTTGCTCGAAGCGTTGAGTCAGTTCTGCCAGTGCTTGCGCAAGTCGTGCGTCGAGCAGGTGTTTGACCGTGCCCTGATGGGCCATTGCGCGTGCGGCCAGTACCTCGGCGTAGTGCAGGCGTACCGGATCAAACCGGTTGACGCCCGCCGCATGCAGCGAGGCGATCAGCGCACCGAAATCTGCGGGCGCGTCGGTACTGTCACTGTGTTGCGCTTCATTCATTGGGGGGGAGTTTTGGCGTTGGGCGTTTTTGGCACGGGCGCCATTTCGACCCGCCGGTTTTGCGCGCGGGCGGCGTCATCGGTGTTGGGTCCGACCGGCTGCTCGGCACCGAAGGCGGCGGCAAACACCATCGACGACGGCATGCCTTCATCGATCAAGGTCCGGGTGACGGTCAAGGCACGCTGGGCCGATAGCTCCCAGTTGTCGGCAAAGCGGCCGCGTCGAATCGTGGTGTCGTCGGTAAATCCGCTCACCATCAGCAGTTCGCCACGCGACATCAGGTACGCCCGCAAGGGCGTGACCAGGCTGGTCAGCAGTTGCCTGCCATCGGGCTGCAGCTGGTCCGAGTTGAGCGCAAACAGCACCTGCCCGCTGATGCCGATACGTCCGTTGTTGAGGGTGATGCGGCCTGTCGCGAGCGGAATCGCCAGCGCTTTTTCGAGCGTCATGCGGCGCTGCTCTTCGACCTGGCGTTTTTTGACTTCGTCCTGCAGGTGCGAGGTCAATTCCATCTGCACACCCACCACGCCCACCAGCAACAGCACGAACGCACCCAGCAAGCCCGACATCAGGTCGCCAAAGACCGCCCAGACCGGCGCGGTACTTTCCATGCCGGCGTCGCTGTCGTCGACGTTGTTGCTTACTCCGTCGCTCATCAATTTGCTCTTTCGGACAACTGCGCCGGCAGCTGCCGCAGTTCTTCGACCATCTCTTTTTGCGACATCAGGCTCAGGTCGATGATGTCGCGCGCCTGCGCCACGTAATAGGCCAGTTGCTCGTCGCTGCGCAGCATCGATTTGTCCATCGCGCCTTCGATGCGCTGCAGGTTGGCGATCAGCTTGTCATTGGCGTCGCCAAACGTCTGCACCGCAACACCGAAGGACGCGCTCAGACTGGAGACGTCAATCGCGCTGCTGGTGACGTGGGCGGCGATGTCGGAGAGCTTCGCGGCTTCGCTGGCAATCGTATCCGAGAACGCGCCGCCGGCCGCAGTGAGCGCCACCGCCGACGACGCCACCAGCGCATCAATCACGGCGCGCTGTTCGACGGAGGCGTGATTGATCGCCGTGAGCAGGGTGTCGAGCGTTGCCATGATGCGGCTGCGTTCTTCCAGCAAGGCGTTATCGCGCGCGACATTGCCGGAAATTTCCTGGCGTAGCTGGCCGATGACGGCGGCCGCAGCACGCGGTGCTTCGGAGGCTGTTTCGATGAGGCGCGTGATCGGTGCTTCCAGCCCCGAGCCCAGCGTGGTCAGATGGCTGGTCAGCGCGGTTTGCAATTGCGCCAGCCGTTCGACGGCGGCATTGCCACGCAGCGCTTCGTCGTCCCGGAGTGCGCCCAGTTCCGAACGCAGCAGGCTGGTCAGTTGATCCATGCGCGCACGGTGCTGTTCGACCCAGTCAGCTTCAGCGGCAATGCGGGAGCGCATCAGTTCTTCGGCGCTCGCCAGCAGGCGGCTGGTCTCGTCGAGCGATGTGCTGGCGCTGCTGTGCGCCTGCGCGGTGATGTCCTGCACGGTCCGGGTCAGCGTGTCGCAGAGTTGCTGCTGTTGCGCCAGCGTTTGTGCGCCGGTGTGTTGCAGTTCCTGCGTGAGTGCGGCGGCCACGACTTCCAGCGATTGCGTCCATGCCTGCTGCTGCTGATTTTCGCGCGTTGCCTGGGCGGTTTGCAGGCTGGCGTAGGTCTCGCCGACAGTGGCCACAAGCGCGCCTGAACGCTGCTCGAAGGTGGTGCTGAAGGCCGCCAGCGCCTGGCCGATGCCGGCGACCAGATTGCTGTTGGCCTGCTCGTGGCTGGTCAGTGACGCCGTCCAGGTATCGGCAACGGTGGCCGCGGTATCGGTGAAGCGTGCCGACAGGCCGTCGAGCTGCAACTGCACGGTATCGGCCATGCGCCCGTGCATCAATGTCGCTTCCCGCGCGATCCCGCTCATCGCTGCTTCGACTATGGGTTTGATGCTTTCGCCGGCCACGTGAGCGCTCTGGCTCAGGCTGTCGCGCAGGGACTGATCGACAGCGCTGGCCAGATCGGTGTAGACGCCTTTGATGGCGCTGTGGAAGTTTTCCTGGTTGCCGAGCAGGCGCTGGCTCAATTGCTGGCCCAGCTGCTGGTTCATGTCGTTCATCTGCCCCATCATTGCCTGCAATTGATCGACCACGGCAGGTAGTGCCAGCGATTGCAACTGCAGTGCCTTGAAGGTTTCCTGCCGCTGATGAGTCAATGAAAAGCGCCGCAATACCGTGGCAATGCTGGTGTCGAGTCGCTGTGCTGCCAGCACCCGTTCGCGCCGGCTGAGTGCCGACATCAGGCCCAGCATCGCCGAGGCCGCGACCCCGGCCACCGACGTGCCAAACGCCAGCCCCAATCCCTTGACCGGCACGGCAAGCGCCGAGCGCATTGCCTGCAGGTCGGTGGTATTTTCCAGTGCGAAGACGGCGCCCTTGAGGGTCACCACCATGCCCAGAAATGTCCCCAGCATGCCCAGCATCACCAGCAACCCGACCAGATAGGGCGTCAGGGCAGGGCCGGGCAAGCCGACGCGCTCGCCTTCGATGCGCAAGCGCACGGAATTCTGCAATGACGCCGGCACGCCGGCCAGCCAGTCGCCCAGGTCGGCCAGGTTCGCGGGAATCGCTGCGAGCGCGGCAGCCAGTGTCGCGGTCGCCTGACGAAACCGGCGCAGTTCGAGCGCGCCAAACGCATACACGGCACCTATGATGGTCGTCATCGCCAGCGCCAGAAAACTGCTGTCGATGAAGCCGATGCCGATCCAGATGATCCCGATTGCGCCGAGGAAAAAGGCGACGGTAAATGCATGTCTATTCATTGCGTGCTTTGTGAATGTTGTGTGTGGTGTGTGTGCGGAGCAGGTGTTCATTGAATGCTTCGATCAGCCCCAGCGCCGGTTGCAGCCGCAGCGCCAGTTCCGCCAGCAGCAGCATGCGCAGGTCATCGCAAAAGCGCACCAGCCAGCCGCCGGCGTTGGTCCAGCCGGCGGGATTGTCTGGCAGTTGCCGTTCGGCCAGCCACTGCTGATGTGCCGTGAACAAATGCGCAAAACGCTGTTTCAGAAGGAGCGGCACTGTCGCCAGTAATTGCTTCTCGCGATCGCGCAGTATCTGCTCGAACACGGCGTCCAGGTCGGCCAGTTGCGTGAGCTGCGGTGACGCCTTTTCAAGCGCCTCCCGAACGTTGACCCGCAGCGGTTGCAGGCGCAATTCCATCTCGCGCTGGTGGGCCTCATAGAACCGGCGGTAGGGCGCATAGGCCGTCGCCAGGTCGAGCGGCAGATCGCGTGCTGGCGCGGGTAATTTGATGTGGGTGTTGCTGGTGCCGGACGCCGATGAGCAGCTCCTGGTGATCGACTCGATCAGACCAGCCTGTACTCGGGTGAATTCGCTGTCGATGGACGTCGGGTCCGACACTGTTTCCGATGACGCCGGCACGCCGGTCCTGCTGTCGTTGAGTACGGCAGACAGCGTGATGGCGTCGGTAAAGTGTATCCACAAGCCCAGTTTTTCTGCAAACGTGCTCGTCGGCGCGGCTGCATCGACGATGGCCAGGTCCGCGAGACAACGCATCAGGGTTGAGCTGTGAAAATTTGTACGCGGTAACGCTCGCGTCATAAGCAGGGGCAATCAGGAACAGGTGCAATCAATATCGGAAAAAGCAGGGCGGCTGTGAGTTCACGCTGCGCAGGGATATGCGTCTCGGAGATATTTCGATGCTGCAATGTCAGCGCTGCTGCATCGAATCTGTCCGGGCGCGATTATATCGCGCAGGGACGGTAAGCCCAAACGCGCAGCGGGTCAGGTCGCGGCTATCGATAATGCGGAACTCGGAATTGTTGTGCAACTTTGCGCTTGGTCATGTTTTTCGTTGTAGGCGGCGGTCTCCTGCCAAATGACCGATTACACAAAATTATTATCCCCCCGGACTACCCGGTAACCGACACACAAACGCTTTGGTGGCGTGCGCCGCCTGACCGCAGCAGCGACGTGGTCCCACACCACATTCAAATGCGGTGCGGATGCCAAAGCAAGAGCTATTTTGCCCCATCAATTTGGAATGACTCGTAACCCACCCGTGTGCCATGTCATTTGCTCCCCATGGCCTGCCCCTGCACCATTCGACGCTCTGTCAACGTTTTATCCATGTTTGCTCCGGTTCATCGACCAAAAGCGAAATGTGGCGGCGGCTGCTGCTGATTGTTATCAAGTCGCTTGGTAACCGATAGTAATTGTTGATAATTACAGACTAAAATTCCATCACGCATTTTGTAAAGAACGTTAAAATTCCGGCCATTTATTTTGTTGGCCAGACGGACAGCGCCCTTGCGCTCAACTTGGGGATTGCACAATCCAATCCCGTGCAAACAGCAACCATGCGACTACTTTCCTTAAAAAATTGGGTTTTGCCACGCGCTACTGCAATCACAGGTGTCGGGGTGATCATCGCCGGAATTCTGGTTTGTATCGGATGGGCTACCGGAAACGCCAGTGCGACGCGTCTGTTTTTCGAGGGTGAGGCGATCTCTGTGGTGGTCGCCATCGAATTCATCCTCGCAGGAACGGTGTTTGTTGTCGCTGGCTTGCGACACCCACTTGCGCTCAGGCTTATGCAACGCGGTGTCGCTGCCGGTTTATTGGCGCTGAGTACCGTTGGCGCGATCGGCCTGTTGACTGATGGTTTGGCCAGGAGTTTGTATTTTTCCACGGCGACATTGGCCATGAGCCCCGGTGCTGTGGCGGTGTTCGTACTGAGCGGCGTGCTGCTCCTGATGCTCGCGCCGACCCAGTCACGGACCAATCGGTTGGTGATCCAGCTCGGCACGGCGGGTATTGCCGCAATCGGCGTGATCCTGATCCTTAACGAATACGTCAATACGGACTACATTTTCACGACCGGCAAGGTCAAACAGGCAGCTCTCGGCACCGCGATCCTGTTTCTGGCGCTCGCCGTAGGTATGTGGGGACTCTGGCGCGATGCGGCATGGAACAATCACCCGAGAAAGGATGTAAAACCGTCCAGTATCTATCTGGCAGTAGATGTCCTGGTTACCGTCATTGTTGCCACTGTTGCGCTGATCGCGTTTGGCTTGTCGCAGGGCCGGTCGCAAGAAATCATGCTCGATCAGATGGATGTTGTCGCAAAAGACAAGCGGCTCTTTTTTGATACGCTCCTGAATTCGCATTTTGACAAGGCGCTACTCTCCAGCGAGCGCCCCGCCATCATAAAAGCGCTGGTCGAGATTGCCGAAGATCGTACCTCGAATGGCGAGCGAGTCGAGCTGATGACAGCGGCGGCGCACTCGTTTGTGAAGAGGGACTTCAGTGCTTTTTCAATCCGCACCAACGACGGCAAGCTCGTTGCGTCAGCCGGTTCGGTTGTCGTCAAGGCTGAGCAGCGTATCCGGCTATGGGGTAATACCGGCGTCGAATTGCTCTGGGATAAAGGCTATGTCTTGCGTACCCACCTTCCGGTGCACCGCAACGACGAGGTGGTTGGCTTTGTCGACGCCGAACAGCGTATGGACGACTTGACGCTGCTGCATAAAAAAGCCATCAGCGGCGCGCAGACCAGCGATATGGTGGTCTGCGCAGCCGACGGTGACAAGCAACAATGCTTTCCTTTTCGGTGGAGCAAAGTCGCAGCGCAATTTCCGAGCTACCTTGATGGACGTGCATTGCCGTTGACGCGTGCATCCAACGGTGAGACAGCGACCGAAATCACAACCGACTTTCGTCGCGAACGGGTCATGGCGGCATTCGGGCCTATCGGAAGTACCGGGCTGGGTATGGCAATCAAGCGAGACATGACCGACCTTTACGCACCAATTCGCAAGCAGTTCTTCAGTACATTTCCGTTTTTTCTGTGTCTCATTCTGGTGAGTATCGGCGTTGCGCGCGCCATGCTGAACCCGCTCATCAACGCACTCGAACTGACCGGCGAAAAAATGCGCGTGGTTGCTCTGACGGATGCGCTGACCGGTCTGGCAAACCGTGCTCTGTTCGACGACCGGTTGCAGCTGTCGATGGGGCGTTCAAGACGAACAAAAAGCACGATGGCGCTCATGTTCGTCGATCTCGATAAATTCAAGTCCGTCAATGACAGGTTCGGTCACAACACAGGGGACGAGTTATTACAATGGTGTGCGGCCCAGATGGCATTGGTCACCAGAGAGACAGATACGGTAGCGCGGTTGGGTGGTGACGAATTCACGTTGATCCTGGACGCGATTCCCAACGACGACGTAGCGAAACGGATTGCCGGCGACCTTGTTGATGCGATCGGACGCTACAAGACCGTATTTCCGGCACTGGATGTCGAGGGCTTCGGCGCCAGTATCGGCATTGCGTTTTACCGTGGCGACAGTCGAACGCCCAAGCAGCTCGTCGCTTGCGCAGACGCCGCCTTGTATGAATGCAAAAAGAGCGGGCGTGCGTCATTCAATATTGCCGAGTACGAGGAGAGTAAGGCGCTTTGACATTCGCGATTGGCGTTCGGATGAACACGCTTGCACTGGTCGGCCATGTCAACAGCGTCATCAGAGAACGCACTCCGCATCCTATCGCTGCGCTGCGTGCACGGGAGTCTGCACCGCAAGCTCGCAACAATGGCGCGGTTAAATCTCCGCAAGGAACAACCCGTCACACTCTGCCGAAAGACGCCAGATGACCCACCACAAAAAATTAATCGCCATCATGGTGGCTGCCTTCACGATGGCTACCTTCATGGCGACTGCGTCACCTGCATTCGCCATCGAAGACACGTTCCAATTGCAAGCCCGTGCTGCCTATGCCAAGGTGATCGGGGACTACAACATTCCCGGTCTGGTAGTAGGCATCACAAGAAACGGTGAACACAGTTTTTACACCACCGGGCTGGCCTCGCGTGCCGATCATCGCCCCGTTACTGCGGACACGCTGTTCGAACTGGGGTCGGTCAGCAAGGTCTTCAGTGTCACGCTGGCAGCGCTGGCCGAACAACGGGGTCAACTATCTCTTGACGACAAAGTGGCGCATTTTTTGTGCGCCGATGCCTGTTCGATCGGTAACGACATGACACTGATGGACCTGGCGACCCACCATTCCGGCGGACTGCCGTTGCAGGTGCCGGATCACATCACCAGCACCAGCGAACTCGTGACGTGGTTGAAAGACTGGACGCCGCCTCAGCCCGGGTCCCGCAGTTACTCCAACATCAGCATGGGTCTGCTTGGCAGCATCACGGCTGAGGCGATGGGTATGAGCTACCGACAGGCGATACAGACGGTACTGCTCCCCGAGCTGGGTTTGACGAATACCTGGATCGATGTTCCGGCGAACCGCCTGACAACGTATGCGTTCGGCTATGACCGAAAGACTGACCAGCCTATTCGGGTCATGCCCGGAGTGCTCGCTGCTGAAGCTTACGGAATCAAGTCGAGCGCGCGTGACATGCTGCGGCTTCTGGATGTGGAACTCGGGCTGGTGAAGGTGTCGCCTCACATCCGGGCGTCCATACGTCGCACCCAGGAAGGCCAGTTTGACACGGCCCGATTTACGCAGGATATGGTCTGGGAGCAGTACCCATGGCCCGCTGATCCGGACACGATGAAGCAGGCCAACAGTAACGACTTCATCCTGAATCCGCAGAGAGCAGACAGGATCGTGCCTGCGCTGCCGCCGCAGAAAGATGTGATCCTCAATAAAACCGGATCGACGAATGGTTTCGGTAGCTACGTTGCCGTGCTGCCTGGCGAGAACCTTGGTATTGTGGTTCTCGCGAATCGCAATTATCCGAATCAAGCGCGGATTGGCGCGACCTACTCGCTGATCAGGATGCTGCTGTCGAGAAAGCCCTGATGCAACGGCATACGCCGGTCGGTGTGCCGATCATCTGCGGCATTCAACAGATGTCTCCCTCTTAACGGAAAAGAAAAACCAATGCGTCATTTCAGCAAAAACAAGTTAATCACTGTGCTCGCAGTGGCGGCATGGCTATCGGGATGCACGACCGCCGCGCCCGGATTGAAGACCACCGCGGGCATGAGCGGCGACGATCTCGGTTGCACAATCCCGACCAATTGCGTCACGACGGTGGGCAGCAATGCGATGTTGCCATTGCGATTTGACGGTACCGTCGCAGCAGGACTCAGCCAGTTGCGCGCAACGCTGGCGACCTTCCCCGAGGCGGTAGTCACGCGGGCCGACGACCAGCTTGTCGAAGTCGTGTTCGCTACGCGCGCGGGGTTCAAAGATACCGTGCTCTTTCGGGCGGATGCGGCCGACAGCAAAATCGATTTCCGTTCGCGCTCGGATTTCGGACTCTATGACTTCGGAAAAAACCGCGACCGCATGACCGACTTCACGGCGCGCTTTGCACAGCAGGCGCGCGAGCGATCATCGAAGTAAGCGGCGCGTTTTCTGAACATCAGCGCACATGGTCTGCCCGCACAAAGCCATCTGCCTGCCGCTGCTGATCGGCCGTTGAGTCTATCAACCGCGCATCGACCATCTCATTGACGCAGCAGATCCGCGGCGATTTGCGCCGCCATGCGTGCTTCATCGGTGGGGATGACCCACACCTCGGCCTGGCTGGATTTGCTGTGTACGGGCACGACTTGCGTACCGTCGGCGGTGCTGTTTTTATCGTGATCGAGCGCGACGCCAAGAAATGCCAGCCGGTCGCACACGTCGGCGCGCAGCAGCTGATCATGTTCGCCGATTCCGCCGGTAAAGACGAGCGCGTCCAGTCCACCGATGCACGCTGCGACAGCCGCGGTTTCACGGACCACGCGATATCCGAATAGGCGGATCGCCAGTTGCGCGTTCGGGTCATCGCTGGCGCGCAGTTGCCGCATGTCGGCAGAAATACCGGATACACCCAGCAAGCCACTTTGCCGATACAGCAACGCCTCCAGCCGCGCATGGTCCCAGCCTTGCGCCAGCAGGTGCAGAAGCACACCGGCATCGATCGCGCCGCAACGCGTGCCCATCATCAGGCCGTCAAGTGCCGAAAACCCCATCGTCGTGGCACGGCTTTTACCGTCCAGCATGCCGCACAGACTGGCGCCGTTGCCGAGGTGTGCCATGACCACGCGACCGGCAGCGCGCTGCGAAAAACGCGCCAATGTCTGGCTCACCGATTGATATGACAATCCATGAAATCCATAGCGCCGAATGCCTTGCTGCCCTAGCGCCTGCGGCAATGCAAACAGATATTCTTCCTCGGGCAGGTCGGCGTGGAATGCCGTATCGAAGCAGGCAATCTGGGGCACATCCGGAAACGCCCGTCCCAGTGCCAGGATGCCGTCGATATTGTGCGGCTGGTGCAGCGGTGCCAGCGGCGCCAGGTCACTCAGGGTGTGCAGAATCGCAGCATCGACTTTTACGGCCTGCCGAAAGCTTGCGCCGCCGTGGACCACACGATGGGCAATCGCTTGCAGCGTGCGCCCGGCACGTTGCTCCTGCAGTAGTCGCTGCAGTGTCTGCAGCGCCACGTGAAATGGCTCGGCGTGACCGTCGACGTCGGGTTGCTCGCGATGGACTTGCCCGCCGCTACGCCACGACAACGACAGATGCCCGCCGGGTTCCAGTCCTTCAATTGATCCGGTCAGCGCGGCGGGTTGGGCGATGCCATGCTCGATGTCGTGCACGCCGAACTTGAGCGTGGACGATCCGGCATTGATCGACAGAATTACCATTCGCCACTCCTGTTCATGGTGTGACCTGCCGGTTGTGGTGGGCCAGCACCTTGGCCAGCAAGGCCGAAGCCACGCGTGCAGTCACGCCGTCGGCGCGACTGGTCAGGGCGATCGGTATGCGGGCACCCAGCACGATGCCTGAGGCGGTTGCGCCGGCCAGATATTCCAGTTGCTTGCCCAGCATGTTGCCGGACTCCAGATCAGGCACCACCAGGATATCGGCATCGCCGGCGACGTCCGATTCGATCCCCTTGATGTGCGCCGCATGCAGTGAAATCGCATTGTCGAACGCCAGCGGTCCATCCACCAGGCCGCCGGTAATTTGCCGCCGTTGCGCCATCTTGCACAGCGCCGCGGCGTCGACCGTCGAGGGAATGTTGGGGTTGATGGTTTCGACCGCCGACAGGATCGCGACTTTTGGCAGCGGTATGCCCATGACCTGCGCGAAAAGGATGGCGTTTTGAATGATGTCGGCTTTGTCGCTCAGGCCAGGACGGATGTGCAATGCGGCGTCCGTCAGCAACAGCGGCTTGTGATACGCCGGCACATCGAACCGGAACAAATGCGACATGCGCCGCGCGGTGCGCAGGGCCGGCGTGGCGGTGATCGCACGGATCAATTCATCGGTGTGCAGGCTGCCTTTCATCAGGCTTTCCAGCTCCCCGGCGGCGGCCATTTCTGCGGCTTTCTCGGCGGCGGCGTGGCTATGGGCAACGGCGACGATCTCGATGCCCTGCACATCGATGCCAGCCTGTTGCGCCAGTTCTCTGATCCTGTTTTCGGGGCCAATCAAGACCGGCTCGATCAAGCCTCTGCGCGCCGACTCCAGTGCGCTGCGCAGCGAATCCTCGTCGCATGGATGGACGATGCCACAGCGGATCGCGGCCAGGCCGTCGCCCATGGCCAGCAGCGCATTGAGCCGGGCCTCGGGATCGAACAGTTGAATGTGCGGCGCGGCGGTGCGCGCAATGCGTACTTTTTGGGTCGGCGCCAGCACCCGTGCCAGACCGTGCAGCACGGTGTCGCCTTTCTGGTTGACGACCTGGCAGTCCATGTCGAGGCGCTTTTTTTCGTCGTCCTTGCTGGTGACGGTGACTGTCACGGTCAGCGTATCGCCCACGCGCACCGGTTTGCTGAAGTGCAGAACCTGCTCAAGATAGATCGTGCCGGGCCCGGGAAACACGGTGCCTAGCAACGCTGAAATCAGTGCGCCGCCCCACATGCCGTGAGCGATGATGCCGTGAAACAGCGTGGCGTTGGCATACGTCGGATCGACGTGGGCCGGATTGATGTCGCCGGAGACGGCCGCGAAGGCGCGAATGTCATCCAGCGTCAGGGTGCGGGTGGTGTGTGCGCTCTGGCCCAGACGGATATCGTCGTACAGAAAATTTTCCAGATAGTCCTGTGGCGCAAGCTGGTTCATGCGATTTTCCTGGTGATGTTGCGGGCTAGCGTGACGACGGTATGGCCGTCAGTAACAGGGCGTTCAGTCTTCATAGCGCACCATCGCATACCCGCCCGGTGCATTCCCCAGATCGGCTTCCGGCGCGATGACTCGCGCCGGCACGGGTTTGCCCGAACGCTCGTGCAGCCAGCCTTGCATCGCTTCCCACCACGATCCTTCATGGAGCGGGGCAGCGGCGGCCCAGTCGTCGGGCGCAATCCAGTCCTGGCCCTGACCTTGTACCTGCGCCGGGCTGTCCATTTGATAGCTGCGATCGGGGTGGCCCGGCTCGGACACGATGCCGGCATTGTGGCCGCCTGCCGCCAGAATGAAAGTCGATTCGGCGTCGGTCAGCAGGCGAATCTTGTAGACCGAACGCCATGGCGAGACGTGATCGCGCGCGGTGCCGACGATCAGCATCGGTGCTTTGATATCCTTCAATGCCACGCCGACGCCGCCAACGCGGTAATGACCGGACGCCAGGTCATTATTCAGAAAGAGCGAGCTCAGGTACTCGTTGTGCATGCGTTCGGGCAGGCGGGTGACGTCGGCGTTCCAGCTCATCATGTCGCTGCCGACTTCGTCCTGGCCGAGCAGATAGCGGCGCGTATTGCGCGACCAGATCAGGTCACGCGAATTCAAAAACTGGAACGACCCTGCCATCTGCCGTCCCGATAAAAAGCCGGTGCGGGCCATCATTTCGCGCAGGTTGTTGAGCTGGTCGTCATCGATGAAAATGCCGAGCTCACCCGGTTCGCTGAAGTCGGTCTGCGCCGCCAGCAGCGTGACGGTGGCCAGTTCCGGCAATCGATCCGGTTTCTCGTCGGGAGCTTGCGGATGGCGGCCGCGCAAAAGAGATTCCTCTTGTGCGTTCGCGCCGCCCAGCGCCGCTGCGACGATCGCCAGGTAGGTGCCGCCCAGGCAATAGCCCAATGCATTGATACGCGCCGCGCCGGTCTGCGTTTTCACTGCCGCCATGGCGTCCATGATGCCCATGCGCAGATAATCCTGCACACCCAGGTCGCGGTCCGACGCATCCGGATTACGCCACGAAACCATGAACACCGTGTGCCCCTGTGCCACCAGATACCGCACCATCGAGTTGGCCAGCGACAGATCGAGAATGTAGTACTTCATGATGCAGGAAGGCACGATCAGCAACGGCTCGGGATAGACCTTGGCGGTGGTGGCGGTGTACTGAATCAGTTCGATCAGATGGTTGCGAAACACCACTTTGCCGGGAGTCAGTGCGACGTCCTTGCCCACTTCGAACTCCAGCGCCTTCGGCATGGCCGCACCACCGAGGCTGTGCGCCTGCTGATACTCCAGCACATCGCTGGCATAGCTCTGGTAGCCCTTGATCCAGCTCTGACCCGATGACTGTTCACCCTTGCGCAGGACTTCCGGGCTGTTGGGCCAGTTCGATGGCGACAACGCATCGAGCTTCTGGCGCGTAAAAAACTTCACCAGATCGCCGTGGTGCCTGGACATGCCTTCGATCCGCACGGCATCGTCCCACCACGTGTTGCCGGCCTTGAAGCTGTCCTTCATGACGCTGAACGGCCAGGTGTTCCAGGCGGGATCGCTAAACCGGCGGTCCTTTTCCACCGTCGATTGTATTCCGGAGGGTGCTTGCGGCGCGCCGCTCAGGACGCCCCGGGTCAGGTCGATTGCCTGCTGCGCCAGATACATCTGATGACCGGGCGACAGCGCCAGATGCATGGCCCAGTCGGCATACGCCAGGCTCAGGGAGATCGGCGAAAACCCCATGCTGAATTTGGCCAGCTGGGTATGAAATGCGCGGTCGATGGCCTTCGCCATATCGCGTTGTCCGGTGGCGGCATCATCGGCGGGGCGATTGACCATATTCAGCTGTGCATCAGGTCGTGCCGCAGCGACGACGTGCGGACCGGACTTGACGTCGGATTGATTACCGGAGGTACTGCGCGGTGCATCCATGCGTTCCTGCAAAGCGGTTGGCTTCATGATTCAGTCCCTTGAAAAATCCTGGAAAATCTCAGGCGACGGCATGGCAGCCGGCGTCGACGTAAATGGTTTGTCCGGTCATGCCGGAGGAGGCATCGCTGCATAAAAACGCATTGAGGCGTCCGATTTCTTCCAGCGTCACCAATCGCCCCAACGGCGCGGTGCGCCGGGCTTGCTCCATCAAGGCATCGAAGTTCGCGATGCCCGATGCAGCGCGGGTCAGGATCGGTCCGGGCGACACGGCATGGACGCGCAGTCCCCTGGGGCCCAGTTCCACCGCCATGTAGCGCACCAGCGATTCCAGCGCAGCCTTGACCGGACCCATCATGCCGTAGTGCGGCACTGCGGCGTCTGCGCCCAGATAAGTCATGGTGACGAAACTGCCGCCGTGCGGCATGTGCGGCGCGCAGAGTTTGGCGAGCTCGGCGAAGGAGTGGCACGAGATCTGCATTGCGCGCGCGAAGCCGCTGGCGGAGCTGTCGATCACCGCGCCATGCAAATCGTCCAGCGGCGCCCAGGCGATCGAATGCACCACAAAATCCAGATGCCCGAGGTGCGCCACGGCCTGATCGACCAGCGCCTGCAAGGCGCCCGGTTGTTCCACATCACACGGGATCAACGGGATGCCCAGTTGCTGCGACAGGGGTTGCGCCCACTTGAGGGCTTTTTCATTCACGCAGGAAGCCACCAGGTCGGCGCCTTGCCGTTGCGCTTCGCGAGCGCAGCCGTAGGCAATGCTGTGTTCATTGGCGAAGCCGAGGATCAGGCCTTTTTTGCCGGACAGGGAAAAGGTTGGTGATGTTTCCGGCGATATTCCTAACGATGCAGCCAACGATGTTGCCAACGATGCGGTTGGGGCAGTGGCAGTCATTTGTGGTGCTTTCCATGATGTTTGTTGTGGTACGAAGACCCGGACTCTGCCGTGCCGCGCAAGACGCGCAGCCATTCAAGCAGTGCCATATCGACGATCATAACCGCCGCTGCGGTGCCGGCGTAGATAGTGCCCTCGTCGCCATCGAGCGTGATGACAGGACCTTTGCTACCTTAGCGACGCAATGTGGCGGGCTGATGACACGCGCCGGGGAGGTGCGGGCAAGCCACCGGAAATGACCATTGCGGCGAGTTGATGCCAGCAATTTTCGAAAAAATTGACACGGCTTGCGGCGCATTGCGCCGCGCACCCAACGGGTACGGTGTACGGCCGTGCAAGAGCAGGTGCCACGCCGGATTCCGCAAAGTCCGACCTGGCGCACGGGGGCGCTGGCAGGTTGCTGGTCAGCCCGCTCAGTTCACCCTGGTGCCACCCGCTGCGTCAGCCAGCCACCGATCAATCTCCGGCAACCTCTCTGCCACGATCCGCATCCGATCCTTGATCCGCGCTACTGCCGTGTCAGCGTCGCGCCGCGAGCCCGCTGCCAGATGCGCGTCGGCATACGCCTTGACCTTGACGATCATGTCGGGCGAGGCCGACTTGCTGGCCAGTGACGGAAAGAACCGGCTGAGCGAGGACGCATCGACCCGCTCATTGACCCTGGCCATATTGGCCAGTGCGAAGTCGAATGCCAGATCCGGATACTTGACCGAGACGCCGGCCAGCATGCCCGCACTGGTGGTCACGCCCGGCTCATCGGTCAATGCCAGTGCCATCGCCTGCGCGGCCAGCGACGGGTTCTTGCTGGTCGATAGCAGCTGGTACAGGTCGCCCTTGATCATGGGCGATTTTTCGGCGCTGGCCAGCTGGCGCATTGCTTCCCAGGTAGGGGCATCGGCATGCTCGATCACGACTGCCATGATGGTCTTGCGGATCGCTGCCGGCACCGCTGTCGGGTCACGGTCCTGCGCGGCAAAGCGCCGGCGTGCTTCGGCAATGGTGACGGGATCGTCGAGCTCGCTGAGCACGTCGATCAACTGTTCGCGCAGTGACGGTACGGTATCGGCTTCACCCGCCCGCGCTGTCCAGCCCAGCTGCGTCAGCATCGGCGTGAGCCGTGCGATGGCAAACGTGCTGAAGGTCTTTTGCCGTGCCGGATCGGACTTGTAATAGTCGTTGATCTGCTGAAATGCGCTGGCGATGGTCTTCCAGACGCGCGGTTCGGCTGAGAGTGGCGCGGCGGCGGCCAGATTCAGGAAGTCGCGCATCGGCTGCAGCCCGGTGACGCCCAGTGCCCAGCTGTCTGCCATCACTCCCAATTGATCGATCGGCGCCATCACCGGAAATTGCGCAGCCAGCGTGTTGAATACCGGTGCCGAGTACGCAGTGCGGTAGTACCCGCTCTGGCCGGCGTTGACCAGCACCGCGCCGCAGCCCGGCACCGTCAGCGTGGCCTTGCCGCCAACCACCAGCGTGCTGATGCGGTCGCTACTTCCCACCAGCTGCACGCTGACCGGAACACGCCATGCACGCGGTGCCTTGCCGGGCTGGTCGCGGCTGAATTCGGACTGCGACAGCGTGATGGTCGATGTGCCTGCTTTGCACTGCACATCATCGACCCGGATCATCGGCACGCCAGGCTGCAACGTGAAGTCGTGTGCGATCGCCATGATCGGTTTGCCGACACCGGCAGTCTTTTCGACGGCGCGCCACAGGTCGTCGCTGGTGGTATTGCCGTAGGCGTGGGTTTTCATGTAAGCCCGCACGCCATCGCGCCAGGCGGTTTCGCCGACGTAGTTTTCCAGCATGCCGATGACCGATTCGCCTTTTTTGTAGGTGATGGCATCGAATGCCTGGCTGGCCTGTTCGACGGTGTCGACGTGCTGCACCACCGGATGGGTCGTGATGAACGCATCGAGGTTCATCGCGTCGTCACGCATCGCCACCGCATCGAGCGCGGTCTGCCATTCGGGATGCAGGCGCGTGGTTGTGCGACTCTCCATCCACGACGCAAATCCCTCATTGAGCCAGAGGTCATCCCACCACTGCATCGTCACCAGATTGCCGAACCACTGATGCGCAATCTCGTGGGCGGCGATGCTGAACGCGCGCTCTTTGTCGGTTTGCGTCGAGATGGTCGGGTCCAGCAGCATCACGCGTTCGAACGTAAAAATCGCCCCCCAGTTTTCCATCGCACCAAAGAACTGGCTGCGTCCGGGTGCGGCGATGTTGTCGAGCTTGGGCAGCGGATAGCGCACCCCAAAATAGTTGTTGTATTCGCGCAGGACCGCGGCCGAGGAGTCCAGCGCGAACTGCGCCTGCGGCAGTGCGCCGCGCTGCGTGATCACGCCCAGCTCGGTGCCCTCTGCTTGCAGCGTGGCGCGTTCGAAGTCGCCCAGCCCGAAGAACAGCAGGTAGGTCGACATCGTCGGCGACCTGCCGAACGTCACCTGCTGGCGGCCATCGGCCAGCGTTGTCGTTGTTGCGATCGGCATGTTGCTGACCGCCAGCTGGCCGGCCGGCACCGTCGCCTGCAAGGCAAACGTGGCCTTGTAGTTCGGCTCGTCCCAGGACGGAATCATGCGCCGCGCCGAGGCGTTTTCGAACTGCGTGTACAACGCGCGCCGGGGACCGTCGGCGTTGGCATAGTCGAGGGAAAACAGCCCGACCGCCTGTGACCCGATCAGGCCGGTGTATGCCATGTCCAGCCGGTATTTGCCCGGCTTGATGGTCTTGCCAAACGTGAAAATGGCGGTCTCGTTGTCGGCATCGATGCGCACCGTGGCATTGGCCGGTGCTGCCTTGTTGCCAGCATTGGCGCTATGCAGTTGCACCTGCCCGAACACCAGGTCGGCCGCATTGAGCGTGATGCTGGCGGTCGGTTGCAGCACTTGCACGTCGATCGTCACATGGCCTGCAAACGTGGCCGCCTTCGCATCCGGTGTAATCGACACGGCATAGTGCGTCGGTCGCACCGAGCGCGGTAGCTGGGTCGTGATCTGGCTGTTGGCGGCGCCGGATTTGGCGCGCAGTGTTGTTGCGTGGACGGGCAGGGCGGAGAGTGCAAGCGACATGAGAACTGCGGTTGCCGGCAAAGTAAGACGCATCGGAAATCCTTTGAAACAAGCTGTCAATGTAGAGTGCCGCACCGGCGCTATTTGCCTGCGGAATACAGGACTGCGCCAGCGGGTCAGGGCAGGAGTGTGGCACAACTTGCATGACCAATGTTCCTCCCTGAAATGCGCGGATGTCGGGTTATCCGGCAACCCGCATCATGCCGATTCTGCGCTGTCAGCAGCATGGCCTGGTTGCCCGATCCATCAGCCTGGGGACCGGAAAAGCCTGCGCAAACCCGCTGCGATGTGTACCCTTGCGGTCTTCCATTTTATTTTGCCCGCCATGACCACGACCATCACCATCAACGACGACCTGCGCGCCTATATCGATCCATTGACCCAGGACGAGCTGGCCGCGCTGGAGCGCAGCCTGCTGGCCGAAGGGTGTCGCGACGCGCTGGTGTTGTGGGGCGATTTGCTGGTGGACGGCCACAACCGTTACGCTCTTTGCCAGAAGCACGGCCTGCCGTTCAACACCCTGCAGAACACTACCTTCCGCTCGATCGACGATGTGCATCTGTGGATGATCGACAATCATCTGGGGCGGCGCAGCGTGTCGGATTTTCAGCGCGGTGTGCTGGCATTGCGGAAGAAGGAAATCGTCATGGCGCGACAAGGGCAGGTACAGGCGCCGGCAGACTCCGGCGGTACGCAGCCCGCCGCATCCGCGCAGGCCACTGCGCCATTGTCACGCGACGCGATAGCCCGCTCGGCCCGCGTCAGCAGCGCCACCCTCGGCCAGATCGAAAAAATCCGCAACACCGCTGCGCCCGAACTCGTCAGCGCCGTCAAATCCGGCGTCATCTCGATTAACGCTGCCGCCGCAGTGGCGTCGTTGCCGAGCGCAGCGCAGGTCGCCGCAGTCGCTGGCGGAAAAAAGGAATTGCAGCAGGCTGCGCGGCAGGTCCGCGAATCGCGCCTGCCACCGAAGCCGGAAGTGCCGGCACCACCGGATGACGCGACCCCCGATCAACTTGAAATCCATCGCCTGACGGTGCTGGTCGACGAGCTCACGGCTGAGCGCGATCAACTGAAAAAGAAGACGCAGCACTTGACGATTGCGCTGGCCGAAGCGCGTGGCGGACAGAAACGCGACGAGGTCGGATAATCAGACAGGTCGGCAATTTGGCGGTGGGAAGCTGTGTCGAACGCGGTGTCGAACCTGGCGTCAACCGGCTCTCGACCGGCAACCTGATGCTGGCAACACTACTGGCGCTGCCGTTCGCGGTTACGGAGTTGATGACGGCCGTGTCGGTGACGCGTGCGACCCACCAGGATGGACAGGCCGAGCAGGAGCGTAAAAAATCCCTGCGCAGGAAAGTGCGGGCGATGGTCAGGGACGCATAACACCGCAGACTGCATCGGTCTGCTGTACTAAAAACGGGAGCGCGCCAGGAATGGGGCGCTCCCGTTTTTACATCTGGAAATAACCAATGCAGGGTCACGCCATGAGCCCTTCGCCGACGACCATAGTCCTACTGCACAGCGCGCAGCCTCGTTCAACACCTGAGCGAGCACACCGCCGATGAAGCCAGCGACATCGGCACTCCACGCATAAAAAAGGACATTCCAGATGAACGCCACACACCTCAAGATCGCCACCACCGTCCTGTTCTCCACTCTCCTGGCCGCTTGCGGTGGCGGCGGTGGCAGTAGCAATCCAACGGTTGCCGTCGCGGCGGACGTCACCTTTCCGGCGGATGCAGCGGTACAGAATTTTCTGACCTCGTCACATACCTTCAACGCCAGCTACACCGATCCCGCCAATAACGACCTGTACGCGCTGAACTACAGTTACGTCCCCGGTGCCGATTCGGCTTTCGAAGGACAGGCCGCAAAAACCGCCAGCTTCACGCTCAACCTGAAAAAGAACGGCGTCACGCAATCGACCTCCACCGAAGTTACCTATTTCAGGATCGGTCCGGTCAAGTCTCTCGGCGCGATCCTGGGCACCGGCGAGTACATCGTCGCAGCGAATCAGGGTGCGTTCCCGGTCAACGCGAAGGTCGGCGATGTCGGTAGCCTGGGTGGCAGCACGTCGTACACCAGCAGCGCAAAGACCAGTATCTATGCCACGTCGGTGAATACCTGGGAGCTACAGGCGGATACGGCCACGACGGCGTATCTGTGCGTGAATTCCTCGGTCAGGTACACCAACGGAGCGGCTACGCTGACTGGCTCGGAGTGCTACAGGATTAATACGAGTGGGGCGGTGCTGGGGAACAAGCTGACGTTAAGCATTAACGGGAAGTCGGTGACGTTTTTGAATTAAGGGGAATGACGCAGGGTGACGTAGGTTTTTCTGCGTCGGCCTGGATGAGTCCGTCTCGGTGGTTGACCTGACGGGCTTTTCGTACGTGCCCGAATTATTTGGAAACTTCTGTGCTCGAAGCCAATTCGCCAGCGCAGTGTTTGCATGGAAGATGCGCTTTTTCGGGAGTGTGAAACTCTCAAGAAAGCCGTCGAATCAGTCTGTCACGCAAGCGCGGCAAGCCCACAATCCAGCCGTTTCTGACAATCGCACCGGACGTCAATTTTGCATTCGGATGTGCGACGAAATACTCGTCGCTCGCCAGCTTCAGGCTGTTCGCTTCATGCGGAAACTGCGACTGAATAAGCATTGAGGCAAGGCGGAACACGTTGGCCTCTCGCTGGTCCTGGGCTGGCGGTGCGACTTCCCGTGCAACGGCTGCGCATCGGGCAAGCAGTGCAGACTCAATGTCTCTGGCACTCATCGGTTTTTCTCCGTTCACATCGTAGTAATACTCTTTCCCATAACGTCAATTTAACTCTAAAAAATCTGGGTGTGACGCTGTCGGGCTACTTTAAAACTACGACGGTGTATCTGCGTGTGAATTCGTCGATCAAGTTCTCCAACGGCGCGGTCCCGCTGCCGACTTATAGGGTTGCCGGGTTACTACGAATGGTACGGCTATGGGGGAATACGCTGACGATCAATACAAATGGGACGTAGGTGAGTTTTTCGAGCTAAGAGGGATCGCATCAGACGATCGGAGTAGGCCGAAGTTGATCGTCCGAATCGGCAAGTCCGCTATCGTGATCTATGTCTGGTTCCGACTGTGCCGCCACTAAAAGTAATTAATATTACGACGATTAGTTACTCCATGAAGTGCACTTAACCGGTACTATAAGTTACACCGATCTGAGAAAATATTTCATTACTTTTTTGTTTTAATTTATCAGTGGAAAATATATTTTGATTTCAGTTTTATGTGCAGTAGAAATTAAAATTTAAATTTTAAAGAAACTTCAAGAATCAAATGACGCAAACGACTCGTTACTATAATCAAAATGCGGCAGTTTTTTTTGCCAATACAGTCGAGGTCGATATGTCCGTGATACGTGATCGGTTTCTGGTAAATATCAAGCCAGGTGGAATCATTCTCGATGCTGGTTGTGGATCAGGTCGCGACACCAAAGTATTTCTTGATAAAGGCTTTCGTGTAAGTGCTTTTGACGCATCAACGGAACTTGCGTCAAGGGCGACCGCTCATGTAGGAATCCAGGTCAGGGTGCGTAATTTTGATGAGGTCAATGAAGTGTCGTGCTACGACGGCATTTGGGCCTGTGCCAGCCTGCTTCATCTTCCAATAATCGAAATTCCCGCCACATTGCAATTGCTATGGGCAGCTCTTAAACCCGGTGGCGTTTTCTATTTCAGCTTCAAAATTGGTGTAGGTGAACGCGTCCAGGATGGTCGACACTTCACTGATATAAGCGAACCGCAATTACATAAATGGGTAAATGATTTGCCAGATATGTTTTCGGTCGAATGTTGGATCTCATTCGACCAGCGTCCTGGCCGATCTGAACAATGGTTAAACGCCATTGTTTCGCGTTCTAACCCTAAGCCAAATCGATTGATTACTGGCGGTCTCGATCCATTTTTACCCCATCTTTATCGTGCCATGAACAATGCGTCGGAAATCGATCTGGCCGTTGCCTTTGTTAAAACAACCGGATTGCGTTTGTTATTACCTGATCTGCAAGATGCACTTTCAAGCGCGGATCACTCAACTAATCAGCTAGTTCGCTTACGGATTTTGACTAGTGATTACCTGGGTGTAACCGACCCAGAAGCGCTTCGCCTTTTGATGCTAATTCAAGCACAGGGAGCGCAAGTCCGTGTCTACGAATCGGCCGGTAGCAGCTTTCATTTGAAAGCCTATTTGTTTTCATCTCTGGACATCGAAGAAGGATTAAAGGGCACCGCCTTTGTTGGCTCAAGCAATATAAGCCGGCAAGCCTTAAAAGAGGGACTGGAGTGGAACTATCGAATTGACTACCCAGGTGACGATGGGTTTCTTGAAACGCGGTCGCAATTTGAAGTGCTTTTTGCAAACAAACGATGTGTGCCGCTAACCGATAGTTGGATTGATCGGTATGAAGAGCGTCGAGTGCAACTACCTCGCGCGGTAGCGCCCGGTAGCCTTGAGCAAGACCCGCTGCCCTCGCCGACAAATGTTCAACTGTTTGCATTGTCAGCGCTAGCAGAATCACGAGAGTCCGGATTCGGTCGCGGTTTAGTAGTTTTGGCGACTGGTTTGGGAAAAACTTGGCTGGCTGCATTCGACGCAGACCAAATAGGCGCGCGACGAGTGCTATTCGTTGCGCATCGTGAAGAAATATTAAAGCAGGCGGCAGAGACATTTGTACGCATTCGCCCCCATTCAAAAGTTGGTTTTTTTATGGGACAAACGCGTGATATCGAAGTTGACGTACTCTGTGCCTCGATTCAAACCTTGGGGCGGACTACTCATTTAGATCGATTTTTACCAACCCATTTTGATTACGTCGTCATCGACGAGTTTCATCATGCAGCTGCGCCAATCTACCGTCGGTTACTTAATCACTTCAGACCGCATTTTTTGCTTGGATTGACTGCGACACCTGACCGTTCGGATCAATCCGATATTTTGTCATTGTGTGATGATAATCTTGTATTTACGTACGGATTATTCGAAGGAATTCAATCGGGCTTACTTGTCCCTTTTCATTATTTCGGTATCTTTGACGATACCGTGAATTACGAGGATTTGCCTTGGCGAAACGGCCATTTTGATCCTGAACTGTTGACTAATAAGCTCGCAACATTAGCCCGTGCGAGGCATGCATTAAGGGCTTGGGGGAAATACAAACAACAACGCACTTTGGCTTTCTGTTCATCCGTAAGACACGCGCAATTCATGGCGGAGCAGTTCACTAAGGCCGGTATCTCTTGTGCTGCGGTCTATGCTGGATCGGCAATGAGTCGCACGGATGCATTGGACCAGTTGCGCGAGGGCAGTCTTGCAGTGATTTTTTCTGTTGATCTGTTTAATGAAGGTGTTGACCTGCCAGCAATTGACACCGTCATGATGTTGCGCCCGACTGAATCGAAAATCCTGTTTCTTCAACAACTTGGCCGTGGCCTACGTCGGCATGAGGAAAAAGAACGTTTGATTGTTCTAGATTTCATCGGTAACCATCAAAGTTTTTTACATAAGCCTCAAGCACTTTTTAATGCCGGTGCAAGTTACAAGCAACTGGCAAAATTTGCTCGCGATGTTGAACATGGTCGTATCCAAATACCAGACGGATGCTTCGTTAATTACGATTTGCAATTACTCGAATTTCTTAAGTCGTTGGATAGCGAAGGAATCAAAAATGAATATGATGCCTTGAGAAGCGTCCTCGGGCGGCGGCCCACCCTGACCGAGTTTTATCGAAGTGGTGCAAGTATGCCAGCGATGAGAAACCAGTACGGAAGTTGGTATGAAATGGTTCATGCCATGGACGATTTGGTAGATTCCAAAAAAACTATTGCAGCTTCGCACCGTCCGTTCTTGGCTGAAATCGAAACAACCCGAATGGTGAAGAGTTTCAAGATGGTGCTTTTGGAGGCGATGCAGGAACTTGATGGATGGGGTGGTGCGCCGACTGTTGAGGCACTCGCATCACAGTCGTGGCACGTAATGCAACGTCGCCGAGTACTACTAGGTGACCTACCAACCGCTCTGCGGCAATTGTCAAATGGTGAAAGTTCGGCTTGGTTACGCTACTGGTCTGACAATCCAGTCAACGCATGGATTGGCGGTAATCGACCTGATAATTTGTCCGTATTTTTCAAATTGACTGATGGCAAATTCACTCCGACCTTTCAACTGATGATTGAAGATCGTGAAAGTTTCGAGTCGATGGTGCAGGAGCTAGTCGATTACCGATTCGCTACCTATGACACCCGTCAAGTCAGTGTTACTCCATCTGATAATGTCATTCCTTTAAACCGTACTGCGGACGCAGTTATACCTAAGCTCGAATTACCTTATTTTCCAAACTTGAAAATCGCGTGTGGTCATTTTAAAAACGGATCTGCAGCCGAAGTAGAGCATCGTGTAATTGGATCAGGTCACGGGCGTTTATACCCTGAGCGACATTTCATTGCTCGCGCGTCGGGAAACTCAATGAACGGTGGGAAGCGACCGATTCGTGATGGTGATTATTTATTACTAGAACATATATCGCCTACGAACGCTGGTTCTATCACAGGTTCAGTCATGGCGATTGAGCGTCCTGATGAAGCTGGGGATGGAAATCAATATTTGCTACGTGTTGTGGTAAAAGATAAAGATGGAAAATATGTACTTCATGCGAATAACCCGGACTATGCAGATATGCTGGCAACTGACGATATGCGTACTTTGGCACGACTGAAAGCGGTGATTGACCCGCTCGAAATGGAAGTCGGGAAGTCGTTCATGCGTGAAAATATTCCTTCTTTGTTTGGAAAAGAATTTAATGCCGGAAGTTGGAATAACGGACATGTGGTTTTCGCAGATATCAAAACACAAATCTTGTTGGTAACTTTAAATAAGCAAGGAAAGGCAAAAGATCATCGCTTTCTTGATTATTGGATTGACGGAAAAACCTTTCATTGGCAAAGCCAGTCAGCAACTACGCCGCATAGTTCCAAGGGAAAGCAGATCATTGGGCATGAAGCGCTTGGGATAAGTATTCACCTATTCATACGTGAAAATAAACTTGAAAATGGTAAGGCTGCGCGGTTCGTTTATTACGGATTAGTGCGGTATTCGAGTCATTTGGGTAGCAGTCCTATGAGTGTGATTTTTGATGTCGATAAATAGATGGTTTGTGTCTATAAATTTAGAAAAAATGACATTAAATTATTTGTGAAAAAAATATTGGGCGATAAAATAAAAACGGAGCAAGTTAAGCCGACTGTTCCGCCGTGTTGCGATTCATATTTTGTCGCAACACGAATTCCAGCCTGATAAAGTCGCACGAAAAAACCTTTATCCGATAGCCTGTGAATGCATTCCTAAACATGCGCCCCCAACCCCGCCCCCAACCCCGCCCCCAACCGCGCCACCAACCCCGACTCCCTTACCACCCCCACCCGCACAGCCCCCCCAATCACCGCACTCCCGCCCACCACCACCACATCCCGCCGCGACCGCGTCACCCCCGTATAAACCAGCTCCCGCGCCAGCACCCGGTTCATTTCCGCCGGCAGCATCAGCATCACTTCATCAAACTCCGACCCCTGCGACTTGTGCACCGTCATCGCAAACGCCGTGTCGTGCTCCGGCAAGCGTACCGGTGCAATCGCCCGCAGCCCCTCCGCGCCATCCGGAAAATACACCATCATCACGCCATCCTGATCCGGGAACGCGATCCCGATATCGCCATTGAACAGGCGCATCACATGGTCATTGCGCAGCACCATCACCGGCCGTCCCGGGTACCAGGCGGACTGGCTGCCGGGGTCGTGCGGGTGATTTAATTGGGCGCGCACGTGGCTGCTGATCTGGCTGTTAAGCGCGATCACGCCACGCGGGGTTTCGCGGATTGCACACAGCACGCGGAAGCGGTTGAAGGCCGTGAACAGGGTGTCCGGCGAGCCGGTGCAGGACCGGACCGCGTCGATATAGCCGGTATAGCCGGCAAAGATCGCCTGCATCGCGGACGCGCCCGGCGCTGCCGTGTCACTGTCGATCCAGCGGATGGCCGGGTCGTCGCCGGCGCGTAGCAGCGCCAGTGTGGTGTCGGCATCGCCTGCATTGATGGCGGCCGAGAGGCGGCCGATGCCGGAACTTTTGCTGAAGCGGAAATTTTCCGTGAACCAGATCACGCTGTTGTGCAGCGCGGTCGGGATCAGCGGTGCGGCTGGCCTGATCAGGTCGGCGGCGGTGTCGGTCAGTGCGGCCAGCGCGTCGCGATAGTCGGGGTCCAGCGTGGGGTCGGCGCTGAGTTCGGCAAACACCGCGCCGGACTCGACTGCGGCCAGCTGGTCCTTGTCGCCCAGCAGGATGATGCGGGCGGTGGTCGGGATGGCTTCGAACAGTTTGGTGGCCAGCGCCAGGTCGAGCATCGATGCCTCGTCGACGATCAGCACATCCAGCGCCAGCAGGTTGCCGGCATGGTGGCGGAATTCTCCCGCCGAGGGCGTGACGCCGAGCAGGCGGTGGATCGTGAATGATTCGGCGGGCAGGCGCGACTGGATGGCGGGCGGCAAATGTTCGGCGCGCAGGCGCAGCGCTTCGAGCATGCGCGCGGCGGCTTTGCCGGTGGGGGCGGCGAGGGCGACGCGGCAGTCGGGGTTCTGTTCCAGCAGGCAGGCCAGCAGGTTGACGACGGTGGTGGTTTTGCCGGTGCCGGGGCCGCCGCTGATGATGGTCAGCGGACTCAGCAGGCTGAGGCCGGCGCCGATTTTTTGCCAGTCGGGGCGGCCGGCGAGGCTGGCCTGATTGGGTGCGAACAGGTTGTTGAGGCGGGTCTTCAGCGCCGGGTCGATCTGTGGCAGCGCGGCGCGTGGCTGCATCAGGCGGCGCGCCAGGCGTTGTTCGTAATCGTAGTAACGGTGCAGATAGAGCCGGTCGTCGTCATCCAGTATCAGCGGTTGCGCACCCGGCGCGGCCGGGCTGCCGGTGACGCCGGAATCAGTCAGGCAGGCACGCAGCGTGGCGCTGTTCCAGCCGGTGTTCTTGCTGGCGCTGGCAATATCGGCCAGTCGGGCGCAGACGTGGCCGTCGGAGCTGGCCAGACTCAGCTGGCTGGCGATGTGGTGCAGCATGGCGCTGGCAGCGTCGTCGAGCGGGCCGTGCTGTCTGGCCCATTGCACGACATGGCTGGCGAAGCCGCGTGCCAGCAGGTCGGCGGGTTGGGGCAGGTCGTTCGGATTCATGCAGCACTCCGTTGGATGGGGGCGTGGAACAGCGCGTCGAGTGCGTTGATGATGCTGATCGGCGGTCGATGAAAATACACGCCGGCCGGCTGGTCGTCGGCAGTGCGCCAGTCTGGTCGCACGCCACGCACGAACAGGTACAGCACGCCGCCGAAGTGGGTGTCGTAGTCGTAGTCCGGCAAGCGATGGCCGAGGTAGCGGTGCAGTGCCAGCGCATACAGCAGGTATTGCAGGTGGTAGCCGTGTTCGGCCATGGCGGCGGCGATGCCGTTGGCGTTGTAGTCCTCGGGCCGGTAGCCGAGGTGGTTGGATTTCCAGTCGAGCAGATAGTAGCGGCCGTTGGCTTCGAAAACCAGATCGATGAATCCTTTCAGATAGCCTTCCATGCGCCGGAATGCCAGCGGCGCGACGGTATAGCCGGCCTCGGCCAGCAGCGTATTGAGGGCGTCGGCTTGCAGGCGCGGTGCGGGCAGGTTGAACTCCAGTTCCGACAACCAGCTGCCGGGCTGCAGTGCCGACAGGGTCACGCCTTCAGTCAGTTCGGTGGCAGTCATCTGGTCGATCAGCTTGCGCACGATCTGCGTCTGCAACGGCAGTTGCTGGTCATCGCTGACGTTGTCGAGCTGTTGCGGATGGGCGGTCAGGCCTTGGCGGATGGTGCGGTCCCAGCTGGCGGGGTCGGCGAAGTCGAGCTGCTCCAGAACCGCATGCAGCGTGTCGCCGGCGCTGGCGCCACGCACGAAGCGCAGGATGTCATCGGCGGGCAACTCGGCGGGCGCCTGATCGATACGGGCGGCTGTCCAGTTGCTGCGCACGTCATGGTCGGTGCTGGCGTTTTCATTGGCGGTAGCGTGCTGTAGCGCAGAAAAGCTGGTCATGCGCCAGCCGTCGCGCAGCATTGGCGGATGCCCTTGCGCGTGCAGGCTGTCGGCGGCCGGACGCACAAAATGCACCGGTTTGCCGGCGACCTGGGGCAGCGCGGTGAGGCCGATGTGCGGCGCGTTGCTGGCCGCCAGCGTGGCCCAGGCCGCGCTGGTTTCCGCGGGCGACAGTTTGGCTGCGGACCAGTTTGCCGGTGTGCTACCGGCGCCAGCGACCAGCCAGTTCAGCTGGCTATGGCTGCTTTCGGTCGTACTGGTCTTGACCGCATAACTGCCCACGATCAGATAACAGCGGTGCGCGGCACGGGTCAGGGCGACGTAGATCAGGCGCAGGAATTCGGCCGAGCTGTCCTGCTTGATGGCGGCCTTGATGTCCTTGATGTCGTCGGGTTCGTCACGAAAGTCGATCACCGGGTTGCCGTCGCTGTCGTGGTATTCGCGCCCTTCGAGCTTGTTGCCGGCAGCCAGCCGTCCGGGCCACAGGAACGGGCAGAACACGACTGGATACTCCAGTCCCTTCGATCGGTGGATGGTGACGATCTGCACCAGATTCTGGTCGGATTCGAGGCGCAGCTGCGCGGCTTCGTCGGCGCTGGCGTGGCGGCGCTGGGCATTGAGCCAGCGCAGCAGCGCGTCGGGCGCGGGATGTTCGTGGCCGGCCTGATGCAGGTATTCGCCGAGGTGCAGCAGGTTGGTCATACGGCGTTCGCCATCGGCGCGGGCCAGCATGCGTTTGCTGACGCCTTCCGCCGAAAACAGCCGGCGCACCATGAAGCCCACGCCGCGTTCACGCCACAGCGTGCGGTAGCCATCGAACTGTTCGATGCGCAATTGCAGCGCGGCTTCGTCGGTGGCCATCAGTGCGATGGCGGCGGCGTCGACACCGAGTAGTTCGGTCGATAGCGCCGTCAGCAGCATGTCGGTACGGGTCGGTGTCAGGATGGCTTGCAGCAGGCGTTCGAGTTCTTCGGCGTCGATGCTGTCGAAGATGCTGGCCTGCGACAGTTCGACACTGCCGATGCCGAGCGCGGCCAGCGCGTTGCGGATCGCGCTGCCCTGGGCGTGGCTCTTGACCAGCACGGCGATGTCGCCGGCCTGCAGCGGGTGCGCGTCCAGCGTGACCTGGCCATCCTGCGCGGCTTGCAGCAGGCGGGCAATTTCGGCGGCGGTGGCACGGCAGGCGGCGGCTTTTGCCGCACTACTGCTTAGCCATTTGTCGTCATCGGTTTGCGGCAACTCCCACAGCTGCAGGTCGGCAGTAGCGGCGCTGGTGTCGATAAATCTGGCGCGCGGTTTTTTGCCGGGACGCACCGCCTGATAGGTCAGGCCGGGCAGCAGAAACGCCGCCGGATTGGCCGAAAACAGCGCGTTCTGCGCCGTGATCAAACCGGCGCTGGAACGCTGGTTCTCGCCCAGCGAATAGTGCGCGGTGGCTTTGTCGCGGGCGCGCAGATAGGTCTGCAGGTCGGCGTTGCGAAAGCTGTAGATGGCCTGCTTCGGGTCGCCTACAAAAAACAGCGGGTTGGTCCCCGCGCCATAGATCGCATCGAAGATGGCGAACTGCAGCGGATCGGTATCCTGGAATTCATCGATCAGCGCGGCCGGATAGCGCGCCAGCAGCGCATCGGCTAGCCATGGCGTTGCCGGGCTTTTCAGGGCGGCGAAAACGTTGTAGAGGATGTCGTCGTAGGACTGGATGCGCTGTTCGCGCTTGAGCGCAGCGAGGTTGTCGGCACCTTCGTCGAACAGCACGCGCAGCAGCTGCAGGCGCGCCAGGTCGAGCTCCTTGCCGGCCTGCAAGCGCAGCGTCAGCAAGGTTTCGGCGAGATCGAAGAAGGGGTGTTGCGGCGTGGTCTGTTTTTGCTTGGTGCCCTTTTGCAGGCGGGATGCGGAGAGCAGTGCGAGCTTCGATTTGGCCGGGTCAGGCATGGCCATGCAATTGCCGAGCCGGAAATGGGCGCGCCAATGCTTGCACGCCAGGTCAATCGACTCCGCCGTGTAGCTCTTGCCATTGAGGGCCGTGAGGCTGTCGTGCAGCAGTGCGCGGATAGCGTCGGCCGAGGCTGCCCAGCATGCGGCGGCAGCGCGGAAGGCTGCCGCAATCTCTGGCTGCTGCGACGTGAACGGGTCGTCGATGTTGTCCGGCCAGATGACGCGGGACTGGCTTTTTGCCAGCTGACGTTTCAGCAGTTTGGCAAACGACTCTGGCGAATCGCGCTGTTCCAGCAGATAGTCGGTCAGGTCGGTCGGCAGCGCACCGCTGCTGACGTGGCGGCGCCAGACATCCTGCACGGCGCTCAGAACGAATTCCTCGTCGCCCGGTTGCAGGTCGGTGGAGAACGGCATGCCGGCAGCGAACGGTGCATCGGCCAGTGCGCGCTGGCAGAAACCGTGGATCGTGAAAATCGCGGCTTCGTCAAAGCTCTGCAATGCCAGGTCGAGCAGGGCGCTCATGCTGGGCGCAGCCATGCCGCGTGCTTGCAGCGTACTGACCAGCGTGGTGATGAACGGGTCGGGCGCATGGGCGGCGACCTGCGCATCGTCCTGCGCCAGGAAGCGCAGCGTATCGGCGATGCGGCTGCGGATACGTTCGCGCAGTTCAGCCGTGGCGGCCTTGGTGAAGGTGACCACCAGGATCTGCTGGACCGGCAACTGGCGCTCCAGCAGCAGGCGCAGATACAGGCCGCACATGTTCCAGGTCTTGCCGGTACCGGCCGAGGCTTCGATCTGGTTGATGCCGTCGAGCGGACAGTCAAACACATTCAGTTCGATGGGAGTAGTCACAGTCGGTCATCCTCAAGGTGTTGCATGATCGGTCCGAAGACGGCGTGAGTGGCGTCTTCGAAGGCACTGTCGAGCGGGTCGGCGACACCGCGCAGCGCCAGCCGATAGGCGACGTGGCGGTCTTCGCCGAACTCATGGAACGAGGTGCTGAACCATTTTTTGACCGCACCGGCGATGGCATCATCGAGCGTGTACGCCCAGGCCGATTTCGGAAAAAAGTGCAGCGGTGCCGACAGGCCCTGCCGGTACAGGCGAACCATGTTGGCGAGGGTGTCGGCGGCCGTACCGCAGGGTGTGAGCTGGTACTGGCCATCGAGCGAAATCCAGGTGGTGGTGCCGCTGACCCCTGCCGGCAATCGGGCATTCAGCACCAGATGATCGATCCAGCCCGCCAGGTAATCGGTGGCGCGCACGGCATCGCAGCGGGAGCGTACCAGCCCGCCCGGGCGCAGGTCGCTGAAGGCGCCGGTCAGCTGCCAGTCTTCGCCGTCGATGGCGAAATCCAGCCGCACCTGATGCGGTGGCAGGCAGGTTTCGGTACTGGCCATGGCGACGTTGTCGGCAAATTGCTGCAGGCTGCCGAGGGCGTCCTGCAGCGCCTTGTCGCCCATCGGACCGGGTGGCAACTCGATGCCGGCGCGGGCCATGGCGGTGATGTCCGGCAGCGCCATGCCTTGCTCGAACAGCGGCAACATGCGACTGGCCAGTTCCTGATTGCCTAGCCAGTCCGGCAGGAAGGGTTCGTCGTCCTTGAGGGTGGCGTCGTCTTCGCGCAGGCGCAGGCCGAGGCGGTTTTGCAGCAGGTAGCGGCAGGGGTTGTTGAAGAAATTCTTCAGCTGGTCGACGCTGACGGTACGCCATTCTTCGCCGGGTGGCGGCAGTGCGGTGTCGAAGAACGGCAGTGAGGTCGATGGGGCGTCGTCGTCTGATTCGTCGTTTGATTCATGGTCGGATTCATCGGCGGATTCGCCGGCCTGATCGGTCACGGTGGCAGTCGAGACCGGTGTTGCCAATGCGTGCTGGAGCGCAGCGCAATAGTCCTCGTTGGCGCTGGTCAGGCGCGCATCCTTGTCCTTGTCATCGACAAAATACTTGGTCGAAAACGGCTGCAGCGGATGCGTCACCAGCAGGCGCTTGCGTGCTGCTGCCAGCGCGGCAGTGCTGTTGGCATCGGTGGCGATGGCCGGGATCAGATAGTCGAGCAGATCGGCCACCAGTACCGATGGCGGCAGCGCGGCATTGTCGCGAATGCCGCGGCCGGTGAAGCTGAGGTAGAGCCGGCTGCGGGCGCACAGGATCAGGTCGAGGAACAGGTTGCGGTCATCGCTGCCGCGCTGGCGGTCGCCCCGGCGCGGTGCCAGCGGCATCAGGTCGAATTCGGCCGGCCGGTTGGTGGTCGGGAAAGCGCCGTCATTCAGGCCAATCGCGCAGACGATGCGAAACGGCAGATTGCGCAGGCTAGACATGCCGGCAAACGTGACGCTGCCGGTCGGCACGCCACCGCGGGCCGACTCATCCAGCAGCGCAGTCAGGGCAGCGCGCAGCACATCTTCGGAAATGCTGCCGGCCACCTCGGCATGGCGCAGCTGGTCGTTCAGCACGCGCAGGCTGGCGCGCACCTGATCGAGGTCGTCGAGCTGGGCATTGTCGGGCGCGAGGAAGGTGTCGAGCACGCCGCCGAGCAGCGGCAGCCAGTCGGCCGCTGCTCGCGGCTGGCCGAGCTCGCGCTGCAGCGTGCGGATGTCTTGCATGCAGAGCCAGAAGCGACCGAGGATCTCGGCATCGCCACCTTCGATATTGGCACCCGGCACGCGCCCGCCGAACGGCTGCGCCACGGTGGACGGCAAGGCGTAGCCGAGGAACAGACGATGCAGGCCTTCATCGAACGAACAGCGTGCCGCGCCCGGCAGCGCGGTCGCGTCCAGCCCCCAGCGGATGCCGGACTGGTCGAGCCAGGTGTGGATGACGTCCAGCTCGTCCGGACCGAAATCGAAACGGCGGCCGATGATGGGTTGCTGCAGCAGCGCGAAGACGGCACTGGCGGTGATGCGCGACGTGGTCAGCGCCAGCAATCCCAGCAGCGCGCCGGCGGCCGGGTTGGTGGTGCTGGCGGCGCGCCCGGTGATGGTGTACGGGATACGGCGCGCAAACGGCACGCTGCCGAACACCGTATCGATCAGCGCAGCGGCGTCTTCGATGTTGGGCGTGACGACCAGGATGTCGCAGGGGAGTGGCGGCTGCTGGCCGGCGAACAGCGCCAGCAACTGGTCCTGCAGAACTTCCAGCTCGCGGGTCAGCGAATGGCAGGCATGGAATTCGATGCTGCGGTCGGTCTCGGCGAGCTCGATGGCCGGCAGTTCGGTCAGGTCGAGGACCGCGTTCTGGACGTGCGCCAGCAGCGTATCACCGGGTGCCGTGACGAAGCGGGCGTCGTCGATGATGGCGTGGATATCGGCATCGAACAGCAGGTCGATCTGTGCCTGGGTTTGCTTGCCCCACGCGCCGAGCAGGCGGTTGCCGCTGTCGTGGTGCTGGGTGTCGCCCTGCACGGCCAGATAGGTCAGGCGCTTCTGGTCGACGATATCGAACCAGTATTCGCGGCAGGGATTGAGTACGTACAGATGCAGGTTGGTGGCGCGGCCGAGCTCACGCAGTGCATCGAGATAGATCGGCGCAATCGTCGGCAGGCACAGCAGGTGGATGGTGGCGCTTGCGTTGTGTTCCGTCGTGATGGCGGCTTTCAGGTCGCGCAGCAGGGCCGGTGTCAGGTGTTGCTGCTGCGCGCCCAGATCGTGTAGCACGCGCTGCCAGAGTGCGGCCTGCCAGGCCTGGTCCTGTATCTGGGCGGGGCTGGCGTCGGGCAGGGCGACCAGCGTTCCTTGCGACCATTGTTCGATCCAGTCGGCGCGATAGGTCGTGTACTGGTCCAGCAGTGCAGCGGTGCGGGTGGCCAGGTCGAAGCGCATCACCGGATCGGCCACCGCCAGCCAGCCGGACAGGCGCGGATGCTGGTCGGTGAAGCTGCTGTCATTGAAGATCGCCAGCAAGCGCCAGGCCAGCACCGGCGGGGTCATTTGCGCCGAGCGGTCGATCGGTAGCACGGCACCGATCTGTTCCCAGATCCACTGGGCCAGGAATGAAAAACGGATATTGGCCGAAATGCCGTAGCGGTCGGTCATCGCCAGATCGACTTTGCGCTGCATGGCGGCGCTGGGAATGATGATCTGGTCGGTGCGAAATACGGATGGCGGGGTGGCCTGCAGCGCGGTCAGCAAGGTGTCCAGCAGGGACTCAAGCCGGTTCGAAAAGGTGATCTGCAGCATGGGCGGTTTTCTGGTGGTGGGTTTGCTGGCCGGGGTGGGCTCCGGGGTTGCTGGTTGAGCGTGGCAATTATGGCAGGCGGCAGGCTCATGGCGCGAGCCCGTGCGAATTTTTCGGAACGACTTTCGATCGCCTTGCCGGGCAGATGTTCATCCCGTGCTTTGGTCCCGTTTTGATCCAGGCCGGTGGCGGCTTCGGCACGATGTTTTTGCTCGCGACGGTATTGTGAAACGCATGCGCCGACGTGATGGCGGCACCGTTTGGCACCGTTCGGCACTGGGCCACGCGCAACCTGCATTGCCGTCAAGATCATTGATTTCCGCATAAGGATATGCCGCAGACTTTGCTGCTGCGCAGACGCTTACGGCGTACTATTGGCAGCGTTTTGCAGCACCAGTCGCCCACCTTCGTCAGGAAAAAAATGAAACTAGAAACCCTCGCCGTCCACGCCGGCTATTCGCCCGACCCGACCACCAAATCGGCTGCCGTACCGATCTACCAGACCGTGGCCTATGCGTTCGATAACGCCCAGCACGGTGCCGATCTGTTCGATCTGAAAGTGCCCGGCAATATCTACACCCGCATCATGAATCCGACCCAGGATGTGCTGGAAAAGCGGGTTGCGGCGCTCGAAGGTGGCATTGCCGCGCTGGCAGTGGCCTCCGGCATGGCCGCCATCACGTATGCCATCCAGACCATCACCGAAGCCGGAGACAATTTCATTTCGGCCAGCCAGTTGTACGGCGGCACCTACAACCTGTTCGCGCATACGCTGCCGCAAATGGGCATCGAAGTCCGCTTCGCCGATGCGCGCCAGCCCGAGTCGTTTGCGGCGCTGATCGATGACCGGACCAAGGCGATTTTTTGCGAGTCGATCGGTAACCCGCTCGGCAACGTCACCGACTTCGCGCGCCTGGCCGAGATCGCCCATGCCCACGGGATTCCGCTGATCGTCGATAACACGGTGCCAAGTCCGTACCTGTGCCGACCGATCGAACATGGTGCCGACATCGTGGTGCATTCGCTGACCAAATACCTCGGCGGCCACGGCACCAGCGTGGGTGGGGCGATTGTCGATAGCGGTACGTTTCCGTGGGCGCAGCACAAGGCACGGTTCAAGCGGCTCAATGAACCCGATGTGTCGTATCACGGCGTGGTCTACACGGAAGCCCTCGGTGCCGCAGCGTTCATCGGCCGCGCCCGCGTGGTCCCGCTGCGCAACATGGGTGCGGCGATTTCGCCGATGAATGCCTTCCTGATCCTGCAGGGGATCGAAACACTGGCCTTGCGGATGGACCGGATCTGCGACAACGCGCTGGCGATTGCCCGTCACCTGAAGCAGCACCCGACAGTGGCATGGGTCAATTACGCCGGGCTGGAAGATCATCCGGACCATGCGCTGGCCTGCAAATACATGAACGGCAGAGCCTCCGGCATCCTGTCGTTCGGCTTGCGTTCGGCGGATCAGGGTGCGCCGCGTGAAGCCGGTGCGCGGGTGCTGGATGCGCTGCAATTGTTCACCCGGCTGGTCAATATCGGCGATGCGAAATCACTGGCGACGCATCCGGCATCGACCACGCACCGGCAATTGAATCCTGCCGAACTGCTCAAGGCGGGGGTGTCGGAAGACATGCTGCGGTTGTCGGTGGGGATCGAGCATATTGACGATTTGCTGGCGGATCTGGATCAGGCGCTGGCGATGGCGTGACCGGGGTGCGGGGTGGTTGATGCCGGGACCTGCGCCAGTGGAGTGTGCGGCGCAATGGGCTGCATGCCGTGCCGTTTGCCGGTAGGCTGGGCTGCAAAGCCCAGCCTGCGTCAAGCTTCCGACGAGATTGGCGGCTCGCAGTCCGCTGTCAGCCGTCCGCTGTCTGTGGCTTGCGGTAGCTAAAAAAGTTTCTACTCCGTCGCGATCAAGCCGGGAGCGGCCCGGCAGCCGGTCACTTCTTTTTGCTTCGCCAAAATGAAGTAACCAAGAAAAAGGCGACCGCAAGACCGCTGCCCTGCGGGTTCCCAAAAACCGGGTACGGCAAGAGGGAAGCCCGCAAACTCGCTTCGCTCAGACAGTGCGGGCCTCTTATCCTCTTGCCGTACCCCGTTTTTGGCAGCGATCTTTTTACGCGGAATTCAACGTCAAAACCAATCCCAGCCTTGGAGATTGATTGATGGTCGTGCTCGCTTTGCGCGAGAAAACTTCCTCGTCGTGAGCGACATCGAGTTCAAAACCAACGTCCAAACCAACGTCAAAACCAGTTTCAAATTCAGTATCAAAACCAATGCCAAACTCAAAACCTACAAGGCTTTTACAAACCATCGCTCTCGCGCAAAGCGAGCCTGGCCATCAACCAATCACCAAGGCTGGGCTTGGTCTTGACCTTGAATTCCGCATAAAAGGCCGCTGCCAAATACCGTGACTGGGCAGGGGATAAGAGGCCCGCACTGTCTGAGCGTAGCGAGTTTGCGGGTCTCCCCCTGACCGGGCACGGTATTTGGGAACCCGCAGGGCAGCGGTCTAGCGGTCGCCTTTTTCTTGGTTACTTCATTTTGGCGAAGCAAAAAGAAGTGACCGGCTGCCGGGCCGCACCCGGCTTGCCTCCACGGAGCGCAACCCGTTTTAGCTACCGCAGACCGCAGACCGCGCGCTGTGGCGACCCGCAACGCAACTTGACGCATGTTGGGCTTCGCAGCCCAACCTACGACCCAAATCCGCAACGCCGCCGCGTAAAGGACCGACTGCCGGGCCGCCCCCGGCGTGATCGCGACGGAGCGCAAACCGTTTTAGCCACCGCAGACCGCGCGTCGTGGCGACCCGCAAAGCAACCTGACGCATGTTGGGCTTCGCAGCCCAACCTCCGAGCTGCGGGTGGGGTTGCGCACCTGTCACCCATAAAAAAACGCCTCGAATGTCGAGGCGTTTTTCATTCGGCACAACCGATGCGAATTACTTCGCAGCAGCCTTGGCCTTGACCTTCAAGCGCCATGCATGCAGCAACGGCTCGGTGTAACCACTAGGCTGTTCCAGCCCCTTCATGACCAGATCCCGCGCCGCGCAATAAGCATCGGAACCATCAAAGTGCGGTGCCATCGGCTGGTACAGCGGATCGCCGGCGTTCTGGGCATCAACCACGGCCGCCATGCGTTGCAGGGTTTCCTGCACTTGCGCTTCGGTGACGATGCCGTGCAGCAGCCAGTTGGCGATGTGCTGGCTGGAGATGCGCAGCGTGGCGCGGTCTTCCATCAGGCCGACGTTGTGGATGTCCGGCACTTTCGAGCAACCGACACCCTGGTCGATCCAGCGCACCACGTATCCGAGGATGCCCTGGGCATTGTTGTCGAGTTCCTGCTGGATATCGCTGGCGGACCAGGTCGGATTGGTGGCGACCGGGATGTGCAGCAAGCCGTTCAGCAACTTGTCGATTTCCGGGTTGGCGTCGATCTTCTCCAGCTCTTTCTGGACTTCGGCAACATTGACCTGGTGGTAATGCAGCGCGTGCAGCGTGGCGGCGGTCGGCGACGGGACCCATGCGGTGTTGGCGCCGGCTTTCGGATGCCCGATTTTCTGTTCCAGCATGGCGGCCATCAGGTCCGGCATGGCCCACATGCCTTTGCCGATCTGGGCACGTCCGCGCAGGCCGCATGACAGACCAACCAGCACGTTGCTGCGCTCGTACGAGGTCAACCAGGTACTGGTTTTCATGTCGCCCTTGCGCAGCATCGGACCGGCTTGCATCGCGGTGTGCATTTCGTCGCCGGTGCGATCCAGGAAGCCGGTATTGATGAAGGCCACGCGTGCGCCGGCTTCGTTGATACAGGCTTTCAGGTTGACGCTGGTGCGACGCTCTTCGTCCATGATGCCTAGCTTGACGGTATTGGCGGGCAGGCCGAGCAGGGCTTCGACACGGCCGAACACTTCGCTGGCGAAGGCGACTTCAGCCGGACCATGCATTTTTGGTTTGACGATGTAGACCGAGCCGGTGCGCGAGTTGCCGATTTCCTGGCCAGCCTTGCGCTTGATGTCGTGCAGTGCAATCGTCACGGTGACGACGGCGTCGAGGATGCCTTCCGGGATTTCCTGGCCATTGCCCAGCAGGATGGCCGGGTTGGTCATCAGGTGACCGACATTGCGCAGGAACAGCAGCGAGCGGCCATGCAGGGTGACGATGCCGTCTTTGGCATCAGTGGTGCCGGCGGCTGCGGTGTACTTGCGGTCCGGGTTCAGCGTACGGGTGAAGGTCTTGCCGCCCTTGCTGACCTCTTCGACCAGCGTGGCTTTCAGAATGCCGAGCCAGTTGTCATACGCGACGACCTTGTCATCCGCATCGACCACGGCAACCGAATCTTCCAGGTCGAGAATGGTCGACAGGGCCGACTCGATCACCAGGTCGGACACACCGGCCGCGTCTTCCTTGCCGATGGCGGTGCTGGTATCGATCTGGATGTCGATGTGCATGCCATTGTTCTTGAGCAGGATCGCTGTCGGCGTGGCTGGCTGGCCTTGATAACCGACGAACTTGGCGGCGTCGGCGAGGGCGCTGATGCTGCCGTCTTTCAGGGTCACGGACAATTTGCCGTCGACGATCTGGTACGCGGTCGAATCACGATGCGAACCCGTAGCCAGCGGCGCTGCCTGGTCGAGGAAGTTGCGCGCGAACTCGATGACTTTGGCGCCACGAATCGGGTTGTAACCTTTGCCGCCACGGGTGGCGCCGTCGGTTTCCGGCAAGGCGTCGGTACCGTACAGCGCGTCATACAGCGAACCCCAGCGCGCGTTGGCGGCGTTGAGTGCATAGCGAGCGTTCAGGATAGGCACCACCAGTTGCGGCCCGGCTTGCAGCGCGAGTTCGGCATCGACATTGCTGGTGGTGATGGTGACGTTGTCCGGACGCGGGACCAGGTAGCCGATCGATTCCAGCTTGGCGCGGTAGGCCGGCATGTCGGTGATCGGGCCCGGATTGGCACGGTGCCATTGGTCCAGTTCGGTCTGCAGACGGTCACGCTCGGCCAGCAGCGCGGCGTTCTTGGGCGCAAGGTCGTGGACGAGTGTGTCGAAGCCTTGCCAGAATTTGGCGCTGTCGAGGCCGGTGCCCGGCAGGACTTTGTCTTCGATGAAACGGTACAGTACGGTGGCGACTTGAAGCTGGTTGCAGGTGGTGCGTGCAGTCATGGTGAAACCTCGTTGGTTGTCGTAATTAAAAAGAAATGGATGCCATCCCAAACCTTGTTGGCCGGCATCCCTGATATGTCTTGTACTAAATCAAATACACCTCAAGCCGGCTCGCGATGCTGCAATGCAAACGCCAGAACATCCTTCAGCGAGCTGCCCTGTCCGTGCGGCGTGACGCCCAGTTCTTCCAGTGGCGCCCCGGCGCGGTTGACCCAGAACGTGGTGTAGCCGAACCAGCTGGCACCACAGACATCCCAGCAATTACTCGACACGAACAGGATGTTTTTTGCGGGAATGCCAAACAGGTCGGTGCCCAGCTGGTAGGTTTCCGGCGCCGTCTTGAACTTGCGCACGCTGTCGGCGGACAGCAAATGCGTGAACAGCGATTGCATCCCGGCAGCCTTGACCGCGACTTCCAGCATCTCGGTATTGGCGTTCGACAGGATCGCCAGTTTAAAACCTTGTTGCTGCAATTGTTGTGCGACTTCCAGGTTTTCCGGAAAGGGTTGCAGTATCGCGTATTGCGCCATCAGCGCATGCTGTGCATCCAGGTTCAGTTCCAGTCCCAGCTTCTTGCAGGAAAACACCAGCGCATCCTGCGTGACTTCCCAGAACGGCTTGTACATCGAACACATGGTGCGCAAGCGCGTGTATTCAATCTGCTTGTCGCGCCATAGCGCGGCCAGTGCGTCGCCCTTGCCCGGGAAAAGTTGTTCTGCTGCCGCGCCGATCGAATACACATCGAACAAGGTGCCGTACGCATCAAAGACGATTGCCTGGAGTGTCATGGGGGGAATTTTGTTGGTATGGGTGGCCTGCAGTATAAGCAAACAAAAACGTTGCAGGTAATCCGTTTGGTCACTTGATTTGTGATTTTTTGACATAGATGGCGGTAGGGCCAGACGCTTCTGCCAGAAGGATGTGGTTTTGGACGCCGTTGTTTGCGGACGTGATCGAACTGCATGTCGTGATCGACGCGATTGCTGACGACGCTCAATTCAACCAGAGAAACTTCAGAAATGGCAACAGGTCTTCTTTAAAGATGACGCTGGCGTTATCGCTGCTGTGCCGGTTGCACAGTCGAATCCCCTTCGCGATCAAGGAGCCTGCGTGCGACTACCCCCAACTTTTTCAGTGACATTTTCCGGACTGTTTTTTTACATGACGCTCGCTGCACATGCTGCCGACACGCCACCCGGCTTAGCGGATGGACTCGCGGCAGAACTGCCGACGGGACCATCGGACGGCATGATGAATTCATCGCCTTCAGCCCAACCCGCTGGCGCGCCAGTCGCCAGGTCGCTGAATATGCCAGCCAGCAAACCGACTGGCAAGGCAATCAGCCTGCTGGTCGGCACGACCGGGTTGGCCATACACGGAGTCGGTGCCATCAATTCCGAGATGAACGCACGGATCGGCGTCAATTACTTTAATAATGTCGATTTTTCGACCAACACAAAATATGTCGACTGGAATCTGCACCTGAAGCTGCGTACCTTCGATTTCTTGCTGGACTGGTTTCCGTGGGATAGCAATTTCCGGTTTACGTCAGGCGTGGTTTTCAACCGCAACCAGATCGAGGCGCAAGGAACGTATGCCAACGTCGATGGCATCGGCATCGGCGGATTGCCATTCACGTCATTCACTTATCAAGGTGTGGATTACAACGTGTCGCAGGTCGGCGGTCTGAAAGGGAAGATCGATTTCCAGCCGGTTTCGCCGTATCTGGGCATGGGCTGGGGAAATGCGCTGAAAGACGGCAAGGGTTGGGGCCTTTCCAGTGATGTCGGTATTTTGTTCCAGGGTTCGCCGACGTCGCGCACCAGTGCCGAAAACTGTACCTTGCCCAGCCGCGCCTGCGAGATGATTTCCATCTTGCTGGCATCCGAAGACCAGCGTCTCAACGACAAGCTCAAGCGTTTTCGTGCTTACCCGGTCATCAGGGTGGGAGTCAATTACCGGTTTTGACGTGACCTGCACGCAGGCGTGTGGCGGATGGCGCAAACCTCGTTGCAGAAGCGCTTACGCGGGATCGGTTGTGATACCATCGGGCGCTTCGCTTGGCGATGACGCGGTATCAAACATTGATGCTGTCGTTGCAATTCAGCGCTGCCCGGGTGGTGAAATCGGTAGACACAAGAGACTTAAAATCTCTCGACTTATGGTCGTGCCGGTTCAAGTCCGGCCCCGGGCACCAACGTAGCTGACCGTCCTGGCTACAAAAAACGCAAAACCCGCACTGCACACAGCGCTGCGGGTTTTTTGTTGTCTTGTGCGGTTGCCGGTCCGGATGAATGGGGCAGGCTGTTTTAAACGATGATCAGGAACTCGCCGTGACCAGCCTTGTCTTGAAGGCCTGCATCTCCTCGCCCAGCGCAACCAGATCGACCTTTGCCTTGCGTACTTTCGGGAACATCTCTCCCTCTTCCTCGCCAACATGGTGCTTGATCTGCTCGGAGAGCACCTTGACTTTGGCATCGTAGAGATCGTCGCCCGGATCCATTTCCATCAACTGCGCGATCAGCTCCTTGGCGCTGGCGTGCTCGACCAGCGCCTCGTCCATCAGATCGCCGTCCTTGACCGGGCCACGGACCGCAGGATAAAAGACTTGCTCCTCGACCTCGGCGTGGATCTCGAGCTCCGAGCAAATCTGGTCGGCGATCTTCTTTTTGGAGGCGGTCGAGCGGTCGCTGAGCGCTTCGAACTGTTCGAATAATGCGGTGACCTTTTCGTGGTCGGCGGTGAGCATGGCTATCGCGTCTTTTGACTGTGCCTTCATGGTGACTCCTCGGTTGGATGGAGCCTGAATTATCGAGCGCTCTTTTGTGGTTGTATGTGTGGTTTCAAACATAGGCAGCAGTGTTTGGCCGACTGTTGAGGTATATCAATTGGGCCGCAAGGGGCCCTCGGACAGTACCCGCGCAGCGCGCCGGCCATGCCATTGACGCACTACGGCAAGCCGCCATCCCATGTGCGTCAACCCGAAAAACGCTATCCCCAGCAGTGCCGCAAGCAATGGCATGCCCAGCAGCAGTGGCCGTCCCGTTCCCTGCAGCCAGCTCAGCCATTCGGCGCCACTGGTCGAGAAGGACAGTGCCGGCCAGCCAACAGGATGTCCCAGACATAACGCGCCCAGCATCCACGCCAGGCCCCAGAGTGGCAAGGCGGTCAGGGGATTGCTGAGGAATGTCACTACGACGGCGGTCGGCAAATGCGCCTTGAAGCGCACTGCGAGCAGGGCCGCAATCAGTGTCTGTGCGGGTAGTGGAACGATGCTGACCACTGCGCCGATGGCCGCGCCGAGGGCGACCGAGCGTCGTCTTGGTATCCATAATTGAGGCGTGTTGTTGCCGAGAAATCGCGCCATCTGAGGGTGGTTCCGGATCATGTCCGAATTGCGCAACCTGTCACGCCATGTTGTTGCCATCGGCTTACTCCATTTCGGGTTGTGGCACGGCGGGTGCTGCGGGGGCGCCGGTCACCATGTGTTTTGCAGGCAGGCATGCTGTCATGTGGTCGTGCGGAGCGGGCTGGTCGAAGGGCTACGCGATGCGCTCCTTCGACGCGTCCGTTCATGGCAAGGAGTGGACTTTGGCGCAAGGGGGCAGACAGTATTCAATGCAGAAGCGATCAGTCGAATCAGACCGATAGCCCTGACACTTGGCACCATGTACCGACAGGTCCGCCGCCGCCATTATTGCTCTGATTGCTGATCGGCCGGTTCATCTGGTGCCGTCATGCGATGCCGTGAGCCAGGACTGCGGCGGGTCACCATACGCGCACGGTAGGCGGCACGCCTTACTGCGCCGTCGATCGCCTGATACATGTTGTCGTTGACTTCGCGGATCACCATGCCCGGACGGCCTGGCATCGTCACGCTGATCTGGCAGACCATGTCGCGGCCGCCACGCGGACCGTTCAGGTCACGCAGTCGGACCACGATGCGCATCACGTGGCGGCTCGCATGAGAGAACGCAAACGCCAGTCTGCGTTCGAGATGCTGGCGCAATGAGGGGGTGAGGGAGAATTCCTGGGCAACCATCTGTACGTCCATGAGGTGTTCCTTTCATCGTTCACTGAGGAGTCCCTAGTGTTGCCGATTTTTATGGTTTGAAAACCTGATGAAACCTTATGATTGCTTCGGTAAAACGGTTTTGGTTCGGTGCTGCCAGATTGATCGGGTCGAGCCGTCATGACGCGCTCCGAGGCTCAGACGTACGCCATCACCACGCAATTGCGGCCGCTGTCCTTGGCCCGGTAAAGCGCATCATCGGCCACCCGCAGCAGACTGCTGGCGTCACTGTGGGCGCCACTGCTGCGATCGGGCGACCTGACAGCGACACCGGCGCTGATCGTGACCTTGCCGATCCCGGAGCGTTCGTGCGGTATGGCGAGTTCTTCGATCGCCATGCGCATGGCGTCGGCCAGTTGCAGCGCAGCGGTCGCATCCGTGTTGGCCATGACGATTGAAAACTCCTCACCGCCATAACGTGCCGCGAGATCGCTGGTGCGCCGTGTTGCTGCCTGCAGTACGCGGGCGATTATTTTCAGGGACTCGTCGCCGGCCTGATGGCCGTAACAGTCGTTGTATTGCTTGAAATGATCGACGTCGATCATCATGACGACCAGTGTTTCTCCGGTACGTCGGGCACGCGCCAGTTCGCTGTCGAGGATGACGTCGAACTGACGGCGGTTGGCCAGACCGGTGAGGCCATCGGTGGCCGATAGCGTGGCCAGTTTGCGGTTGGCGTCTTCCAGTTCGGCGGTGCGTTCGGCGACCCGCTGTTCGAGGCTGTCGTACAGCCGCGCGTGGGCAATCGAGATCATCGCCTGTGCGCCCAGCAAGCGCAGGAACTCGACGCGCTCCGACGTGAAGGTCGCGTCCGCCAGATTGTTTTCGAGGTACAGCATGCCGACCACTTGGTCTGACTGTTTGATCGGCAAGCAGAGTACGGAACGTGGACGATGCGCCCGCACATACGGGTCCGTGGCAAAGCGCGGCGAGATCGCGATGTCGTCATCGATGACCACATCGCCGGTACGTACCGCATAGCGCAACAGCGACAACGGAAACTGCGGGTCATGTTCGGCATCCAGCGAGAGCGGTCGCGCCTGCAGTACCGAGACGATATCGCTGGTGATGTCGGCCTCCAGATACCAGGCGCCTTCGCTGTGCAACAGCAGTCGCGCGACTTGCGCACCGGAGTTTTCGCGCACGATCCCGATCAGTCGCTGCAAGACATTGCGCAATCCGGTTTCATGGGTCAGGGCAAGTGCGGCTTTGAGAATCGAGGCCAGATCGAGTGCTGCATTGATCGCACCGCCGCCGATTGACCCGGCCAGGCTAATGCTTGTCGGCCGTTCGGATGCGGTCTCCTGCAGGTCGGCATGGAGTGCTATCAACTGCGCCGCCTTGCCGTCGGCACCCCATTGACGATACAGCGCGACGGCGTCCTGCAGGAACACGCCGGCCAATCGATGCTGGCCCTGATCGCGCCAGAATTCGCCATAGTGTTCGCTGGCGAGTGCCTGAATGTTGATGTACCCGGTCGCGCGCGCCGTGTCGATGGCCTCGCGGTAATGGCGCATCGCCAGCGGCACATCGTGTTCATGGCGTGCCAGTTCCGCTAGCGTCAGCAGATGCCGGGCGGCGAGGTCGTGGTTGCCCTGACCGACCCATCCGGCAAGCCCGGCCTGCAAGGTATCGAAGCGGGCGCGCAGGCCGTGGGCATCCGCGCGCTGCGGATTGCGGCGCAAAAGGCGCATCCAGATCAGTGCGGCATAAAACGTGGTGTCGGGTGTCTTGGCCTGGCCACGCAGGATCTGGATGACGGTGCCGTGATGGTCGGCCAGCGCCTCGGCATCGGCACTGTCGAACAGATACGCGTTGCGGATTTTGCCCTGGTAAAAATAGGCCTGATAGAGACGGGAGCTGCCGTAGGTTGCCAGGAAGCGGGCTTCGTTGAAAGCGTCATCGTCGTAGCTGCTGCTGCTGTTGCTGCTATTGCTGCTGGTCAGCCCCATCAGGCATTTGATCGGCTGTACTGCGCCGGCGATGATGCAGTCGACCATGTCGATCTGGCCATTGCTGCGCATCTGCACCAGATCGCGTTCGGTGGATTCCAGCAGGTCGGGCAAGTAGTGGCCCATGATCAGCCGGTCGGTCGCGCGCACTGCGGCCACAACACCCACCTGAACGAAGTCGCCGCCATCGAGCGCCCACTGAAATGCCTCGTCATACAGCGAGTCGCAACTGCGCAGCGGACGGTTCCAGTGGTTGATCATGGCGCCGAACATCAGGCAGGTCTGGGAGCGCGCATGCAAATCGGTGCGGCGATTGGCCAGCTCAAGCGCCATCGCGCCGATGTCGTGACTATGTGGATCGTGATCGGAGTAGGCGATAAAAAATGCGTACGCCACATAGGCCATTGCGCTGAAATCGCCGGTGCCTTTTTGCAGCGACAAGCGCGTCATCGACAGCACCATCAACACGCTCAAGTCCTGCTGGCCGGCGTAATAACTGGCCAGCCACAGGCCCCGCATCATTTGCATCGTGGCCAGCGCGGTCGGGTCCTGCATGTCGTCGGCCAGCAGCAGATCATCCATGCTGCGGCCTGCGCGCAGCTGCCTGGTTTCGGCAAGGATGACGGGGATACCGGTTTTCAGTATGTCGGGATCATCCGAGATATCGATCTGCAACAGATGCAATCCGTTGCGCAGAATGGCGATCGCGTCGGGCAGGCGTCCCTGCAATTGATACTGCTGGGCCTGAATCGTGATGCAGCGGATCTGTTGCAGCGGTGTCGTGCAGTGCGCCAGTACGGTCGGATACATGGCGTCGGCTGCGGCAAATTCGCCGCACAGATAGGCCGCCTCTGCTGCGCCCAAGTGCAGGGCTAGCGACAGTTCGGCATGCTGTTGCCAGGCGTCGTCCGGTAGCAAGTCGATCCCGATGCGCATGTGGTGCAGCGCTGCCTGAAAGGCTGCCGAACTGCGTGCCTTGATGCCGGCGCACAGGTTCATTCGTGCCAGTTGCAGCCGTTCTGCGGGCAGGCTGATCAGGGCGCGGCCTGCGTTGAGCTGCTCGGCAATGGCAAACAGCTGCAGCTCGCGTGTCTCTGGTGTCGCGTGTTGAACCAGCAGGCGACCGATGTGCAGATGGTTTGCCTGGCGCTGGCTGGCGCTCTCCACGGCATACGCGGCTTGCTGCACGCGGTCGTGCAGGAAGCGATAGGCGATGCGTGACGTGGCCTGTGCTTCTGTCGGCCGGTCGATCGCGTCGGCTTCGTCCTCGGCCAGATATTTATAGTGTTGATCCAGCGGATGAATCAGCCCTGCCTGCAGCGCCGGCCACAGCGCCTGCTGGGTCTGATACGGCGTCATGGCGGTGGCGATGGCCAGTGTTTCCAGCGCGACGCGGTTGCCGACGCAGGCCGCCAGTTGCAGCAGATGCCTGGTCTGCGGTGGCAGGCGCTGGATTTTTGCCAGCATCAGGTGCACCACATTGTCCGTGTAGTCGGCGTTGTTCAGTGCCACCAGGTCCCATTGCCAGTCGTTCTGTGCATGGCGATACTGCAAGTGGCCTGCGTCATGGATGGCCGACAGGAACTGGCCCAGAAAAAAAGGATTGCCGCGGGTTTTCTGATAACACAGGCGGGTCAGCGGCGCGCATGCGTCGGTCGTCACATGCAAGGTCTCCGCCAGCAGTTGCGCGACCTGCTGTTCGGTCAACTCCGCCAGCGTGATCGTCGACAGTCGCACCTCCGCTTTGCGCAACTGCTCGCACAGCGCCATCAGCGGATGCCCGGCAGCGACTTCGTTATCGCGGTAGGCGCCGATGACCAGCAGATAGCGGTCGTCCGGTTCGCGCACGAACAGGTCGATCATTTTCAGTGTCGGCGCATCGGCCCATTGCAGGTCGTCGAGGAACAGCACCAGCGGATGCGCTGCCGACGAAAATACCTGAACAAACTGCTGGAACACCCGATGCAGCCGGTTGCGCGATTCGACCGGCGGCAGTTCTGCCACGGACTCGGTGGGGCCGACGATCAGGGCCAGTTCCGGTAGCAGTTCGACCATCGCCCCAATGCTGGCACCCAAGCTAGCGCGCAACTTGTCGGCCCACTGCCGCACCTGCTGATCGGGTTCACCGAGCAACTGACGGATCAATTCGCGGAATGCCTCGATCAGCGATGCATAGGGCACATCGCGCCGGTACTGGTCAAACTTTCCCGCCACAAAACAGCCGCGCCGCGCCGCCATCGGCTTGTGCACTTCATTGACGACAGCCGATTTGCCGATGCCCGAGTAGCCAGCGACGAGCAGCATTTCACTGGGGCCGTTGCTGGTCCGCTCGAACGCGGCCATCAGTGCGTCGACCTCGGATTCGCGGCCAACCAGCTTTTGCGGAATGACGAATTTGCCGCGATGGTCCGATAAGCCTGCCGATGGCGCACGGCGTCGATCCGGTTCCAGCGATATCGCACGACACAATGCCAGATCACTCTTCAGGCCATGCAGACTTTGATAGCGCTGCTCGGCGTTTTTTTCCAGCAGGCGTTGCACGATCGCCAGCAGCGGTCCCGGCAGATTGGCCAGCGCCGGCACTGACCAGTCGGGTATACGCGCAATATGGCAATGCACCAGTTCCATGGCGTCGGCGACGGGGAAGGGCGGCTGTCCGGTCAATAGCTCATAGAAGGTCGCACCGAGGGCATAGAAATCGGCGCGATAATCGACGATGCGGTTCATGCGTCCGGTCTGCTCCGGTGCCATGTAATGCAGCGAGCCTTCCAGCGTTGCCGGATTGATGAGGCCCTGGGTTTCCTGGCCCAGCTCGCAAGAGATACCGAAGTCGATCAGCTGCAGCCGGGCTACCTTGCCGTTCCAGACCAGATTGGCGGGATTGATGTCTTTGTGAATGACGTTATGACCGTGCACGACGTCCAGCACATCACACAATTGCAGCGCAATCTCGAAAAAATCGACCAGTGGCAAGGCGGTTCTGGTATCCGACGGGTGACTGGCTTTGTAGCCGAGCAAGACCTTGTCCAGTGACTGGCCGCCGATGTCTTCGTGCAGCATGGTCCAGTAGCCGGCCTGCTGCTGCAGTGCCAGCGGACGGACAATGCCGGCAGTCGTGAAGCCGCGCGCAATGGCGTATTCACGCTTGAAGCGAGCGATTTCCTGGGGGGAGGGGCATTGCTTGTTGAGGATTTTGACAATGACCGGCGCGCTGTTCTGACTGGAGATGGCGCGATATACCCGTGAGCGCGCGCTGTTGTGCAATTGCTCCGTCGTTTCATAGTCGTGAAGTTCGCCCACGTCTTTTCCTGTTACTGACTTGCGTGTGTTGACACCTGGAGAGATATCGATTGCACACAATTTAATCTGCGTTCACGGCATCGTGAACAACGGCGGGGACGACTCTCCAAATAGAATGTTGCCATTCTACATCTAGCGTTTGATGCGCCCACAAAGACCTTCCGAAAAGGAATAAATAATAACGAAGCAGGAGGCCGATTTTCTGATGCCGGCCTCTGTCATCGCGGAATTCTGGCCGCTGTAATCACTTCACGCAGGTCGCGATGATCTGGTGGCGTATCGGTACCAGCAGCGTCGGCAAAATGATGGGCTGTACGTCGACATGACTGAATCCCGCAGAGCGCAACACCGCGCCGGTATCCCGGCACAAATTGCATCCTTCGAATAGCCAGTGCCACGGCTGTCGAATGGTCTGCTGCAGCACCCGCTCACCTGAACCTGCCGGCGCCGCAACATGCTCGATGCAGACAAAGCGACCGCCCGGGCGCAGTACGCGCAGCACCTCGGCGATGACGCGTTGCGGCTGGTCAACGGTGCACAGCACCAGCGTAGCGAAGACCAGATCGACGCTGTCAGACGGCATATCAAGCGACTCGGCCATCAGGTCGTGCAGCTGCAGGTCGATGCCGTGGTTGGTGGCTTGTGCCCGCAGCGCGGCGTGCATTTGCCGGTTCGGTTCGATGGCGATCAGGCGGGTGCCGGCTGGCAGGTAGCGCATGTTGGCGCCGGTGCCGGAACCGAGTTCAACCACGACGGCCGGGACGTCAGCCAGCAGCCCGGATTTGATCGCGGCGTATTTTTGATGCATGTAGCCATCGAGGGTCTGCAAGAGCCAGGCGTTCAGGCGGCCTCGGACTGGATTGTCGGACATGGGGTGGGGTTTTCTGTGGATGGGGACGGGTGCACTGTACCTTGTGTGGGGTTTACTGCGCAGGGTTGTTGCATGAAGGGGGGCAGTTGCGGGAATGTCGTCGGTAATTGAAATCGACGGTGCTCCGTCCCTGCCAAGCCGGGGGCGGTTCGGCAGCCGGTCACTTCTTTTTGCTTCGCTGTTTTGTAGGTTGGGCTGCGAAGCCCAACATGCGTCAAGCTGCCTTCTAGGACGCCACGGCGTGCGGTCGTCGGTAGCTAAAATGGTTTGATCTCCGTCGCGATCAAGCCGGGTGCGGCCCGGCAGCCGGTCACTTCTTTTTGCTTCGCCAAAAAGCAGTTTTGTAGGTTGGGCTGCGAAGCCCAACATGCGTCAAGCTGCCTTGTAGGTCGCTACGGCGTGCGGTCGTCGGTAGCTAAAATGGTTTGTGCTCCGTCATGACCAAGCCGGGGGCGGCCCGGCAGCCGGTCACTTCTTTTTGCTTCGCCAAAATGAAGTAACCAAGAAAAAGGCGACCGCAAGACCGCTGCCCTGCGGGTTCCCAAAAACCGGGTACGGCAAGAGGGAAGCCCGCAAACTCGCTACGCTCAGACAGTGCGGGCTTCTGATCCTCTTGCCGTACCCAGTTTTTGGCAGCGATCTTTTTATGCGGAATTCAAGGTCAAGACCAAGCCCAGCCTTGGTAATTGGTTGATGGTCAGGCTCGCTTTGCGCGAGAAGGCCGGCTCATCGATATCCACATCGACTTCAAAACCAACGTCAAAACCGGCGTCAAAACCAATGCCAAACTCAAAATCTACAAGGCTTTTACAAGCCATCTTTCTCGCGCAAAGCGAGCCCGGCCATCAATCAATCATCAAGGCTGGGCTTGGTCTTGACGTTGAATTCCGCATAAAAGGCCGCTGCCAAATACCGTGTCCGGGCAGGGGATAAGAGGGCCGCACTGTCTGAGCGTAGCGAGTTTGCGGCCCTCCCCCTGACCGGGCACGGTATTTGGGAACCCGCAGGGCAGCGGTCTAGCGGTCGCCTTTTTTTGCTTACTTTATTTGGCGAAGCAAAAAAAGTGAGCGGCTGCCGGGCCGCACCCGGCTTGGCTCCACGGAGCGCAACCCGTTTTAGCTACCGCAGGCTGCAGACCGCGTGTCGTGGCGACCCGCAAAGCAACCTGACGCATGTTGGGCTTCGCAGCTATGCCTTTCAAGGTCGGCCTATTTAACTCATTGATTTATATAGGCTTTCATTTTGAAAAATTAAAACCGCAGGCCTGTAACTCATTGAAAATAAATACAAAAATTCTTCACCTTGAGACGCATAGCTTCGCAGCCCAAGCTACGAAACTGATCCTCTTGCCGTACCCGATTTTTGGCAGCGGCCTTTTTACGCGGAATTCAACACCAAGCCCAGCCTTGGTAAATGGTTGATAGTCTGACTCGCCTTGCGCGAGCCTGCCCAAGCCTGAAATAAAAATCGACGCGCGCTGCTATACTCCGCACATGCGTTTACACCTCAAGACATTCCTGCTCTGGCTAATGATCGCCACGCTCCCTTTGCAGGGGCTGGCTGCTGCCATGAAATTGTCTTGTGATCCGGCGCATCATGCCATCGCCATGGTTAGCGTCATGACGCAGGATCAGCATCATTCCGATTCCTCCAGCGATCAACATGACCACGCGGGCATGCATCTCGCCGCCGCCGATACCGGTCAGTCAGATCAGCCCGGCGTCAACGACCACCACTACAAAACGTCTTCCTGCAGTGCCTGTGCCGCCTGCTGTGTCGGCGCTACCGCACCACCGCCAGTCGTGCTGCCGCTGCCCGTTCGCATCAGTTCGGAGCTGGTCATCGTTGCTCCCGCCACATTCGCCACCGGCATCACGCCGGACGGCCTCGAACGTCCCCCCAAACGCAGTTAATTTCATTAACGTATCGCACCGGATACGACGGCTGATGGCCGTCCGTCACTCTTGCGCGATCGTTCGCACCCGGTGCGATGTCGCGTGTTGAAACACGCATTGATGAATGATTTTGGGGGAAACCATGCCGGCACCTTGCCACTTCCTGTTAGCCATGTGCGTCGTATTGCCATGTGCCGCGTCTGCGCAATCGCAGCAATCTTCCGATCCCGCCAGTGCCGATGCCGCCGTGCCGGCAGTGACTTACACATCGGCATTTTCCAATTACCGCGCCGTCTCCGCGGAACAGGTCTCTCCGGCCAAAGTATGGCGTCAGGCCAATGACGAATTGGCAAACACCGGTGGTCACATGGGTGGTGGCTCCAGCCAGCCAGAGTCGGCCAAGCCAATGACGCCAATGAAGCCAATGAAGCCAATGAAGCCAATGACGCCAATGAAGCCAATGCCGCAATCGCACGCAGGCCACGGTGCCCATTCCATGGGAGAAAAATGATGCGTCAATTACGCAAACTGAAACCACTCTCGCTGGCAGTGATGACGCTGGTCCTGTCCGGTTGTGCGACGTTCTCGCAGGATGGCGGGCTCGATTCCGTGGCATCCCTGACGAAAGAACGTACCGGCCAAACCGTCCAGCGCGAGAAATCCGCTGACGATATCGCCGCGACACAGGCTACCGTGTCGGAACTCCTTGCCAAGCCACTCACAGCCGATTCGGCGGTGCAACTGGCGCTGCGCAATAACAAGGGTTTGCAGGCATCGCTTGCCGATCTGGGCGTGGCCGAAGCCGATCTGGTCCAGTCTGGCAGACTGCGTAATCCGGGGTTCAGTTTCGGTCGGCAACGCAGCGGTGACGATGTCGAAATCGACCGCAGCATCATGTTCGACCTGGCAGGATTGCTGACCATGCCGATGCGCACGAAGATCGAAGGACGGCGCTTCGAGCAGGCAAAACTGCAGGCGGCATCCAGCGCAGTCGAACTGGCCGCAGACACCCGCAAGGCCTATTTCAATGCAGTCGCCGCAGCCCAGTCGGTGACCTTTGCAGAGCAGGTGCGTACCGCCGCAGAAGCCGGTGCCGATATGGCGCAACGGCTTGCCAGGGTCGGCAATTTCAGCAAGCTGGACCAGGCCCGGGAGCAGGTTTTTTATGCCGAGGCCACCACCCAGCTGGCACGGGCGCTGCACAACGCCACCGCGACTCGGGAAGAGCTGACCCGCTTGATGGGCATCTGGGGCAACGATATCGGGTTCAAGTTGCCGGACCGGTTGCCTGACCTGCCCAAGACGGCCAACGAAGCCGGTGACATCGAAGCGCAGGCAATGACCCGGCGCCTCGATGTGCTGATGGCAAAACGCGATACCGAAGCCACCGCCAGCGCACTCGGCCTGACGCGGGCAACTGCTTTCGTCAATGTGCTGGACGCTGGCTACACCAGCAAGAGCGTCAGCGGCAGTCCACGTGCCAACGGTTATCAGATCGAACTGGTATTGCCGATCTTTGACTGGGGTACCGCGCGTTCCGCGAAGGCCGAATCGCTGTACATGCAAGCGGTCCATCGCACCGCCGACACGGCCGTGCGGGCGCGTTCGCAGGTGCGCGAAGCGTACTCCGCGTATCGCACTTCCTACGACATTGCCAGACACTATCGCGATGACGTGGTGCCGCTGCGGAAGATGATTTCCGACGAGGTCATGCTGCGCTACAACGGCATGCTGGCCAGCGTGTTCGAGCTGCTGTCGGACGCCCGCGACCAGGTCAACAGCGTCAATGGCGCGATCGAGGCGCAACGCGATTTCTGGATCAGCGAAACCGAGTTGCAGGCCGTCATCCATGGCAGCGGCGCAGCGCCATCGCGCAGCAGCGTACGGAACACACCGAGCGCGTCTGCGCCGTCACACTAATCAGGAGTTGAACATGGTCACACGCAGAAATTTTTTTACGGGTGCTGCCGCCCTGGTCGGTGCCGGCGTTGTTAGTCGGATTGGTGCTGCCTCATTGCCGGAGGCGCCGATGATGTCCAGCGCCGCCACGCAATCCCCGTTGATGCCGCCCAACGGCCGGCCCTACAACCCGGTGGTGACCCTGAATGGCTGGTCGCTGCCATGGCGCATGAACAACGGCGTCAAGGAATTTCATTTGATCGCCGAGCCGGTCGTGCGCGAGCTGGCACCCGGCATGAAGGCCAATCTGTGGGGTTACAACGGCCAGTCCCCCGGCCCGACCATCGAGGTAGTCGAAGGCGATCGGGTGCGCATTTTCGTGACCAACCATTTGCCGGAACACACCAGCATTCACTGGCACGGACAGCGCCTGCCGAACGGCATGGACGGCGTGACGGGGCTGACGCAGCCGGGTATCCCGGTGGGCAAGACCTTCGTCTACGAGTTCATCGCCAAACGTCCCGGTACCTTCATGTACCACCCGCATGCGGACGAGATGACGCAAATGGCGATGGGCATGATGGGCTTCTGGGTCACGCATCCGAAGAATCCGGCCTTCATGCCGGTCGACCGCGATTTCGTTTTTTTGCTCAACAATTACGACATCGAACCGGGCAGCTTCACGCCCAAGGTCAACACGATGCTGGAATTCAATCTGTTCACGTTCAACAGCAGGGTGTTTCCGGGTATCGACTCGATGAACGTGCGTCAGGGCGACCGGGTCCGTATCCGCACCGGCAACCTGACCATGACGAATCACCCGATTCACATGCACGGCCACGAATTCGAAGTTACCGGTACCGACGGCGGCTGGACCCGGCCCGAATCCCGCTGGCCCGAAGTCACCACCGATATCGCTGTTGGCCAGATGCGGGCGATTGAATTTGTTGCCACCGATCCGGGTGACTGGGCCTTCCATTGCCATAAATCGCATCACACGATGAATGCCATGGGTCACAGCGTACCGACCATGATCGGTGCCGACCATCGCGGCGTTGCGCAAAAAATCAACAAGCTGGTGCCCGACTACATGGTCATGGGCGAGCGTGGCATGGCCGACATGGGACAGATGGAAATGCCGCTGCCAGACAACACCTTGCCGATGATGAGCGGGCAGGGGCCATTCGGCGGCATCGAGATGGGTGGCATGTTCACGGTCGTCAAAGTTCGCAAGGACCAGAAGCCGGGCGACTACAAGGATCCGGGCTGGTACAAGCATCCGGTCGGTACTCTGGCCTACGAATGGAAAGGCGCCATGCCCGAGGCGAAGCGCAGCAGTTCTGGTGGTGGGCAATCAATGCCGTCGGTCGCGCCGGAACAAGAAATTGAAATGACCGTGCGCAAGCCAACCGGGCATGGTGGTCATCACTGATACAGGGCGCAGGAACGGACCTTTCAGTCCGCAGCATCTGTCTGAAAAACTGAATGAAAGCACCCATGAAAAACACGATATCCCGACGACTCTGCCAGAGTGCTGTTCTGATCCTCGCACTCGGTGTGGCCTCCACGGTGGCATTCGCGCACGGTGACGGCAAGCCCAAAGTCGCCGCGCCGATCTCCGCCGAGGAGCATGCCTTCGGCAAACAGGGCGAGCCTGCCAAGGCCTCCCGTACCGTCACCATCGACATGAACGACATGATGCGGTTCGGTCCGTCGGCCATCACGGTCAGGCAGGGCGAGACCATCCGCTTCGTGGTTCGCAACAAGGGAAAAATGCTCCATGAAATGGTCATCGGCACTCTCGACGAACTCAAGGTGCATGGCGAACTGATGAAGAAGTTTCCCGGCATGGAGCACGACGCACCGTACATGGCCCACGTCAAACCCGGCAAGAAAGAAGACATCGTCTGGCAATTCGACCAGCCCGGCGAATTCCATTACGCCTGCCTGATGCCCGGCCATTTTGAAGCCGGCATGGTCGGAAAAATCATCGTCACGAAAGGATAAATCATGCAACGTCGCACTCTGCTGCAAGCCCTGCTGGTGAGCGCATTCGCCGCGCCCATGCTGGCCCACGCCGCCCGACCGCTGATCGAGGTCTACAAGACCGAAGGCTGCGGTTGCTGCGAAAGCTGGATCGATCATCTGAAAGCCAGCGGCTTCGAGGTCAGCGCCCGCAATGTCGGCGACACCGGCGTCTATCGCAAAAAATTCGGCATCCCGCAGGCACTGGGTGCCTGCCATACCGGGTTCATCAACGGCTATGCGCTGGAAGGGCATGTGCCCGCAGCCGAGATCAAACGCCTGCTGGCCGAACGTCCGAAGGCAATCGGCCTGGCAGTGCCTGCGATGCCGCTGGGCTCGCCCGGCATGGAGGGTCCGCGCAAGGATCCGTACGACGTGTTTCTGGTGCAGGCCGATGGCAGGCACTCGGTGTTCAAACACTATAACGGTGGCTGATCTGGCTGCTGTCGAATCAACTTTCATCGAAAGGAATGACACATGAAATCAATGACAACTCTCGTGGCGGCTGTGGCCATTGCGCTGTCGTCTCTTGCCGTTGTCCCGGTGGCCATTGCCGCTGATACCGAAACGGTCGCTCCGGCAACGTCAATAAGTACCGGTGAGATCCGGAAAGTGGACAAGGACGCCGGCAAGATCACCATTCGCCACGGCGAGCTCAAGAACCTGGGCATGCCGGCGATGACGATGGTATTTCGTGCCAGCGATCCGGCGCTGCTGGAGCGCCTGAAAACCGGTGACAAGGTGAACTTCGTGGCGGATAAGGTCAACGGTCAATTTGTTGCCAAACAGGTTGAGGTGCAGAAGTAGCTGGCAACGGGTTGTCCTGCGCTGCGGGAATCAACCCCTGATTCCCGGCATGAAATCTATCCCGGTCCGGCGCACCAGTTCCTCGTAACTGATCGGTTTTCCTACCCGGGCATCATCAGTATTGTCGAGCCAGTGGACCCAGGCGCGCCGCGTTGCCGGATCGTAGACCAGCTTGAACAGCGACTGCGGTACCCATACCCGATTCGCACCGATGGTGGCCGGGCGTATGTCAAAGACCGGACCGGTAATGACATACACGTCGCCGCTGGCGCGCAGTACATAGTTGCGCGTAGCCTTTTCGATGGCAGCCCACGGCTTGCGATTGTTGATGGTCGCTTGCGGCACCATGTTTGCCAGCGAAAAACTCTGCGCCATGGCGGCATCGGTTGCCATGTCACCGGCCGGTGCCATGTGACCGCGATCAAAACCCGACTGCTTGTAATCGGCAAGCTCTGCACGTTCGCCCGAGGGCAGACGTGCGTCGGCAAAGAAGCGTGTTCCTCGGGTGATTTTATTGTCGAGGTTGTCTTTGTTCAGGCGTTCCGCAACATAGATGGGCGTGCGGCTTCGGCCGGAATGCAGGACTGCAAAATTGTCGTAGCACAGCGCGCGCGGCGCCATCGACGCGTTTTTCAATACGGGTAACGCACCTCCGGCAAACAACTGGCGACATTTGGAAAAGTCGGCACTGGTTGCCGCAGAGGAGGTGGCAGCAGCCATCAACAGGATTGCCGTGGCAACGGTTTTTTTCAGGGAAATCAACATGACGCAATCAGGACGGGTGGAGCGGTCGTCGCCCCAGCGGTCGGTGCGTTGTCTCAGGCTGGCGCGGTCACTTGCCGGTGATGGCAAGGGCGCGGGCAGCGCTGTTCAAACGGGTGCGCGCTGGCTTGACTTTTCGCAAGGTCGGTAGATTGCGCGCAATTTAAAATTACGGGAAGTCGATCTTGAAAATAAAAATTTTCACGGGCTAGTGCGCGGGTGGATGTCGAAGGCGCGAATGCCCTGTTTCGCTCCCCGCAAGACGCGTCTTGCATTCTCTGACCGCACCGACCGCCCACGCTCCCGCTATCTCGGGCTGTCGATCAAATCAGCGATTGATCCGGCTGGCCTTGCATGACGCCGGGCACGTCCGGATTATCGCGCTGCATCGTTCCCGGTCAACGGCTGCAAAGTCAGCGCGGCATTGACCGCATCATCCACACTCAGATCACACAGCGTCACTTCATTCAAGCCGTCGATGGCAGCGCGGAGCAGGACTTCGCGGGCCGGATTTTTCAGGCGTGCAAACAGCAAGTGCGTCTGCTGGTTGCGCAAGGCCCGATGAAAATCGCCGATCGCTTCGACGGTCGAGCTATCCAGATCCGGTGATGCTTCCAGGCTCAGAATCAGCGTTCGGGTTTGTTTGCCGGACGCGGCGAGTGCGTGTCGCGCCTGCGTCAGGATGCGTTCTGCATTGGCAAAGAACAGGGCCGTGTCGGGACGCACGATCAGGATGCCGGGCACTGGTTGCGCGGCCGGATGCAGGATCGTGCTGACAAAATCATGGCCATGATCCAGACGCCCAAGTACCGTCACCGACGACTCTGACAGTCGCCGCAACAGCATCAGCAGACTCACGGCAACGGCGGCGAGCAAGCCATCGACCACGCCCAGCAACAGCACCGCCAGTACCGCTGCCAGAATCACGAAGCGATCACGATGCAACCTGAAATACGGCTGGAACACGCTCGGGCGCAAGGTATGACTGACAGCGTGGATCACGATCGCCGCCAGCACGGGTTGCGGTATCAGTGCAATGGCAGGCAGGCAGGCAAGCACGATCAGCAGCAGCGTCAGCGCGGCAATCCCGCCGGCCAGGCGTGACACCGCACCGCTGGCTTCGTTGGCGGAGGTGGCCGAATACCCGGCACCGGCCGGCATTCCCTGACATAGTCCAGACACGAGATTGGCCGCACCCAGTGCCAGCAAGTCGCGGTTCGGTACCACGCGGTCGCCATGCTGCATCGCAAAGGTCCGGATCGAGCTGGTCGATTCCGCATACAGGATCAGCACCATCGCCATGCCGAGTTCGGCCATGCGCAACCATCCCGCGTAGCTCAGTTGCGGTAGCGCTGGTGCCGGCAGGTCCAGCGTCAGCGATCCGACCAGGCTTATGCCTTGCTGCGCCAATGGCAGCCATCGACCAGCCGCAATCCCGATCAGGATCACCAGCAAGCCACCGGGCAAACGCGGAATGCGGGCACACAGGAACAGGAGCGCCAGCGCCACCATTCCGACCAGCACCGAAGCCCAGTTCCAGCTGGCGGCCAGGCTGCCGAGTTCGCCGAGGTAGCGAATCATGTCGGTATGGCGCGGCGCTACCCCGGCCATGGCGGCGAACTGCTTGACGATGATGACGATCGCCAGCCCGAACGCAAAACCGCGCAAGACCGGTTTGGCAATGAAGTCCGACACGCTGCCGATGCGGGCCATGCCGGCCGCCAGGAAAAACACCCCCGTCAGCAGGACCAGTCCGGCGCCAAAGGCCAGTTGCAAGGTCGGGTTGCCGCCAGCTGCCGCCGTGGTGGCTGCGGCCAGTACCGCGGCCGATGACGAGGTCGCCGAGACGATCGCAAAGCGGCTGGTGCCAATCAGGCCGTAGCACACCAGTCCGGCAAACATGGCGACCACCCCGGCCTGCGGCGGCAGATTGGCCATGCCGGCGTAAGCCACGGCCTCGGGTAGCAACAGCCCTGCCAGCGACATGCCGGCGATCAGATCCCGCCACGACATGCGCGGTGCGTCGTTCATGAAAAGCGCCAGGCGCAAGCGGTTCTGAAACCAGGAGATCACATCGCTATCCGTAAAAAGTGGCGACCAGGTTCTGGTCAAAAAAATGCTGTAACGGCGTGCCGTATCGCTGCAGGCATGAAACTCCGCGCCGCAGTATGCGCCCGAGAGCACCCGGGCGGGGAGGCGATTGCGGCTGGTGGGGTCCTCAACGGCACGCTGTGGTGGCAGTCACGGAGCCCCGCCGGCATGAACAAAAGTTGTGCACCGAATCTGTGGGTAACTGTGGGGACAACTGCGATCGGGGTGCGTCGACGTCGCACGGGTTCTGGCTTGCCGGCGCTGCCTCATTTTTCATCATCGGGCACATTCGTCGCGGGTGTGACTGCACTGGCGTCGCATTAGACTGGCTGGTTGCCTGGGTAAACAGCGTGTTGTCCGAAAATGTTGTCCCGATATGTCTTGTGCTGGCAAGGCATAGACCTTTTTTCAGCTGTTTTTCTCAGGCACGTCGAGTCATAAAAAAACGATTTCGAGGGATTTAAAACTTTTACGAGAAGTCTATATAATTGGCTTTAGGAAACTAATTGTAGGTTTTTGATCTGGGTTACTCGTATTCATTTTTGTCGATAGTTCTGGTGCAAGCTGCGTTGCGCAGTGTCGTCGACCCGCCTGAACATTGACCGAACCGTATCCCGGAGCAGCTTTCTGATCAGTCCCCCTGACGATCGACGGCACACCGTCGCGAATTTCTCTCCACATCCCACAGGAATCAAATGACCCCATCCAGTGCCGTTGGCCTCAGTATCCGAGCGCGAATCATGCTCGGATTTGCATCCATGTTGTTGTTGATCGCGGTGGTATCGGTCATTGGCGTGTTTCGCGTCAATACTATCTCGACCACGCTCGCGACGATCAGCGACGTCAATAGCGTCAAACAGCGTTATGCGATCAACTTTCGCGGCAGTGTCCACGACCGTGCGATCGCCGTGCGCGATGTCATCCTCGTGACTAACCCCGAGGAACTGCAAACCGCCCTGGCAAGAATCGCGCAGCTGTCAGCGGACTACGACAAGTCGGCACTCGCGATGGATGCGATGTTCAGCCAGCGTACCGACATTGGCCAGGACGAGCGGCAAATCCTCGCCAGCATCAAGGAAATCGAAACACGTACCTTGCCACTCATTAAACAGGTCGTCGCACTGCGGCAGGCCGGTACCGACGACGAAGCAAAACAGTTGATGCTGAAAGAAGCCCGGCCTGCCTTCGTCGAATGGCTGGCACGCATCAATAAATTCATCGACCTGCAAGAGCAATTGAATCAGGTCGAATCGGCCAAGGCACGCGGCATTGCCAACGGCTTCCAGACCCTGATGTTGTTGATGTGTCTCGGTGCGCTGGTCATCGGTGCGGTGCTTGCCACGATCATCACGCGCGGTATTTTGTACGCCCTCGGTGGTGAGCCGGGCAAGGCCAAATCGATCGCTCTCAGCATCGCCAACGGTAACCTCGCGGTGGCGATTCCGGTGCATGCCAATGACAGTTCCAGTGTGCTGTTTACGATGCGTGAAATGCGCGACAGCCTGGCCCGCATCGTCGGCCAGGTGCGCGCCAGCACCGACACCATCGCAACCGGCTCGGCTGAAATCGCCGCCGGCAATCAGGATTTGTCATCCCGCACCGAACAACAGGCTTCGTCGCTGGCAGAGACTGCCACCTCGATGGAGCAACTGACCGCGGCCGTGAAACAGAATGCCGACAATGCCCGCCAGGCCAATCAGCTGGCGGTATCGGCATCGTCGGTGGCGGTCAAGGGCGGTGGCGTGGTGGCGCAGGTGGTGGATACGATGGCATCGATCAACACCTCGTCCCGAAAAATCGTCGACATCATCGGCGTGATCGACGGTATTGCGTTCCAGACCAACATTCTTGCGTTGAATGCCGCAGTCGAAGCGGCCCGTGCCGGCGAACAGGGCCGCGGTTTTGCGGTCGTTGCCACGGAAGTGCGCAACCTCGCACAGCGCTCGGCCGCTGCCGCCAAGGAAATCAAGACACTGATCGGTGACTCGGTCGACAAAGTCGATGCCGGCAGCAAGCTCGTCGTCGAAGCTGGTTCGACGATGGATGAAATCGTCAGCAGCGTGCGTCGCGTCACCGACATCATGGCCGACATTCTTGCCGCCAGCGATGAGCAAAGCGCCGGTATCGAACAGGTCACGCTGGCAATCGGCCAGGCCGATCAGGTCACCCAGCAAAACGCCGCACTGGTCGAACAGTCCGCTGCTGCTGCCGAGTCGTTGCAGGAACAGGCTGCGGAGTTGGCACGAACCGTGTCGATCTTTGAGTTGGATGGCAGCCATGCATCGCTGGTGATGGCCCGTCCGGTCCGCATGGTTGCCAAAACACCGTCGGTGCCGGTAATAAAGAAACCGGCGATTGCCCGCCCGGTCGCCCGTGCTCTCACCGCCGCACCTGCGCGTCTGGCACCCGCGAAAAAGCTGGTGACATCGGAAGGTGACTGGGAAGAATTCTGACCCGGACTGCAGGGATGCTGCCGCGAGGAGCAGGCCGGAGAAACCTCTGCCTGCGGCGGACCAGGCACTTCAGTTCGGGCATGACCTGATGCCGTATCAGTAGCGTGTGCGGTACCAGGTTCCCGAATGCCAGATTACCGTCGCGCCTCGGTCATGACTGGCGGGCGTGGGCAATAGGACTTCTTCTGCAGGGTCGCGCATGGATGGTTATCATGCACTCCAGTTCACGCCTCTCATTCACTGAAGAAGACCCGTCATGTCCCTCTCGCGATTTCAGTTGTGCCAGTTTCTGCTACTGCTTTGTGCCACGTCCATCCTGCCTGCGGCGCACGCCGATGAGGCTGCTACCTGGGCGGCCCTCGACAGCGGCAATCAGGTGGTACTGATCCGCCACGCAAGCACCGAGCCGGGGGTCGGAGACCCGGCCGGCTTCACACTCGATGACTGCACTTCCCAGCGCAAGCTGTCGGCCGAGGGCCGGGCGCAAGCGCAACGCCTCGGCGAGCAATTCCGCCAGCGCCGGATTCCAGTGGGACAGGTGTGGTCGAGTAGCTGGTGTCGCTGCACCGATACCGCGACGCTGGCATTTGGCCAGGTCAAGACCATGGCGATGCTGGACTCCAGCTTTGATGACAGCGCTGCCGCCGTGCGACAAAAACGCCTGGCCGTGGCCGCTGCCGTCCGTGCAAAACCGGCGGGCGTCAATCTGGTGATGGTGACGCATCAGGTCAACATTACCGAGCTGACTGGCGTGGTGCCACGCATGGGCGAGGTCGTGGTGGTCTCGTCCACGCCGAAACCCGACGGCACATTTGCGGTCGTTGGCCGGCTGCAAATTCCCTGACCTCGGCAGGCACGTTGGGGAGGGTCTCCGTGATACTTTTCGACTCCCTGCTATCTCCTTCTTTTCATCCTCCGGCAGACTGCCATCGCAGCCTGCCCCTGCCCGGAAAAACTGATCATCATGCACATCGACCTCACCCATAAAATTGCTCTGGTATCGGGCTCCACCACCGGTATCGGTTTCGCCATCGCCGAGGGTCTGGCCGAATCGGGCGCGACCGTCATTCTGAATGGCCGCACCCAAGCTGCTGTCGATCACGCCATCGCTACCCTGATCGCCAGGTTTCCTGCCGCCAGCGTGCGTGGTGTTGCGGCCGACCTCGGTACCGCTGCAGGTTGCGAAGCGCTGTTTGCAGCCGAGCCGCAGGTCGACATTCTGGTGAACAATCTGGGCATCTACGGGACGCAGGATTTTTTCGAGATACCGGATGCGCAGTGGTCGAATTTTTTCGAAGTCAATGTGATGTCCGGCGTGCGTTTGTCACGTGCTTATGCACCGGCGATGGTGCAACAGGGGTGGGGACGGATCGTCTTCATTTCGTCGGAATCGGGACTGAATATTCCGACTGAGATGATTCATTACGGCTTCACCAAGACCGCCAACCTGTCGGTCTCGCGTGGTCTGGCAAAGCGTCTTGCCGGCACCGGCGTGACCGTGAATGCAGTTCTGCCGGGGCCGACGCTGTCGGCCGGGCTGGAGGCGGCGTTTGCCGACAGCGCCAAAAAAGCCGGCAAGACAATCGAGGAGGCGGCCACCGCATTCGTACTGGCAAAGCGCCCATCATCCATCATCCGGCGCGCAGCAACCGTCGAGGAAGTCGCCAACATGGTGGTCTATGTGTGTTCGCAACAGGCGTCGGCCACAACTGGCGCGGCGCTGCGGGTGGATGGCGGGGTGGTTGACACGATAGCGTGATCGGGCGGCGCCGGCACTCGTCGATCCGATCAGTGATCAGGCTGGTCGGGTGCGATGGTGGCCTGCGTCGGTGCCGCATGTTTTTTTGCCGATCCGTAGGCCGTGCCTATCGGGTATCGGTCGGCGTTCTTCTCCATCTTCCGTGCGGTCGCCGCCATCAGGTCGAAGCCGGCATGCTCGGCGATCATCAGCAGATACATCAGGACATCGGCACATTCGTCACGCAGTGCTTCGGATGACTGCGGATCGCTCTGCGACGCGTCCATTTGCGCGTCGGTTTTCCATTGCGTCAGCTCCAGCAGTTCTCCCGATTCGAGATGCAGCGACACGATCAGGTTGCGCAGCGTATGGAATTGTTTCCAGTTGCGATCGTCGCGAAAGCGGATCAGGTGGTTGGTGAGGTCCTGGAGAGTGGGCATGAGATTGGCTGGTCTATTGGGTGTGCGTTGCTGCGGAGGACGCGCGTTGTTGGCGGAGGGAAGCGGGTTGGGCGGGGTGTATTTTTTCATGGTTTTGTGGGGATGGTTGGATATTGTTAGGCGTTTCATTGACTCTGACCGTAATTAATCCGCTGTGGCGCGCCGGCAGCGGCGGGCGCGATCAACGTGCTCCGGAATCCGCAAGCAGGGTCAGAGTAATTTTCGCGATGAAGCGTTGCGAAAAAAAACTCTGACCCTGGTTGCTGACGCGGTGGAGTGCGGCGGTTGCGGGCGGTTCGCGGCGGCTGGCAAGAGTGGGGTGCTGCGGTGGCACGCTGAAGAGGCCAGTTTCCGGGGTCAGAGTTTTTTTTCGCAGGGGTATCGCGAAAATTACTCTGACCCCGCAAACGGATTACGGAGAGCCGACGTGGCGCGCCGACGCTTCGTGTTCAATTGACTCTGATCGTCATTAATCCACCGGAACTGCGCGACTAATTGACTCTGACCCTAATTAATCCTCATTGACTCTGACCGTAATTAATCCGCTGTGGCGCGCCGGCAGCGGCGGTCGCGATCAACGGGCTCCGGAATCCGCAAGCAGGGTCAGAGTAATTTTCGCGATGAAGCGTTGCGAAAAAAAACTCTGACCCTGGTTGCTGACGCGGTGGAGTGCTGCACTTGCCGGCGGTTCGCGGCGGCTGTCAAGAGTGGGGTGCTGCGGTGGCACGCTGAAGAGGCCAGTTTCCGGGGTCAGAGTTTTTTTTCGCAGGGGTATCGCGAAAATTACTCTGACCCCGTAAACGGATTGCGGAGAGCCAACGTGGCGCACCGACGCTTCGTGTTCAATTGACTCTGATCGTCATTAATCCACCGGAACTGCGCGATTAATTGACTCTGACCCTAACGATTAATTGACTCTGACCCTAATTAATTCCCTCCGCGACTAATTGACTCTGACCCTAATTAATTCCTGACCCTAATTAATTCCACCGAAACTCCGTGATTAATTGACTCTGACCCTATTTAATTCTTGCAAAAAAAACGCTGACCCCTGGTCGCTGCCGAAGTGGATTGCGACGCCATGAAAGCACACCGGTAAATTACCGCCAACAACAGCACAACGACGTGCCCGTTTCAAAAACAACGCGTGCTGTTCATCCGGCATCAAGAATGCAAGACGCTCGCCTGACAGGCATGTAATGATGCTGCGCTGAACCCTGTTGCTGCCACTTACATTCCTATTTCTCATGCGCCATTTCTTTCATTCCCATCCACACCTCGCCGCGGCCGTGATTGCCGGTACGGGTATCGGTATCGCCACGCCGGATTCGTGGCAATTGATGTCGCGGTTGCTGACCGGGTGGGACGTCACCGTCTGGCTGTATCTGGTGCAGATGGCGTGGCTGATGGTGACGGCGGATCGGGCGCGGGTGCGCGAAATCGCCGAGCGCGAGGACAATAATGCGGTGGTGGTGCTGGTGATTCTGTCGATTGCGGCGGCGTTGAGTCTGGTGGCGATCGTGCTGGAACTGTCGGCGGTGAAGGGCGGGTCCGAGTCGCAGAAACTGGCACGTTCCGTGTTCACCGGCGTGACCGTGCTGGGGTCCTGGTTGCTGGTGGCGACGACCTATACGGTGCATTACGCGCGACTGTTTTATATGTCGCCGATCAAACAGCGGGCATTGAAATTTCCCGACGATGAGTTGCATCCGACGTACTGGGATTTTTTGTATTTTTCTTTTACGATTTCGGTGGCTGCGCAGACCTCGGACGTGCTGGTGATGTCGGCGTCGATGCGCAAGGTGGTGCTGGCGCAGTCGGTACTGAGCTTTCTGTTTAATGCGGCCATCATTGGCCTGTCGATTAATATTGCCGCCGGTCTCGTGGGTGGCTGATTTGCGGTTGCACGACGACTGGGGCAGATCACCGATTCCGGGCCATCGTGCTGCTAAGAAAAGGAAATGTAGTCATGTTCGGATTTGATGTACGTATCGCCAGGATCGTCTGGACCGCGCTGCTGGTGGCCTTTTTTCTGTTCATTGTGTATGCGCTGCGGTCGACCTTGCTGGTCGTGGTCTTTGCGATTTTCTTCAGTTATCTGCTGTATCCGCTGGTCGAACTGGTGGAACGCATCAAGCCTGCACGCATGCCGCGTACGGTGTCGATCGGCATCGTGTTCGTGGTGGCAGTCCTGTTGTTCGGCATGGCGGGATTGCTATTCGGATCGACCATTACCGATGAGGCGGTTCGGCTCAGCCAGCAACTGCCGACCTTGCTCGATCCTGCCAATATTTCTGCGCGCTTGCCGTTGCCGGAATTTCTGAAGCCACAGCGGGCAAAGATACTCGGCTTCCTGACCGAACAGCTGCAGAACGGGACCGGTCAGGCGCTGCCATTCGCGCAGCGTCTTGGCATGGAGGTGATGCACGTGGCCACCAACCTGATTTATCTGATCCTGATTCCGGTCCTGAGCTTCCTGCTGATCAAGGAGGCGCCACTAATGCGCGCAGAGTTCCTCAATGCACTGGGGACGGCGCGCGAATCGCTCTGGAGCGGCATCACCGAAGATCTTGACGGGCTGCTGTCGAAATATGTGCGCGCACTGTTGTTGCTGTCGATGGCGACGTTCGTGATCTACAGCCTGGTGTTCTCGGCATTGGGCGTGCCGTATGCGCTGCTGCTTTCGGGCATCGCCGGATTGCTGGAATTCATCCCCTTTGTCGGACCGCTGTCGGCCGTGGTCGTCGTGCTGGCAGTGGCGGCGTTCAGTGGCTTTCCGCATTTGCTGTGGGTACTCGTGTTTATTCTTGCTTACCGGATGTTTCAGGATTACGTGCTCAATCCCTATCTGATGAGCGAAGGGGTGGAAGTGTCACCGTTGCTGATCATTGTGGGGTTGCTGGCAGGCGATGAACTGGCTGGCGTGGTCGGTATTTTCTTGTCGGTGCCCGTACTGGCGGCGCTGAAAATCATCTTTGTCAGACTGCGTGCCAGAGCGCGCGTAGTGCAGTCTCCACCTGATCGGAATCCCCATGTTGCCAACTGAAAATTACCGCAGTGACGCGCCATCGCGCGACGAAGTCGATCGTGTCGCGGGGGCAGTGGTTCTTGATTTTGGTACGGACTGGTGCGGCCACTGCCAGGCGGCGCAACCGCTGGTTGATGCCGCATGCGCTGGCTTCCCGCAAGTACGTCACCTGAAAATCGAAGATGGCAAAGGACGTCCTTTAGGCCGCTCATTCAAGGTGACCTTGTGGCCGACCCTGATTTTTCTGGATGCCGGTGTCGAGGTGGCACGGCTGGTGCGGCCTGCCGATGCGGATGTGATACGCCAGGCGCTGGCGCGGATCGATCACGGTAACTAGGAGCCTCTCGGACTTAGGGATCGTCGGCTGCAAAATCTGCTGGCCGGTCCATATTTCACCGTTTTTTTGGTCAATATCTCGATATTGACGCTGCAAAAGCGGCAAAATCTGCCCTCGCCCAGCAAATTTTTCGCTTCGACGACCTAAGTCCGGCAGGCTCCTAGCCTGGCCAGTACCAGATAATGGCAGTCAGCCCGGTATCGATGCGCAGGCTAGTGTTTTTTTCCCAGCGACGCCATCACACACCGCGTCATTCCCGATGCCAGCTCCTCTTCGCCGATTAGTATCTGGCCTGCCTGCTCACTGTGCAAAAGATCCGCCTCGGCGGCGCTGTGGGTGCGCACGATACATGCGATACCGGGATTGAGCATGCGCGCAGTCTCGATCATTTTGCGGACATGGAAGGTGTCCGGTGTGGCGATCACCAGGCAACGTGCCCGCGCAATGTGGGCCTGGATCAGCACCGCCGGATCGGCGGCATTGCCGGCCACCGCGGAAAAACCACGTTCACGCAATTGCTCGACGGTTTCCCGGTTTTGTTCGGCGACGACGAAATCGATCTTGTTCGCTAGCAGCTGACTGGCGATGTGGCGGCCGACACGACCGTAGCCGACCAGCACGACCTGTCCGGTCAGCGTGTGCTGCGCCACTGTCGAGGGCAGTTCGGCAAGCGGATCAGGAGTGCGGTCGAGCCTGCGCGCGAGCGCAGGTTGCGCATGGACCCAGCGTTGCACCGGCTTGATCAATGCAAACAGCAACGGATTGAGTGCAATCGATATCATCGCCCCGGCCAGGATCAGGCTCTGCCCTTGGGCGGGCAACAGGCCGAGTGAGAGTCCCATCGCCGCCAGGATGAAGGAAAACTCGCCGATCTGCGCGAGGCTGGCCGAGACGGTCAATGCCGTATTAAGGGGGTAACGCAACGCCAATACCAGCAGCAATGCGGCGAGCGATTTGCCGAACATGATGATCACCACCACGACGGCGACACGCAACGGGCTTTCCAGCAGCACCGCCGGTTCGAACAGCATGCCAACCGAGACAAAAAACAGCACCGAAAACGCATCGCGCAGAGGCAGGGTTTCGGTGGCGGCGCGGTGGCTAAGCTCCGATTCACGCAGCACCATCCCGGCAAAAAAAGCACCCAGTGCAAACGACACACCGAACAATCTGGTCGAGCCATACGCAATGCCGACGGCCGCGGCAATGACGCACAAGGTGAACAGTTCGCGCGAGCCGGTCCGCGCCACTTGCCACAAAATCCACGGAAACACCTTGCGGCCAACCACCAGCATCAACGCGATGAACGCCACGACGAGGCCCAGGGTTTTTGCCAGCGTCGCCCAGAGACTGCCGGCGGTCGGATCAACCGTGCCACCGAGCGGACCGGACAGGGCCGGCAACAGCACCAGCGCCAGTACCATCACCAGGTCTTCGACTACCAGCCAACCTACCGCAATACGGCCATTGAAGGAGTCCAGTGCACCGGTGTCTTCGAGTGCGCGCAGCAGCACCACGGTACTGGCGACCGAGAGGGCCAGCCCGAACACCAGCCCGCTGCCGAGACTCCAGCCCCACAAATACGCCACGCCCATGCCCAGGGCCGTCGCTGCAGCGATTTGCATCAGCGCACCCGGAATGGCGATGCCCCGCACCTCCAGCAAGTCATCCAGCGAAAAATGCAATCCGACGCCAAACATCAGCAGCATCACGCCGATCTCGGCGAGCTGTCCGGCCAGTGCGACATCGGCGACAAAACCCGGTGTCGCCGGACCGATCATGATGCCGGCGACCAGATAACCGACCAGTGCCGGCAATTTCAGCCGGACGGCGATGACGCCAAACACCAGGCCCATGACGAGCGCGGCAGCGATGGTGGTGATCAGACTGATGTCGTGAGGCATAGGGGAATGTCTTTCTTTCCGGGATGCCGGTGAGTGAACCAAGGGGTGAACGTAATGGAACGCAGCGGCGGCGAAGAGATCGACACGTCGATCCGCACCGGGGATCGACGCTGTGACCGCTATAGCGGCCTGACCTTATGGCAAGCCGGTTTGTCGAACGCGATAGTACCGCGTCAGCAGTTGGTCCAGCGCCGGTCCGTCCAGATGCACCGACGCCGTCGCGGCGGAAATGCCAGCCAGATTCGGCACGATGCCCAGTAACGGCGCCGCCAGCCGGTCTGTCAGTGCGGCGATATTGTCGGTGGCGTGTTCCATGGCGGGGTCGATCATGTTGGCGACCCAGCCAACCAGGGTCAAGCCGCGTGCCGTGATGGCTTGCGCCGTCAGCAGTGCATGGCTGAGGCAACCCAGGCGCATGCCCACCACCAGTATCACCGGCAGATTCAGGCGCTGCGCCAGATCGGCCGTATCGGTCGATACGCATAGCGGTACGCAAAATCCGCCGACACCCTCGACCACCACGGCATCGGCCATCTCGACCAGTTGCGCATGGCACGCCAGAATATGCTCGATGGAAATCGTCACGTCGTCGAGGCGCGCCGCGATGTGTGGTGCGGCAGCTTCGCGCAGCAAATAGGGTGTGGTGAGCGCAATCGGTGGCGCGAGGTTGCTGGCCATGCCAAGCAACTCTGCGTCGTCGTTGATCAGGCGGCCGTCGATCATCGCCGCGCCGGCCGCGATGGGCTTCATGCCGACCGCACGCAGCCCGCGTCGTGCCAGCAAATGCAGCAAGGCCGCGCTGATGATGGTTTTGCCAATACCGGTGTCGGTGCCGGTCACGAAACACGAAAACCGCAATACAGACGGCGCGCTCATGCCGCCAGTCCATTGAGCGCGGCAACCAGTTGCGTCACCTCGTCCTGCGTATGCGCCGCCGACAAGGTAATGCGCAAGCGCCCGGTACCGACCGGCACCGTCGGTGGCCGGATTGCCCCCACCCACAGGCCGGCTGCATACAGGCTGCCGGCGGCAGACATGGTGGCGTCGTTGGTGCCGATGATGACCGGCTGGATCGGCGTGTGCGATGGCATCAACTGCCATTGCTGCAACCGCAGCCCGGCCCGAAAATCAGCGATCAGTCGTGTCAGGTGCGCGCGCCGGCGTTGGCCCTCGGGCCCGGCGATGATCGCCAGACTGGTCAGCAGTGCATGCGCCAGTGCCGGGGGCGCGGCGGTGCTGTAAATGTAGGGGCGGGCGCGCTGCACCAGCCATTCGATGACGCTCTCATGGGCCGCGATGAAGGCCCCGGCGACACCGGCGGCCTTGCCCAGCGTACCCATGTAGATCACCCGTTGCGAGCGGACCGCGCAGTGTTCGAGCGCACCGCGACCGTGTTCGCCCAGCACGCCAAACCCGTGCGCATCATCCACCAGCAGCCAGGCATCATGCTGTTCGCACAGCGCCAGCAACGCCGCCAATGGCGCCACGTCACCATCCATGCTGAAGACACTGTCGGTCACGACGATCTTGTTGCTCGCCTTGCTGGTCGCCAGTTGCAACGCCAGTTGATCGACATCGCCATGCGGATAAATCTGCACACTGGCCCGCGACAGGCGCGCGCCGTCGATCAGTGACGCGTGATTGAATTGTTCGCAAAACAGATCGGTATCGCGGTCGGCCATGGCCGACAGTACGGCCAGATTCGCCATGTATCCGGTACAGAAATACAGCGCCCGCGCAGCCGCGATGTCCGGCTGCATGAATGCCGCCAACAGGTCTTCGAGCTGTGCATGCGCGTGCGCGTGGCCGCTGATCAGATGGGACGCACCGCTGCCCGCACCATACCGACTGGCACCTTCGCGCAGCGCTTCGATGACCTGCGGATGGGCTGCCAGTCCCAGGTAATCATTGCTGCAAAATGCCAGCATGGTGCGGCCATCGACCTGTACTTGCGGCGCACAGGGCGATTCGGTGGTGCGGCGTCGACGCTGCAGGCCGCGTGCGGCAAGCTGGTCCAGTTTGGTGTCGAGTCTGGCAATGAGGGGAAGTGTCATGCGGAGATCACCTGGTTGAAGACCGCTTGCGTGCGCGCTGCCAGCAGGTCGATTTCGTCGTTGTCGAGGATGTAGGGCGGCATCAGATAGACCGTGTGTCCGATCGGCCGCAATAACAATTCCTGCTCCAGCGCCGCGACAAAAAAGCGTCGTGCAAAATCACTCGCCGGCAGGTCGGTCACGGCGTCGAAGGCCCAGATCATTCCGCGCTGGCGCAAGTGCCGCACCTGCGGATGGGCGGCCAGCGGAGCGAGTGCGGCGCTCATGCGTGCCGTCTTGATCCGGTTGGTCGCCAGCACGTCGTCCTCGGCAAAGATCGCCAGCGTCGCCAGTGCCGCGCGGCAGGCCAGCGGATTGCCGCTGTACGAATGCGAATGCAGGAAGCCGCGTGCCACGTCACGGTCATAAAACGCATCAAAAATCGCGTCGCGCGTCATCACCAGCGAAAGCGGCAGGTAACCACCACTGATGCCTTTGGACAGGCACAGAAAATCGGGCCAGATGCCCGCCTGTTCGCAGGCAAAGAAGGTGCCACTGCGTCCGCAGCCAACCGCGATTTCATCGGCCACCAGATGGACGTCGTAGCGGTCGCACAGCGCCCGTACCGTCGCCAGATAGGACGGGTCGTACATGCCCATGCCATTGGCGCATTGCACCAGTGGTTCGACGATCAGCGCCGCGATATGGTCGCCGCGCTCTGCCAGCAGGCGCTCCAGGGCAGCCGCTGCGCGTGCCGCGACATCGGCAGCGCACTGGCCCGGTTCGGCATGGCGTGCATCGGGACTCGGCACCACATGAACTTTTTGCAGCATCGGCCCGTAGGCGGTGCGAAACAGCGGCACATCCGTAACGGCCAGCGCACCGATGGTTTCACCGTGATAGCCACCTTGCAGGCACACGAATTCGCGTTTGTCGCTGCGGCCCATGTTGCGCCAGTAATGGAACGACATCTTCAACGCGATTTCCACTGCCGAAGCGCCATCGGAGGCATAAAAACAATGCCCGAGCTGGTCGCCGGTCAATGCCGCCAGTTGTTCGGAAAGTTCGACCACCGGCTCATGGGTGAACCCGGCCAGCATCGCGTGTTCGAGTTGGTCGAGCTGCAATTTTAGTGCGGCATTGATGCGCGGGTTGGCGTGGCCGAACAGATTGACCCACCATGAACTGATGCCATCCAGATAGCGTTTGCCGTCCTGGTCGAACAGCCATGCACCACGACCATGGCTGATCGGAATCAGGGGCATTGTGTCGTGATGCTGCATTTGGGTACAGGGATGCCAGACGCTGCGGCGGCTACGGCTCACCCAGTCGCGGGTTTGGTCGGAGGTCTTCATCGATCCTCGGGTAGGAATATAAGAGCGCGTGATTATAGCGTCCGAGACGACCAAAAATTTCGCTGTGCCGGAACAATACCGACGAGGTTTGATATGGCCACGTACGCACAATCCGCGTTATCTCCAGGTCAACTTTCGTTATCGAAATAATATTAAAAGGTCATTTCGATAACTCTTCTTTTCTCTCGCTTCAAGCCATGCCACAATGCCTCGCCGGAGGCCCGCAGCACTACTTCATTGCGTGTGCGTCATGCAGACGCTGGCTCCTGTTTGCCGGAGATGTCATGGAAATGCCTGAAAGTAGCGACGAGGTAATAGCGCCTTTGAATAACTTGCCGAATTCTCTGGATCCGGAGCGAGATTCGGCGCAGCGCGCCATGCGCTTGTTGTCCGGTTGCGTTGACCTGATTGCACAGGCGTCGACCGAGATGCAGTTGCTTAATGCGTTTTGTGCGTTGATGACCGTCAGTGGCGGCTATGTGTTTTGCTGGATCGGGCAAGCGCTCGAGGATGACTCGTTCAAGATTCGTCCGATTGCCCAGGCTGGCGGCGAACGCAGTCTGGAAGGCATTGAAATAAGCTGGTCGTCGAGCCTGCCATTCGGAGGCGGACCGTGCGGTGAAGCAGTACGCACCGGTCAGGTAGTCGAGTGTAGCGACATGGTCGGCAGCGATCGTTTCAATCCCTGGCAGGAGCGCATCGTACGGGATGGCCTGCGCTCGATGATCTGTTTTCCCCTGAATGACGTGTCCCGTACCTTTGGCGTGCTTGCGCTGTATCGCGACGTCATTGGCGCGCTGCCTGCGCAAGAAGTGCATTTGCTGACGCAGCTCGAAAAACAGATCGCGCAGGCCCTGCTCGGATTGCGGGCCCGTGCCGATCACAGCCAGACCGAATCGATCATGATCCGGACGGCCACTGCGCTATCGGCCAGCCACGGCAGTGAATTCCTGTGGCGTCTTGTGGCCAGCATGACCGAAGCACTGGGTGCCGACGGCGGTTTCATTGCTCGATGTCTGTCTGAAAACCCCGGGCATGCGCGCCTGATTGCCGGGGTCATCGATGGCGAGCGTGCCACGCCTTCCGACTTTGCGCTGGCCGGAACGCCCAGCGAAGACTTGCTGACGCAGCGCGAATGGCTGGTCTGCGACGACGTGGCAAGCCGCTATCCTGCCTATCCGTTGTTCGAAAAAATGAAAGCGCAAGCCTACGTCGCTGTACGCCTGGAAGATTTCGATGGCACGCCGATCGGTATTATTGGCGTGATTTTCCGCGAGCCATTGCTGCGCTCCGCCGTGATCCGTTCAACGCTGCAGATTTACGCGATTCGTGTGGCTGGCGAAATCGAGCGCCAGGACGCCGACACCAAACTCGCCGAGCACGTGGCGTTGCTGGACAAGGCGCAAGACGCCATCATCGTGCGCGGCATCGATCAGCGCGTGCAATTCTGGAACGCTGGTGCGCAACGACTCTACGGCTGGAGTGCCAACGAGGCGATCGGCAATGCGCTGCCAGAGTCGATGCTGTCCGTCGAGGATCAGCAACACATACAGCAGCAGCTGCTGGATACCGGAGAATGGACCGGTATTTTGCGGCAGCGCTGCAAAAATGGCAGGCTGGTTCTGGTGGAGGGGCATTGGACGCTGGCGCGCGGCGACGACAAGCAACCACGTTCCATTCTCATGATCGATACCGACATCACCGAGCGCACCGCCGCTGAAGCGGAAATCCAGCAACTGGCGTTCTACGATAGTCTGACCGGATTGCCGAACCGGCGCTTGTTACTCGATCGCCTGCAACAGGTGCAATCCAGCCGAAGCCGGTCCCATCACAACAGTGCTTTACTGTTCATTGACCTGGACAATTTCAAGACGCTCAACGATACGCTCGGGCATGACATGGGCGACGCTTTACTGCAGCAGGTCGCGCAACGCCTGAGCAGCTGCGTGCGTTCTGACGACACGGTGGGCCGCCTCGGTGGCGACGAGTTTGTCGTCATGCTGGTCGATCTCGAGGATGCGCCGGGTGCTGCCGCCAGTCACGCGGCCCAGGTCGGCGAAAAAATATTGCAGGCGCTGCGCCAGCCGTACCAGATCTCTGATTGCTCGTATCACAGCACCGCCAGCATCGGCATCACGCTGTTCGGTCACGAAGACATGTCGGTGACCGAATTGCTCAAGCGCGCCGACATGGCGATGTACCAGGCCAAAGCGGCCGGGCGCGATACCTTGCGGTTTTTTGCCTCGGCGATGCAGGTCAGCGTGACGGCCCGTGCACTACTCGAAAATCAACTACGCAATGCGGCCGGAAAAAACCAGTTCGAATTGCATTATCAGGCCCAGGTCAAGGGCGATGGCACCCTGATCGGCGCCGAGGCGCTGGTGCGCTGGCATCATCCGACGCGAGGCATGTTGTTGCCAGCCGCTTTCATCGGACTGGCCGAAGAGAGTGGCCAGATTCTGGCACTGGGGCGCTGGATTCTGGAGGCTGGGTGTGCCCAGCTGGCGCGGTGGCAGAACAAGCCGCTGACCGCCAGCGTGCGGCTGGCGATCAACGTCAGTGCCCGTCAGTTCCGCCATCCGCGATTTGTCGACGACGTCTACAGGGCCATCCGGGAGTCGGGCGCCGACCCGCATCAGCTCAAACTGGAGATGACCGAAAGCGTCCTGTTCGACGATATCTACGACACCAGCGCGCGCATGTCCGAAATCAGAAAGCTCGGCGTGGGTTTCTCGCTGGACGATTTCGGCACCGGCTATTCATCACTGTCCTACCTGAAAATATTGCCGATCGACCAGCTCAAGATCGACCAGTCGTTCGTGCGCGATGTGCAGACCAACAAGGGCGATGCTGCGATCGCCCGCACCATCGTCAGCCTGGCCGACAGTTTCGGGCTGGAGGTGATCGCCGAAGGGGTCGAAAACCGTGGCCAGCGCGATCATCTGGCGGCGCTCGGCTGCCACTCGTACCAGGGTTTTCTGTTCAACCGGCCGATGCCTGCCTCGCAGTTCGAACAGCGACTGGGGCAGCCGTTTGTCTCGGAAAACATGCGCATGCACTGAGTTAGTGGTGGCAATCATGCTGCCGCCAATGGCTGATCAAGGCGCCCTCGGTACAGCGCCGCAACCAGGTCCGATTGCGTGACCATGCCGCACAGACGTCGTTCTTCGTCGATCACCGGAATATGGTGCAGACCGGAATCCGAGAACAACGGCACCAGTTCGACGATAGCCTGGTCCATCGTGGCGGTTCGGACTGCTTTGGTCATGATCTGACCGACTACCTCGGGTTTGTCGGAGTGGGATGCCGGGCTGCGTCGCAACAAGGCGCGCAGCTTGTCGCTAATGGCAACCGGGCCGTCAAGGTTTGCATGCTGAAAAAAATCCGCCAGCGTGACAATCCCGATAACGCGTCGGGCCCGGTCGAGTACCGGCAATGCCTTGATCCGGTGTGCGTGCAGTTGTGTCCAGGCTTCGTTCAGCGTGCTGCCAAATTCAACCGTAATGAGGTCGCGTGACATGATGTCGGCGCAGCTGACTTCACCGAAGCGGCGCCGGTAAGCCTGCATTTCGGTTTGTCGCAACAGATCGGCGAGGTCGTCGCGGTTGATGTCCAGTACCTCATTGAACTGGCGCAGCACATGGTCGAGGTCGGCCGAGGTAAAGCCGACCCGGCTCATCGGTGACGCATCCCTCGTGTCGTGGGTGCTGGCAGCGTCGGGGTGCGCCAGGTGCGGATAGCGACGCCGCGTGGCGTTGTTGTAGGCGATCGCTACCAGCAGGATCAGCAGGGAATTGAGACCCACCGGCGCCAGCACGAACGCAAAACCCTGAGCATGAATGGCGGGTCCGCCAAGCACGGCCGTCAGCGCAATCGCTCCGCTGGGCGGATGCAGGCAACCGAGCAGAAGCATGGCAGCAATGGCTAGCGCGATCGCCGCAGTCGCGGCCCAGACCGGATCTGCAATCCATACCGCACAGGCGACGCCGATCGTTGCCGATACCAGATTGCCGCCCATGATCGACCACGGTTGGGCCAGCGGACTGGAGGGCAGCGCGAACAGCAGGACGGCGGACGCGCCCATGGGTGCGATCAGCAGCGATACCGGTATATCGGGACCCAGAGTCCAGCGCATCACCAGGCCGGTAATGAGGATGCCCAGTAGCGCGCCGCCACACGCGCGCAAGCGCTCGGTGCCATTGACGCCGACCCTGACCGGGATAAAACTGCGCAACCAGTTCCGCAAGGCGTGCCGTGGCGGGTTCATACCGACACCGTCATTGCTGCGTTCACTGGCCTTTGCAGATGATCGTGGTCACGTACTCGCCGGCGCGGGTCTTGCGCGCCTCGGTCCAGTCGATGACCTGCTGCGCCAGTGCCAGCGTCATCACCGACGCCTTGTCCTTGTTGCGGATGAACGAAACACCTTCAAACTGACCGGTCTTGCCGATCATGGCCTTGGCGTAGACCGGCACGTCCTTCTCTTCCGGGTTAGCCTTGCGCTGGCGGACTTGATAGCGCTGATCGAGTTCTTCCATGGAATTATGCGGGGTAAATTTTAAAAGACGACAAGGATACTAGACATGCCGATCGAACTCTACTACTGGCCCGATATTCAGGGGCGCGGCGAATTCATCCGGCTCGCGCTCGAAGCCGCCGATGCTGATTACATCGACGTTGCCCGCAGCAAGCCGGGCCTGCCGGCGCTGTTCGACCTGTTGCAAAGCACCGCCATTGACCAGCCGCCCTTTGCCCCGCCCATCGTCAAGGTGGATGGACTGGTGCTGGCGCAGGTCGCCAACATCCTGCTCTACCTCGGGCCGCAACTGGGCCTGGCGCCGACCGACGAAGCCGGGAAATTCTGGGCACATCAATGTCAGTTGACGATCGCCGACCTGGTCAGCGAAGTGCATGACACGCATCATCCGGTGGGCGGCGGCTTGTATTACGGGGAGCAGAAAGCGGAAGCCTTGCGGTACGCAGTCGCCTTCCGGAGCGAGCGCCTGCCAAAATTCCTGAATTATTTTGAAAGCATCCTGGAGCGCAATCCGGCCGGAGACACCTGCCTGATTGGCGATCGCCTGAGCTACGTGGACCTGTCAATGTTCCAGATGATTGCCGGACTCATCTATGCGTTTCCGAAGGCAATGGCACGGGTGGGTGTGCAAGTGCCGCGACTGCTGGCCTTGCATGATCGGGTAGCACTAGTACCGAATGTGACGCGCTACTTGCGCTCGACAAGACGGCTGGCGCCGAATAATGACGATATCTGGCGGCATTACCCGGAGCTCGATGATTGACTGTGGGCGGGTGATGCAAGGCACCAGCTACCCATGATCGATTACGGCTGTCGTGAAGTCAGCGGCACTCCATGCCGCCTGCTTTTCAGGCTGACTTGCGTCGACGCGCCACGACACCCAGCAGACCGAGGCCCGCGAGCAGCATGCCATAGGTCTCTGGCTCAGGGACTGCCGGGATTGGCAATAGTTCTACCGTTGAACTGAAAGCGCGATAGTTGCTGATGCCACGGGGCAAGCCCTCGATGGTGAATGATGTATTTGCTGCGATCGGGTCAGTCCAGTGGAACAGTAACTCGCCTTTGCCATAATGAATTGCCAGATAATCGTAGCTGGAGGCAATAGTGAATGTGCCTGTCGAGATATCACCGAAAGCCGATGACGCTAACAATGAGCCCACGCCTGTCGATGGCAGACCGAATTGCGTGGAAACCATGGTGCGGATTGCGGCCGGACTTTGATTGCCCGGAGGGTTTGCGCCATCGTAGCTAAAGACGGATTGCGCCATCGTCGGGCCGTAAGTAACGGTGCTCGAACCAACCGAAAAGCCCGTTGTTGCCGGACCTAATGTTTGAATCCAGCTTGGTGAGGGTGCGGGCGTCGCTTGCGCGGTGGACAGCATCATTGACGACGACACCATAAGGGATAGCCCGAGTGCGATTCTAGTGAATTTGGTCATGATGTATTCCTTGACGGTTGTTGTAGTTGGATTTGCTGTCTGATCCCACAAGCAATTAAATTGCTTGGAAGAAGTATCAAATAGATATGTCATTTAGTAAAGATAATTGCATTTTATTTAACATTACCTTGCAATTCAGGCGAATTTGTCTTCGAACGTGCGGTTGACTTTGTTGCCGCATTCGACCGGGTGAAGATCATTTCGCTGCAAATTGCTTGAGTCGGAAACCGCCAGCAAATCGGCTGTGTCACTGCGTTTTGTCCCGCCGGCTACTCCCATGCATTGTTCCCGCGACCCCCGCTCCGTTATAGTTCGCCCTCGAACCTATTTCCGCGAATCAGCCCTGATGTTCTTTCAACCCGACCGCCTGCATTTCTTCCGCCCGCTGGCCAGCAAGCATCGCGGCATCATCGTCGGTTGCGTTCACGCGCTGTATGAACGCCTGCACGGACCGAGCGCCGACCATGCGCAGAACCTCACCCGTGACATGTTGCGCGACCTGCTGTTGCCGGTCGTGCAGGAGGCACGCCTCGGTCTGACCGCCGCCGACGACGCGCCACCCGACCTCGAATTCAGCCCGGTCACCGACACGGACGATGCCCAAAGTACCGGCGCCGTGATCCGTGCGCTGGAACGCGATGGCTGGCTGGAAAAATTCGGCGACCGCGCCGGACTGGTCTCGGCCTATCGCTTTACCCGTGCCGGCAAGCTGTTTGCCGAGGCCTGCTGGACCCTCGATCGGCGCAGCGCCCGCACCCGCCAGCGCAATGTGCGCAGTTGCCGCAACGCGCTTGATGCGGCGCTGCGCAACCTCGATGCGTACGATCTGGTGGATGCGTATGACTACGCCGAAAAAGTCATCAGCGACCTGTCCGAGAACGTCGATTATTTTCAGGAACTGGTGCGACGCCTGATGCAGGAAGCGACGGAAACGCCGTGGGACGGTTTCATGGAATTTCTGGAACGCTTCGAAAACGAATTCAAGAAGCAGCTCACCGCCGACAGCGTGGAACGCCATCGTCAGGTCATCCGCGACCAGATCCTGCGCCTGCACCAGCTGGCACCCGAACAGCATCGGCAACTCGAAGCGCAATTGAACGACATCGCCCGCTGGGCGCGGCAGGAACGTGTCGGCAACTCGACGCTGGACTGGCTACTTGATCGCATCGAAGACATCGTCGAAGCCGCCTGCACCACCAAACACCCCGAACTGATCAAGGCCATGAGCGTCTACATGCAGCGCGCGGCTGCCATCGTGCAGCAGGCGCTGATGCTGCGTGGCGGGCAGCGGTCGCATGCCTACAGTATCGCGATCAGCCAGAGCGCTGCGCTGGCACCGGCGGCACAGAACGCCTTTCTCGACAAACTCGGCCACGCGATTGCACCTGCCGCATTGCGCCTGCTGGACCCGGCCACGTTCAAATTGCGCAGCGCCTCGGAACGCCGCCGCGCCCTGACCGTGACGGCGCAACCGCGCGTCAGTCGCGAGGCCCGGCTGGCGGCAGCGATGAGCCGCGCCGAAGCCGATGCCTTCGCGATCTCGAACGACAATGTGGTGCAGCGCATCCGTGACGAACTGCAGTTGCGCGACCGGCCGATCCGCCTGTCGACGCTACCCGCCGAAACCGCTGCCGATATCCTCAACAACATGCAGCTGGTCGAAGCCGTGCGCGCCGCGCGTGATCCGCACCTGCGCGTGACCAGGCTGCCGGCCAAATTATGGAATGCCTTTTATACCGGCGATGATTACCAAGTCGAGATCACCAAATGACGTTTAGCGAGACCCAAAGCGAGACCCCGAACGCGATCCTGACCAAGACGTTAGGCCAGACCCTCAACGACGCACTCGCGTTGCACAACCTCGACGCCGAACGCTTTCGCGACATGGTCGGACGGCTGTTCGCCGCCGGCATCATCGTGCGCGACGAAGATGGCGTCGAGCAGCGCCTGTACGACGACATGCGCCGCATCGAACTGCTGCTGCACGATTACTTCGGGCTGGCCGGATTCCGGCTGGTGCACGATGTGCAGGGCGAATTTTTCCGGTTGTACGCACCGGGTGCCGAAGTACCCGGCATGCCCACCGATGAATTGGAACCGGTGGCGGGACTGCGGGCACGCCTGAGCGCCGACTTTGTGGCCGCCGCGCTGGCGCTGCGGTTTTTGTATCAGCAAGGGTTGGCCGAAGCCGGCCGCCGCCTGAGCGACGATGGCGAAGTGCTGGTCACGTTCGAGGAATTGTCGGCCACCCTGCAGACCCAACTCAAACGCGCGCTGCCGGCCACGACGGTCGACCGCTTGCGTTTGCTGGCGGACTTGCGACGGCACCGGCTGATCCGGATGGCGCCGACCTTTTCGACCGACGACGAAGATGCGCTGCTGGCGATTCGCCCCACCATCCTCGGCATCATCAGCGACGACATGCTGGCCGCGGCGCTGGAAGCCGATGGCACCGATACCCAGGAGGATGCGCAATGAAGCTCGACAAACTGATCCTCGTGAACTGGGGCGCGTTGCGCTCGCAGGAATACCCGATGGGCAACATGACGCTGCTGACCGGGCCGACCGGCTCCGGCAAATCGACCATGCTCGATGCCCTGCAAACCGTGATGACGGCGGTGTACACCAACATCTTCAACTACAACCCCGGCCAGGATGAAACCACGCAGGGCGCGCGCAACGGCAAGACCAAGCGCACGCTGTGGTCCTACATCGTCGGCGCCGAAGACAACCTGTATGCGCGGCCCGATGGCGCGCATGGCTACATCGCTGCGGTGTTCAAGCCCAGCGAAGGCGAAGACGGCCGCGAGTTCACTGCGCTGATCGCGGCTTCGGCGCGGCTTGATGGCGCAGGCGAGCGTCGCCAGGCGGTGGCCGAGCGGCTGGTCTTGCTGATCATCGATGATGCCGCTTTGAAGCTGGGCGACCTGACCACGCTGGATGGCGACGGCGCAATGACCGTGATTGCCGCCGAAAAAATCGAGCATCACCTGGCTGCGCGGTATCGCGGCGTGATGACTTTCCGGGACAGCAAACGCGAATATCTCTGCCAGCTGTATGGCCGCTTTCGCGGTCAGAAAACCGTACCGTTCGCCGAGGCCGAAAGTGCCGCCAAAGCCTGGAGCCAGTCGATTGCCCACAAGCCCATCGGCAGCGTCGATGAGCTGGTGCGACACCAGATTCTGGAACTCGATGCAACGCAGCTGTCGCAACGGATCGGCCAGATCAGCAAACTGATGCGCCAGGTCAGCGACCTGCGCCACGAAGGCGAACGGCTGGCCGGCAATGTGCAGCGACTGGCTGCGCTGGGCAATGCCGCCAGCGCCACCAGTCAGGTGCACGAGGCGGCGGTGCAAACCCGCTTGTTGTTGGCAGCACTGGAAGTGCGCGATGACCAGCAGCAGCTGGAAGCGGCCGAACAGACCGTGCAGCAGACGCAGGCTGCGATCGATGCCGAGAGCGCCAGCATCGACAGGCTGGAACAGGATAGGCTAGGCAAGCAGCGCAGCCTGACGCAATTGCAGGCGCAGATGATGGGGATTCCGGCGGCCGAACAGAAGCGCCGCCTGCAACAGGATCTGCAAGCCTGCGCTGCGCGTATCCACACCGCACTGAGCGCGCTGAAACACAATGTGCAGACCGCGCAGCAGCTGCAGCGTGCCGCCGAACTGGTCACCGACATGCAGATTCCGCGCACGTATCTGGCGCTGTCGCAGGCAGCGCGACAGGTTGGCACGGCGCTGGTAGCTGTGACTGCTGCGGACTTTGGCAAGCAGTTGCAGGTGATTGCCGGACTCGCTGCAGTCGACCAGATCGATGTGCTGAAGGTGCTGTTGCTGCTGCAGGAACTCGATGGGCTGGAGCTGCCGTTACTCGGATTGCATGCCGCACTGGTCGGGCCCGGACAGAGTTTTTCGGCGGCGCTGCATACGCAGATCGCGCAACTGCGTGCGGTCGAGGCAGACGCGCTCAAACGCGAAAAGGACGCGGCTTCGCGCAAGGCCAATCTGGCCGAAGGCGGCGCCGATTATCCGGCCTCGACGCGACACGCGCTCAAGGCATTTCGCGAGGAACTCGGCGCGGCGCGGGCGCAGGTGTTGTGTGACCTGATCGAGCCGCTGTCGCCGCAATGGCAACCGGCGATCGAAGGCTATCTGGGCGGCGCGCGCTTCAATCTGGTGGTCGATCAGGAATGGGAAGCCCGGGCCATCGAGTTCGTGCGTCACCGCAAGCTGCGCGCCAGCGTGATCCAGGGCAGCTTGTGCCTGAAGCATCTGAAGCCCGAACGCACGCCTGCCGATTCGATCGTCCACGAACTGCGCGCCGAGCACCCGATTGCTGACGCCTATCTGCATGAACAGTTTGGCCAGGTCGTCAAGGTCGCCGATGCGCAGGCGTTGCGTCAGGTTGCGCGTGGCCTGACGCAAGACGGCAAAGGCAGTGGCGGGCGCACCATGTTTGCCGCAGATGCCGAGCAGCTGGTGTTCGGCCAGGAGGCCAAACGCCTGGCCCGCGCCCGTGCCGAACAGGATCATGCCGATGCCGAGCTGGGGCTGGTGCAGGTGCGTGCGGAGTTGCGTGATTTTCAGGGCGCGCTGGCATTGATGGTGCCGTTGCAGCGCGCCTCGCTGACCGCACAGACCGACCTCGACAGCGCTGTGCGCAGTACCGACACGCTACGTCAGGATCTGGCACGGATCGACCTCAGCGAAGTCAGCAAACTGGAAGACGAAGCCGAGGTCCTGCAGCTGGAATTGCGCCAGCTCGACGAGCGCAAGAGCGCCTGCGACAAGCAGATCGGCGGGCTGGAAAAAACCCGCCAGACCCACGAGTCGGCGATCGCCCGCTTGACCCTCGGCATGCTGCCCAAACAGGAGCGGGTCGAGCAGGAGCGCGATGCGTTGCGCAGCCTGTGCATGGCCAATGGCAGCTTGTCGCTGACGGCGCTGGCCGATGCAGTCGATCAGGAAGTCGCTGCTGCCGTGGTCACGCAGAGCGATGCCACCGCACGCCTGAAACAGCACGAGCTGCGCACCTGGCGCGTGCACGGTGACCTGCGCGACGCGCTCGGCGACTACCACGCCCATGCGCGCCCGGATGAACGGTTCGATCTGAGCGAGCAGGCCGATGAACGCGACGGCGACTTCGGTCGCTTGTATGTGCACATCGTGGCACTGGCTGCGCAGGTGCGCGAGCAATTGCTGCGGCAGCAGGAAATCGGACTGGTCCGCAACCTCGACCAGTTGCGTACCGCCGAAGCGTCGTTCAACGATGTCTTCACCAAGCAGTTCTGCTACGAGATTCGCAATGCAGTCGATACCGGCGTGCGTACCCTCAAGACGCTCAACACCGAACTCGACAAGCTCAAGTTCGGGACCGACAAGTTCCGTATCGACTGGTCGGAATGGGTGCCGGAATTCAAGGAGTACTACGATTTTTTCAGTGCCACGGCGGAGCTGTCGGAGTTACAGGAATCACTGGGCTTGTTCGACAGTGCACAACTGAGCGCCGCCAACTGCGCGGTGCGCGACCGCCTGCTGGCCTTGCTGCTGTCGGACGAAGGCGACCGCGCGCTCAAGGAACTGCAGCGCGTGGCGGACTACCGCAATTACCGCCGCTATGACATTTTCAAGGACTCCGACACCGGCTCGCAGGTGCGTCTGTCCGAATGGGGCACCGGCTCCGGCGGTCAGCTGGAAACCCCGGCCTACATCATTCACGCGGCGGTGGTGACGAACCGGCTCAAGCATTTTGACAAGGGCATGAACCTGCAATTGCTGGTCAACGACGAATCGTTTTCGAAGATGGACGAGGGCAGAGCGCGCGACGTCCTGAAATTCTTGCGTGACAACCTCGGCATGCAATTGATCTGTGCGATGCCCACCAAACACGCTGGCGCGATCAAGCCGGAGTTTTCGCGCGAATGGAGTTTCAGTCGGACCGAAGCCGAAGGCAATGGCGAGGTGATGTTTGTCTCGGAAGCGGATGAGCGCGAGTTGCGTCCGGATCAGTTGCGCGCCTTGTGGGAAGCGCGGCGTACGCAGGTGCGGGAGCAGGCGCTGCTGGTGTTCGAGAGCGTGGAACAGCAGCAATCCGACAGCTGATCCACCGACCGTACGGGTTGCCACGCCCAACATAGCTAACCCACCTTGAAAGGGCTGCGAAGCCAGCCCTTTCAAGGTGGGTTTGGGCTGCGAAGCGCGATATGCGGCAAGCTTCCTGTGTGGGCTGCGGTAGCTAAAACGGTTGCTGCTCCGTGGGGCCAGGCCGGGTGCGGCCCGGCAGCCGGTCAAGCTGGCTTGTAGGTCGCCACGGCGTGCGATCTGCGGTCTGCGGTAGCTAAAACGGGTTGTGCTCCGTCATGACCAAGCCGGGGGCGGCCCGGCAGCCGGTCACTTCTTTTTGCTTCGCCAAAAAGCAGTAACCAAGAAAAAGGCGACCGCAAGACCGCTGCCCTGCGGGTTCCCAAAAACCGGGTACG